>JAEWIV010000420.1 GCA_023386865.1 Pseudomonadota bacterium
CCGCGGGCGCGCCGGCTGGCGCGGACGCGGGCGCCACGGTGGCGGCGACTTCGTCGTCGCCCAAGAGGGCGGACAGCCCGCGGCCCAGGCCGCGTGGCTTAGGAGGCAGGCTCATGAGTGGCCTCGACAGTGACATTGCGCCGGCGGCGGATGAACTCGCTGGCCAACAGGATGTAGGCCTGTGCTCCGGCACAGGCATTGTCGTAGATCAGCACCGGCAAGCCGTGCGACGGCGCTTCGGCGATGCGGACGTTGCGCGGGATCGTCGTGCCGAACACCAGCTCGCCGAAGTGAGCGCGGACATCGGCCTCGACCTGCTGGCTCAAGGTCATGCGCCGATCGACCATGGTCAGCACCACCCCGGCTATATGCAACTTGGGGTTGAGGTTTTTCTTTATCCTCGCCACGGTATTCGACAAGGCGCCGATCCCTTCGAGCGCCAGGAACTCGGCCTGCAGCGGCACCAGGATCGCATCGACAGCGACCAGGGCGTTCAAGGTGACAAGCCCGAGCGACGGAGGACAGTCGATCAGGATGGTGGTCCAGCGATCCCGGGCATCGGCGCCGGGCGCGTTGAGGGCGTCTGCCAGGCGATGCTCGCGCCGCTCGACGTCGATCAGCTCGATCTCGGCGCCGGCCAGCGAGACCGAGGCCGGCATCACCGAAAGGCCGGGAATCTGCGAGGGCCGCACGCAGTCGGCGAGCGGCGCCAAGCCGAGCAGGAATTCATACGATCCAGGTGAGCGCTCACTTTTTTGAATGCCCAAGCCTGTCGAGGCATTGCCTTGGGGGTCGAGATCGATCAGCAGCACGGTCTCGCCAACGGCCGCCAGGGCGGTGGCGAGGTTAATCGCCGTCGTGGTCTTACCGACGCCGCCCTTCTGATTGGCGATCGCGAACACCTGCTGGGGCGTAGGAGCCGATTCGGAGGATGACGGCGTCACGGTCTGTTATGCTGGTGAGGGGTTGGCAGGGAATGTCCCAGTCCTTCTTGGCCTCGGCCAGTTCCTCCTGCCACCCCTTTCCCTTGTGGAAAAGGCAAATAGCGGTATCCGTCCTGTGGCGGTCCGCCCAGCCCAGCAATCGGCCCAGCGGTGCCAAGGCCCGCGCGGTCACGACGTCCGCCTGGGCCGCCGGCGCATCCTCGATACGGCTTATGGCCACCTGGGGCTGCTTTTTCAGGGCCATCCGCCGCGCGGCTTCGGCCAGGAACGCCGCCTTCCGGGCATCGATTTCGATCAGCACCACATCCATATCCGGGCGCATCGCCGCCAGAGCCAGCCCGGGGAAGCCTCCGCCACTGCCCAAGTCGGCGAGCCGACGTGCATGGTCCGGGATCAATGGGACAAGCTGCGCGGAATCCAGGACATGACGCGTCCAGACTTCCTCGATAGTTGTGCGACCCACGAGGTTGATGGCTTTTTGCCAGCGAACCAGGGTGTCGACCAGGGCTTGGAGCTGTCCGAGTGTTTCACGTGAAACATCGACGCCCAAATCGCGCATTCCCGCCAGGAAGCGATCCCGGCCAGGGTCGCCACACGCCACTTCAAGCTGCCCGACGGCGGACGTACTTCAGCAAACCGACAAGGGCCGCGGGGGTCATGCCCGAGATACGGGCCGCCTGGCCGAGCGTCGCCGGCCGGTGCGCCTGAAGCTTCTGCCGCACCTCATTGGAAAGGCTGCCCACCGCGCAATAGTCGAGGTCGGCAGGCAACTCCAAAGCCTCGTCCCGTCGATATGCAGCAATGTCCGCCCGCTGGCGGTCGAGGTAGCCCTCGTAGCGAGCATCGATGCTCAGTTGCTCGGCGATATCCTCGGGCACCAATCCGAGCTCCGGCCAAAGCCCCACCAACCGCTCCCATGAGAAGTCCGGATAGGCCAGTAGCTCCAATGCCGTTCGCGGGACACCGTCCTGGTTGATGGAGATGCCACGCTTGGACAGAGCCGATGGGGTGATAGTCAACCCGCAGGCAAGTTGGCGGGTATGGGCCAACGCTGATTGTTTCACGTGAAACATCCGGCGGCGCTCGGCCTGGATGCAACCGATCTCCAAGCCACGCGCCGTCAGGCGCCGGTCGGCATTGTCGGCCCGTAGCCACAGCCGATACTCCGCCCGGGAAGTGAACATACGGTAGGGCTCAGTCACACCCAGGCTCACCAGGTCGTCGACCAGGACCCCGAGGTAGCCTTCCGCCCGATCGACAACAAAGGGCTTGGAAAGAGCAGCGTTCAGCCCGGCGACGAGCCCTTGGGCAGCCGCTTCCTCGTACCCGGTGGTCCCGTTGATCTGCCCAGCCATGTACAGCCCGGGAATCTTGCGTGTTTCCAGGGTGGGGTGAAGCTCCCGCGGATCGATATGATCGTATTCGATGGCATACCCCGGCCGGCGCATGACGGCATGCTCCAGCCCCGGGATCGTCCGCAGCAATTCGAGTTGGACCTCCCGCGGCAGCGATGTCGAAATACCGTTGGGATAGACCGTGTCGTCATCGAGCCCTTCCGGCTCCAAGAAAATCTGGTGCCGGTCCCGCTGACCGAAGCGCACAACCTTGTCCTCGATCGACGGGCAGTAGCGCGGCCCAATACTTTCGATCGCCCCCGAGTACATCGGTGCGCGATGCAGGTTGGCCCGGATGATGGCGTGCGTGGCGGGCGTCGTTGCCGTGATGTGGCAAGCAATCTGAGGCGTCGTGATCTCGCCGGTCAGGTAGGAGAACGGGCGGGGCGGCCGGTCGCCGTCCTGCCGCTCCAGTCCGGCATAGTCTATGGTCCGCCCATCCAGTCTGGCGGGCGTGCCGGTCTTGAGACGTCCCAGGGCAAAGCCAAGCCGGTGCAACGTCTGTGCGAGGAGGGTCGACGGTGCCTCGACGCCATCCCCACGCGCTCGGCCGCCGGAGATCCGCGCTTCGCCGCAGTGGATCAGGCCTCGCAAGAAAGTCCCCGTTGTCAGGATGACGCGGCCCGCACCGATCACTGCGCCCGATTCGTTAAGAACACCGGCACACGCACCGCTTGCATCCAGAGATATGTCTGCAACCGCATCGGCACGAATTTCCAGGCCGGACTGCTCGGCGAGCAGGGCCTGCATGGCCTCTCGATAAAGCCTGCGGTCCGCTTGAGCGCGAGGCCCGCGAACAGCGGGTCCTTTTGAGAGATTGAGCGTACGGAACTGAATGCCCGCCCTGTCGATGGCCCGACCCATGACCCCGTCCAGGGCGTCGATCTCGCGCACCAGGTGTCCCTTGCCCAGCCCTCCGATGGCTGGATTGCAGGACATTTCGCCGATGGTCTCGATCCGGTGGGTAAGCAGCAGGGTGCGCGCGCCCAGCCGTGCGGCCGCCGCCGCTGCCTCGCAACCGGCATGGCCGCCGCCCACCACGATCACATCATAGGGGAATGCCCGCATGGCGGGCCATTTAAGCATCCCCTCCGACCTGGTCCAGATGGCTCGTGTCGTTGACGCGTTGCACCCGTACCTCGTCCGCGGAAAAGACGTCGATCTCGTTCAAGGCGCAGGGGTCCTGGACCAGGCGCCAATAGGCCGCCAGCGGCATGTCGAGACACTGCAGCAGCAGCACGCGGTTCACGCTGTCGTGACCCACCAGCACCACCGTCTGGCCCGTATAGCGAAGCAGCACCTCGCGCAGCACATCGCTCGTCCGCGCCATCACGTCCTGCAGCGACTCGCCCTGCGGGAAACGCGTGAACTGCGGCGCCGCCCGCCACTGCCGGTAGGCGTCGGGACTGCCGGCTCTGACCTCTTCGTGGGTACGCATCTGCCACGCGCCATAGTCGATGTCGCCCAGCCCTTCACGCACCTCGCTCTTGATGCCACACGCCGCCGCGATCCTGCCGCCCGTCAACACGCACCGCTGCAACGGACTGGTGAATACGGCCACGGGCTTCCAACGCTCGGCGATGCGGCGGGCCAACGCATCGGCCTGTGCAAGGCCCCGCTCGGTCAGCGCAAGCTCGGCCCGGCCACGAAAACGCGCCGGCCGAATGCCTTCGACATCCCCGTGACGGGCCAGCAGGATCTTGGTCATGCGCCGACTGTAGCAGCGGCGACCGCGAGGCCGCTCAGCTTTTAAGACGGCGGCAGACGGCCGGAAGGCCGTACCATAGACAGGCGAGCAGCAACGCGGTGGCCCCGGCCACGATCCTTGCGCCGTCGCGGTCGTCCAGAATGAGCCGGCCAATGAGATAGGCGTCCAGGCAGACGCCGACGATCAGCGGCAGCATGGCGATCGTCAGCAAGGTCGAAGACAGGTCGATGAACCGCCGCGACACGCAGCCCCGTTCGACCTGGCGATGATAGGCCGCCGGCGTCATCACCAGCCCCATGGCCAGCGCCATCAGCAGAAAGGCGGCGAGATGAGCGACCTGCTCGCCGGCGGAGAGCGCCTCGAAGCGCTGATTGAACACGGCGACGAGCTGAAAGCCCAGCACGGCCTGCACGCCGGGCAGCAACATCCGTGCCTCGTCGGTGACGTGGGTGGCCTCTTCCTCGAGGGTCTCGCGATGGACCTGCATCATGCACCCGCCTTGAATGTCTTCGCGCCGGCTTTCAGAAGTTTGCGCGCCCGCTTTGGCCCGCTGCGCCGGACGACCCGCAGCTGCTTGCCGTCGAGCCCGGCGTAGTGGATGAAGAACGCCTCGACCTCCGTCATGAACTGCTCCGGCAGGTCGGCCAGCCGCTGCACCGCCACGTCGCCGTGCGCATGGGCGGCCACGGCGAAGAAGCGGTCGTTGCGCTGCCACGGCTTGCGTTTCTCCTTCTGCTCGATCTCGAGCGCGCCGATCAGGCGCGCGGCGGCCACGCAGCCCGGCAGCATGCCTGCATCGAGCAACAGCAATACGTCGAGTGGATCGCCATCGTCGCCGCGGGTCGACGGGAAGAAGCCGAAGTCGAACGGGAACGCCAATCCCTCGGCCAGGCTCGCACCCAGCCTCATCACGCCGTGCTTTGGATCGTACTTGTATTTGTTGCGGCTGCCTTTGGGCGTCTCGATGACGACCGTGTAGCCACCGCCGTCTTCATCGACCAGCGGCAGACGATCGAGAGTGGTGGTCGAACGAGCCATCGAACCTCACAGGGCGAGCTGCCGTACGAGCTGCTTCAACACGGCCTGGCGATCGGGATCTCCCTTCGCCAAGGCTGCGAAGAAATTCGTCGTCTGCTCCCAAGTCGCGTGTGGCGGCAAGGCGACGACATTGGGGTCGGCACAGATGTCGATCACGACCGGGCGCTCGGCAGTGAGCGCCAAATCGAGCGCCGGCGCGACATCGTCCGGACTGGCGATACGGCGGCCGATGAAGCCCAGCTTCTCGGCGAAACCGGCATAGTCGAAATCCGGTACATCCTGGGTCTCGGGCAGCTTGGGCGAGCCACCGAGGCCGCGCAGCTCCCAGGTGACCATGTTGAGGTCGCGATTGTTCAGCACCGCCACCACGAAGCGTGGATCGCTCCATCGCCGCCAGTACTTCGAGACCGTAATCAGGGCGTTGAGGCCGAGCATCTGCATGGCGCCGTCGCCGACCAGCATGAAGGCCGGACGTTGCGGAAAGGCGAGCTTGGCCGCCAAGCCATAGGACACCGCCGGGCCCATGGTCGCCAGGGTGCCCGAGATCGCGACTTGCATGCGCCGCTGCACCCGGATCGCCCGCGCGAAGAACGTGGTCGACATGCCGGTGTCGACCGCGATCGACGAGTCGTCGGGCAGGCGGTCGCTCAGCTCCCAGAAGAAGAGCTCGGGATTGAGTGGCTCAGCCGCGAGATGCGCCCGCTTGTCCTCGTCCGTCCACCAGTTCTTCGTGGCCTTCTCGATGCTGTCGCGCCATCTGCCGCGGCTCCGCGATCGCAGTCGCGGCAGCAGCGCACGCAGCGTCAGGGCGGCGTCGCCCGCCAGGGGCGCCTCCATGGGATAGCGCAGCGACAGCATTGCCGGATCGATGTCGATCTGCACGCCGCGCGCCTGGCCTTCCTTGGGCAGGTACTCGCTGTAGGGGAAGGTCGAGCCGATCATCAGCAGCGTGTCACAGCCCTGCATCAGCTCGAACGACGCCTTGGTGCCCAACAGGCCGATCTGGCCGGTCACGAAGGGCAGGTCGTCAGGAAGCACCGCCTTGCCCAGCAAGGCCTTGGCGACGCCGGCCTGCAGGCCGTCGGCGACAGCGAGGACCTCTTGAACGGCGCCCGCGGCCCCGGCGCCGATGAGCATGGCCACGCGCTCGCCGCGATTGAGGATGTCGGCGGCGCGCGCAAGGTCCTCGTCATTCGGCACCGTCGCCGGCCGGCTGAAGCCGACGCCGCTGTGCACCGTGCCATGCGCGTGCTCGGGAACGTCGACGGCATCGGCCTCCTGGACGTCATTGGGAAAGATGATGACGGCCACGCCTCGCTGCGCCTGGGCCAGCCGCATGGCCCGATCGACGAGATGGCGGGCCTGCGACGGGGCGGTGCAAGTCTGCACGAATACCGCGACGTCCTTCATCAGCGCCGCAAGGTCGACCTCCTGCTGATAGTGCCCGCCGAGCGCGGCGCGCACCTGCTGGCCGACGATCGCCACCACGGGCTGGCGGTCGAGCTTGGCGTCGTAGAGGCCGTTCAGCAGATGGATGGCGCCGGGGCCCGACGTCGCAAGACAGACGCCGATCTCGCCCGTGAACCTGGCGTGGCCGCAGGCCATGAAGGCTGCTTCCTCCTCGTGGCGCACCTGGATGAAGTCGAGCTCGCCTTCCTGGCGGCGGCCGAGCGCCGACAGCAGGCCGTTGATGCCGTCACCGGGGTAGCCGAACAGGCGTCGGACGCCCCATTGACCCAGGCGGGCCAGCACGAAGTCGCTGACGGTTCTCGCCATGGCGCGCTCCAAATAAATGCCCTTTTGCTCGCCAACGTGACCGGCAAGGGCGGAGTTCCGAGCCCTTACGCCCACTCCTGGAGCACCCGCTCCGTCGTTGTCGCCTCGATCTGCTGGCTGTAGCGAGCATGATAAAGCCGCATGAGGGCGTCGTGGGTGTCATCGTTGGCGCTGCACAGCGCATCGCCGGGCAGCACCACGCGAAAGCCGAGATCGACCGCCGCCATTACGGTCGCAAGCACGCAGACATCGGTCTCGCCGCCGGTGACGATCAGCGTCTCGACGCCTCGCCTCCGCAGCGACGGGGCGAGCCTCGGGTGGCTGAAGGCGGAATTGACGGCCTTGTTCAAGACCTTCGCCGGTGGGACCAGCCGGCGCAGTGGCTCGACCAGCTCGAGCAGGTGCGGATCGATGCAACCGCGCGTCATCGATCGCCATCGCCGATAGTAGTCGCGCCAGGCGCCGGTGGCGTGCTCGGGGTCCTCGGGCGGGATGAAGCGGGTGAAGATCGTGCGATCGGGATGACTCTCGGCGATCTGCACGACGTTGGGCAGCACCTTGGGCAGCCACGGCACGAACCACTCCGTGGCCTCCGCGAACAGGCATTGCATGTCGACAGCGATATGGATCGCCGTCCGGTCGAGACGGGTCCGCGGCTCCGTGCTCAAGCCGCCCGCTTGCGCGATGCCGCCTTCTTGCGCGTCCTCGCCTTTGGCCGCCGGCCATGTGCTTCCATGAAGCGGCTGGCCTTGTCGCGCGCCGGCCCGCCGCCGCCTTTTAGGCTCTTGCGCAAGGCGTCCATCAGGTCGACCACCTTCTCTTCTTCCTCGGGCTCGGCGCTGCTCACCACATCCTCGCCCTTGGCCTTGCGCGCAATAAGGTCGCGCAGCGCATCCTCGTAGCGGTCCTTGAACTCGCCGGGATCGAAGTCCGCCTCCTGCTGCTCGATGATCTTCTCCGCGATCTGCAACATGCGGGCATCGGGCTTGGGCAGATGGCGGTCGAACACTTCGGTCGTCGCTCGGATCTCGTCGTGTGTGCGCAGCGTGGTGAGCAGGATGCCGCTGTCCCGCGGCTCCAGCGCGCAGATGCGCTCGCGCTGGTGCATCACCACACGACCCAGCGCCACCTTCGCCTGCTTCTCCATGGCGGCGCGGATGACGGCGTAGGCCTCGATGCCGGTCTTGCCCGCCGGCGCCAGGTAGTAGGGCTCGTCCCAATAGATGCGGTCGATCGAGGCGGCGTCGACGAAGTGCTCGATGTCGATGACCCGCGTCGATTCGAGCTTCACCGCGTCGAGCTCCTCCGGCTCGAACAGGACGTACTTGTTCTTGGATACCGCATAGCCTTTCACGAGATCGGCTCGGTCGACGAGCTTGCCGGTGCCGGCATCGACCGTCTGCATGCGGATGCGGTTGTTGGTCTTGGGGTTGATCAGGTTGAAATGCACGTCGGCGGCTCGCTCCGTCGCGGTGTAGAGCGCCACCGGGCAGGTCACCAGCGACAGCCTGAGGTGACCTTCCCAGGTCGGCCGCATCGCCCGCTGCTGCGAGCTTCCTTTGGTCGTCTTGCGTCGGGCCTTGGCCATGGTGTCCTCACGACTTGGATTTGATCAGCCGTTCGATGGCGGCGCGCAGCGGTGTCGCTGACTTCGCATAGGTGGCCCACGGCCTGCTTTTCTTCAGCAGCGCCGGCGCGCTGCGCAACGTGAATTTCCTCGGATCGAGCCCCGCCTTCACCTGCGACCAGTTGAGTGGCATCGATACGGTCGCGCCTTCGCGGGCGCGCGGCGATAGCGGCGCCACCGCCGTCGATGTCCGATCATTGCGCAGATAGTCGAGGAAGATGCGGCCGCCGCGCTCCCTCTTCGCCATGTTCAGCAGGTATCGCTCCGGTTCGTCCTCGGCGAGCTGCCGGCAGACCTCGCGGGCGAAGGTCTTGGCGGCATCCCAATCGGGACTTCGAGGATCGGAGGTGAGCGGCGTGACCACATGCAGGCCCTTGCCGCCGGTGGTCTTGCAGAAGGTCTTCAGTCCCAGCGCCTCCAGCCGCTTGCGCAACTCGAGAGCGCCCTTGATCACCTCGTTGAACTTGACGTCGGGCGCGGGATCGAGGTCGAAGACCAGGCGGCCGGGCAACTCGGGTTCATCGGGCTGGCAGTTCCACGGATGCAGCTCGGTGGCGCCGAGCTGGGCGACGGCTGCCAGCCCCTCGACGCGATCGATCTGCAGGTAGGGCTTGCGGTCGCCGCGCACCTTGATCTGCTCCAGGAGATGCGACGTGCCCGGCGCGGCGTGGCGTTGGAAAAACTTCTGCTCCCCATGGATTCCGTCGGGCGTGCGCACGAGGGAACACGGCCGGCCCTTCAGATGCTCGATCATCCAGTCGCCCACGGTCTCGAAATACTGCGCCAGCTCGAGCTTGGTGACGGGCGGCTTCTCGTCGGGCCACAACGGCTTGTGAGGGTTGGAAATCGAGACCCCCATCACCATCGCCGGCCCGCCGATCGCTGTGGCGCCGGAAGACTTGGGACGTTTGGCTTTCGGGACCGGCTTGGCCATCTTCGCCTTCTCCGGCTTCACCGCCTCCTCGGCCTCGACCTCTTCTGCCGGCTTGTCGGCGCGAAGCCCCTTGAAGGCAGCCTGACGCACATTGCCATCGCCGGTCCAGCCGGCGAACTCGATCTCGGCCACCAGCTCGGGCCGCGCCCAGTGCATGTTGGCCTCCTTGCGCGGGCTGGCGCCGGGGGCGAACGGACTGGTCTTGCTTTCGACCTCGCGCAGGCGCGGCACCAGCTTGCGCATCACGGCCTCGCTGAAGCCCGTGCCGACACGTCCGACATGCACCAGCTTCTGGTCCTTGCCATGGCCGCGATGCACGCCGACCAGCAGCGAGCGCAGCCGCTTGCCCTCGCTGGTCCAGCCGCCGATCACCACCTCGTGGCCGGCACGGCACTTGGTTTTGACCCAGCTGCCGCCGCGGCCGGAACGGTAAGGCGCCTCGAGCTCCTTGGAGACGATGCCTTCGAGGTGCATGCGGCAGGCAGATTCCAGAACCGCATCGCCCGCCGTCTCGAAGTGTTCGACATACTGCAGCCGGGCGTGCTTGCCCTTCAGCCCGTCGAGGAGTTCCCGCAGGCGGGCCTTACGATCGTGCAAGGGCAGGGTGCGCAGGTCTTCGCCTTCGGCGAACAACAGGTCGAACGCAAAGAAGACCAGCTTGTCCGACTGCCCCTCGGAGAGGGCCGTCTGCAGGGCAGAGAAGTCGGGGGCGCCCTGGGCATCGAGCGCCACCGCCTCGCCGTCGATCATGCAATCCGGCAGCTTCTCCGCCTGACCGGCGATGGCCTGAAACTTCTGCGTCCAGTCGAGGCCCTTGCGGGTGCGCAGGCGCGCGGCGCCGTCCTCTACGCGCAGCTGCAGGCGATAGCCGTCGAACTTGACCTCGTGCGCCCAGCCGGACTGCGCCGGCGCGCGCTCCACCAGCTTGCAGAGCTGAGGCTCGACGAAGCTCGGCATCTTCGAGACGTTGCGCGGCTTGGCCTTGCCTCCAGCGCGCGTCGCCTGCTCGCCGCCGCCCTTCTTGTTGCTTTGCCAGACAGCGCCCGCCGAGCGCCGCTTGCCGGTCATGAACGGCGCCGGCGCATGCCCCTTGCCGATCGCTATCTCGTCCAGAGTGCGTCCCGATGCGACCGAGGTATCGTTCTCCTGCAGTACGGCGTCCTCGTCGCCCTCGCGCGCCGCGTCGTCGCGATGCTTGATCAGCAGCCAGTTGGTCTTCTTGCCGCTGCCGCCTTTGCGGTCCCATTTCATGCGCACAAGCACCCAGCTGCCGTGCAGGCGCTCGCCTTCGAGGACAAACTTCAGGTCGCCGCGCTTCAGGCCTTCCCGCGGATCGCCGATCGGGCGCCAGTAGCCGCGGTCCCAGAGCTGCACCGTGCCGCCGCCATACTGGCCTTCGGGAATGGTGCCCTCGAAGTCGCCGTAGTCGAGCGGATGGTCCTCGGTCTGGACCGCCAGCCGCTTGACCGTCGGATCGAGCGACGGGCCCTTGGTGACTGCCCACGACAGAAAAACGCCGTCGAGCTCCAGCCGGAAGTCATAGTGGAGCCGCGTGGCATCGTGCCGCTGGATGACGAAACGCAGCTCCTTGGAAGCCGCGACCGCCTCTTTGCCTGACGGTTCCTCGGTCTGTCTGAAATCACGCTTGGCGCGATAGGTAGCGAGGCTGTCTTTGCGCAAAGGATGCAACCTATGCCGTTCGGCCGCACATCGCGGCCAGGACCCGACGGGGAAACGACACCTGCGGCGAGACGTTCCGCCGGTGACAAGCACCTTAGATCGGGCAACGGACGCAGCAAGCCGGCCGTTGGTCCGGGCATGACCAGCTCTCCTCTCTCCGTGACCCGCCGTGTGCTGGGTATCGCCTCCGTCATGACGGCGGTGTTCGGCCGTCAATTGCAGGCGCAAACCATGCCCTCTCCCTCTCGATCCACTGGCTCCGCGAAGGCAAATCTCCGTCTGACAGTGAACGGACAGGCGCACGATCTCGCGCTCGATCCGCGCACCTCGCTGCTCGACGCGCTGCGCGACCATCTCGGTCTCGCCGGAACAAAGAAGGGCTGCGACCACGGCCAGTGCGGCGCCTGTACCGTGCTCGTGAACGGCGTCAGGCTGAACGCCTGCATGTCGCTCGCCGTGTCGCGAGACGGCGACAGCATCGTCACCATCGAGGGCCTTGCCGCCGACGGCAAGCTGCATCCCTTGCAGGACGCCTTCGTCAAGCACGACGGCTTCCAGTGCGGCTATTGCACGCCCGGCCAGATCTGTTCGGCCGTCGGCATGCTCGACGAGATCCAACGTGGCGTACCATCGGCCGTCGGCGACCTTGCCGCCGCGCCCGAGGCAAACGGCCCGGAAATCCGCGAGCGCATGAGCGGCAACATCTGTCGTTGCTCCGCCTATCCCAACATCGTGGCAGCCATCCTTGATGCACAAGGGAGAGCAGGATGAGGCCTTTCACCTATGAGCGGCCCGACAGCCTCGCTGCGGCCATGCAGGCAGCCAGCCAGCCCGGCGCGTCGTTCATTGCCGGCGGCACCAACCTCCTCGACCTGATGAAGATCGACGTCGAGCAGCCGACGCACCTTGTCGACATCTCTCGCTTGCCCTTGCGCGACGTCGCCGAGACGCCCGAGGGTGGCCTGCGCATCGGCGCCCTGGTCAGCAACACCGACCTCGCCGCCGACCAGCGCGTGCGCCAGCGCTACCCCATGCTGGCCTTGGCGCTCCTCAACGGCGCCTCGGGCCAATTGCGCAACCAGGCGACGACGGCGGGCAACCTGCTGCAGCGCACGCGCTGCCCGTACTTCTATGACGTCGCCATGCCGTGCAACAAACGCCAGCCGGGCAGCGGCTGTTCGGCCTTGGCGGGCTTCAACCGCATGCATGCCATCCTGGGCGCGAGCCAGGCCTGCATTGCCGTGCATCCCTCGGACATGGCGGTGGCCATGGCCGCGCTCCATGCCGAGATCGAGGTGCAGACGCCGGCCGGGGCCAGCCGCAGGATTCCGATCGCCGAGCTGCATCGTCTGCCCGGCCAGAACCCGGAGCGCGATACGACCCTGGCTCGCGGCGAGCTGATCACAGCCGTCCATCTGCCTCCGCCGCCCGCCGGCCGGCAGACCTATCGCAAGACACGCGACCGCGCGTCCTTCGCCTTTGTGCTGGTGTCGGTGGCCGCGATCGTCGATGCGGCCAACGGGAAGATCCGCGACGCGCGACTGGCGCTGGGCGGCGTCGCCCACAAGCCGTGGGTGCCCACCGACGCCGAGCGCGATCTGGTCGGCGCATCCGCCGATGCCAACAGCTTCGAGGCTGCCGCCCGCGCCGCCACGCGTGAGGCCCAGACTTATGCGCACAACGAGTTCAAGGTCCCTCTGACCGAGCGTCTTTTGGCGCGCACGCTCGGCGAGCTGGCGACGGGAGGCTGACATGGCGCAAGTGATCGGCCAAGCCGTCGACCGCATCGATGGCCGCGCCAAGGTGACGGGCAGGGCGGCCTACGCTGCGGACACTCGTGCCGAGCGCATGGCGTTCGGCTCGATCGTCACCGCGACCATCGCCCGTGGACGCGTGACCGGCATCGATGCCAACGCCGCGCGCCGCATGCCGGGCGTACTGCTGGTGATGACGCACGAAAACGCGCCCAAGCAGGCGCCGTTCCAGGCCAAGGCCGACGACCGCCACGCCCGGCCCAAACCGCAGCTCGCCGACGACAAGGTGCAGTATTTCGGCCAGCCGGTGGCGCTGGTCGTGGCGGAGACCGCGGAGACCGCGCGTGCCGCGGCGTCGGCCATCGTCGTCACCTATGAGAAGGCCGATGGCGCCTTCGTCCTCGAATCGGCGAGCGCGGCCGCTCAGGACGGCGGCAAAAGTCCCACAGGCGCGCCGTCGGCGAACAAGATCGGCGATTTCGACGGCGCCTTCGCGGCGGCGCCGGTCAAGGTCGACGCCATCTACAAGACCCCGTACCAGTCGCACGCGATGATGGAGCCGCATGCCAGCATGGCTTCCTGGCAGGACGGCAAGCTCACCGTGATCAGCGCGCTGCAGCTCGTGGAAAGCGCCCACAAGTCGATCGCCGACACGCTGAAGCTCGATCCCGACAAGGTCGAGGTGATCTCCGAATATGTCGGCGGCGGCTTCGGCGGCAAGCTGCCGGTCCATGGCGACGCCATCCTGGCCGCCCTCGCGGCGCGCGAGCTCGGCCTGCCTGTGCGCGTGGCGCTGACGCGCCAACAGATGTTCCACGTCACGACCCATCGCCCGGCCTCGATCCAGCGCGTGCGGTTGGCCGCGGAGCGCGACGGCATGCTGACCGCGATCGCCCATCAGTCGCTGGCGCAAAGCGCGCGGGCCGACGAGTTCTCCGAGCCCATCGTCATGGCGACGCGGTCGCTCTACGCCGCGCCCAACCGGCTCACCAGCCAGAAGATCGCGGCACTCGACTTGCCGGTTGCCGATTCCATGCGCGCGCCCGGCGAGGCGATCGGCCTGCTGTCGATCGAGCAGGCGATGGACGAGCTCGCCATCAAGCTCGACATGGATCCAATCGAGCTGCGCGTGAAGAACGAGCCCACGGAGGACCCGGAGAAGAAGGTGCCGTTCTCGACGCGTGCCCTGGTGCCATGCCTGCGGGAAGGTGCCCGCCGCTTCGGCTGGGACAAGCGCAGCGCCCACCCCGGCCAGGTGCGCGACGGCAACTGGCTGGTCGGCTTGGGCGTCGCGGCGGCGATCCGCGGCAACTTCCTGCGCCGGGCCGAAGCCAGAGTGACGATGGAAAGCGAGCGCCATGCCATCGTCGAGATGGACATGACCGATATCGGCACCGGTTCCTATACGGTGTTCGCCCAGATTGCGGCCGAGCTGCTCGATCTGCCGGTCGAGAACATAAAGGTGAAGCTCGGCCACAGCTCCTATCCCGACACGCCAGGTTCGGGCGGATCGTTCGGCGCCTCGAGCTGTGGCGCCGCCCTCCACGATGCCTGCACCAAGCTCAAGGCCAAGCTGCAGAGCGGCGACGGGGCGCAGGGTCTGTCGGCAACGGGCAGCGTGAAGCCCGGCGACGAATACAAGAAGTACTCACAGTTCGCCTACGGCGCGCATTTCGCCGAGGTCGGCGTCGAGCAGACGACGGGCGAAGTGCGCCTGCGCCGCATGCTGGGCGTGTTCGCCGCCGGCCGCATCCTCAACGCCAAGACCGCGCACTCGCAATTGATCGGCGGCATGATCTGGGGCGTCGGCTCGGCGCTGGAGGAGGATGCCGTCGTCGACCCGCGCATCGGCGCCTTCGTCACCCATGACCTGGTGCACTATCACGTGCCGGTCCACGCCGACGTCCCAGAGGTCGAGGCCGTGATGCTCGACGAGTTCGATCCCCACGCCAACGTGCTGGGCTCCAAGGGGCTGGGCGAGCTCGGCATCTGCGGCGCCGGCGCCGCCGTCGCCAAAGCCATCTACAACGCCTGCGGCGCCCGCGTGCGCGATTATCCGATCACGCTGGACAAGGTGCTGCCGACGCTGGCCCGGCGGGACGGGTAGTCTCCCGGACGGACTACTTCCCGATGCAGAAGTCGCGGAAGATGATGTCCAGGAGCTCGTCGATGCGCACCGTGCCGGTGATGCGGCCGAGCGCCCGCATGGCCAGCCGTACATCCTCCGCCGCCAAGGCGATTTCCGATGCATCGAGTGCCCGCGCGAGAGACGCCTGGCATTCGACCAGCGCCTCGCGATGGCGCGCCCGTGTGAGCGGCGGCGGGCCGCTCTCCTGCATGAGTCTTTCGGCGGCCTGCTCAATACGCACCAGGAGTTCCGACAGCCCGTCGCCCGACAGTGCCGACACGGCAACGACATCGGCATCCTCGACCGGCACGCGATCGATCTTGTTCACGACCGCGATGTCGAATGCGCTGTCCCACCGTTCCATCCCCGCGACCAACTTGTCGCGCTCGGCGCGCCAGTCGCCCGTCGCATCGAGCACCAGCAGGCGGAGGTCGGCATGGGCGGCACGGGCGCGCGCGCGGCGCACGCCCTCCTGCTCGATGGCGTCGCCCGACTCGCGCAGGCCTGCGGTGTCGGCCAGCACCACCGGCCAGCCGCCGAGATCGAGATGGACTTCGATGACATCGCGCGTGGTGCCGGCAGTCTCCGAAACGATGGCGGCGTCGCGGCGCGCCAGCAGGTTGAGCAGCGAGGACTTGCCGGCATTGGGCGGCCCGATGATGGCGATATGCAGGCCCTCGCGCAGGCGCTCGCCGCGGCGATCCTCCAGATGCGCTGCGATCTCGGACTGCAGCTCGGTGATGCCGGCATGGACCTCGTCGGCGATGCCGGCCGGCAGGTCTTCGTCGGGAAAGTCGATGGCGGCTTCGAGATGGGCCAGCGTGCTGAGGCCGAGCGTGCGCCAGTCCTCGTAAAGGCGATAGAGCGCGCCATCCATCTGTTGCAGCGCCTGGCGGCGCTGCTGATCGGTCTCGGCGGCGACCAGGTCGGCGATGGCCTCGGCCTTGGTCAGGTCGAGCTTGCCGTTCTCGAAGGCGCGGCGCGTGAACTCGCCGGGCTCGGCCATGCGGCAGAAGCCGAGGCGCGCGATGGCGTCGAGCGCGCCGCTGACCACGGCGCGCCCGCCATGCAGGTGCAGCTCGGCCATGGTCTCGCCGGTCTCGCTGTTGGGCGCCTCGAACCACACGACCAGGCCGCGGTCGATCGTCTCGCCGCTCGTGGGATCGTACAGGCCGCGAACCACCATGCGCCGTGGCTCGGGCAGCGCCGGATCGCGCGCCGAATGGCCGCGCTCGAAGGCCCGCCGCTCGGTGAGGAAGATCAGCGCCTCGGCCGCGCGCGGCCCGCTCAGGCGGATGACCGAAATCGCCCCGGGATGCGCCCGCGACGGCACGGGCGTGCCGAGCGCATAGATCGTCGCCCCTTCCATCAGGTGCGGCGCGGCTGGCCGGCCGGCGGACGCGTGGTCGGGGTCGGCGCCGTGCCGGGCAGCGGCCGGGCGACCACCTTGTCGGCGATCTTGTCGTATAGCGACTCGGGGATCAGCCGGCGCTCGACCAGCTCGGTCTTCGCCTTGAACGGCCGCGCGCGGATGATGGCATCGGCACGGACCTCGCCGATACCCTCCAACGACATGAGGTCGTCGCGGCTGGCGCTGTTGAGGTCGATGAGCGTGGAGGCAGGCGGGGCGGGCGTCGTCCGCGTCTGGGCCACGGCGGTCGCCGCTCCAAGCAGCAATGCCAAGCCGATCGTGAGGAGCCTTGCGCGCATGCCTGACAAAATACGCTAAGCGACGATCTCTTCCCACACAGGCGTTGGCCGCAAGGCGAAGGGCACCTTCCAGCGCTGGAAGTTCGTGCGGTCGATCAGCGCCGCCGGCACCATGATCGAGGCCGGAACCGTCGCGCCGCGCAGGTGACGGAGGGCTGCCTGGGCGGCGATTCCGGCGATGGTGAAGGCGCTGAAATCGACGCTCGCCTGCAGGGTGCCGCGCTCGATGTGGTCGATCGCCTCCGGCAGGCCGTTGACGCCCACCACCTTGGCCGTCCGCCCGGCGGCCGCCAGCGCTTCCAGCACGCCGAACGCCATGACGTCGTTCGAGGTCCAGACGCCATCGATTTCGGCGTGCTCGGCCAGCAGCCGCGCCATTTCCGAGCGCGCCGGCGCCTGCTGGAAGTAGCCGACGCCTGAGCCGACCAACTGTATCGCCGGCGCCTCGGCCAGGGCCTTGCGCAGGCCGACAGTGCGGTCGCGGCTGGTCGGCGCTACCGGCGTGCCCTCGATGGCGATGATGCGGCCCGACCCGCCCAGGGCATCGAACAACGCCCTGGCGGCGGTATGGCCCACGGCAACGTCGTCGGAACCGACGAAGCTTACGACCTTGCCCTCCATGCGATTGATGCAGGTCACGACCGGAATGCCGGCAGCAGCAAAGCGCGCCAGGTCGGGCACCATCTGCCTGTCGTCGACCGGCACGAACACCACGGCGTCGGGCACGGCGGCCAGCGCCTCGCCGACCAGGGCCTTCTGCTGCCCGACGTCGTCCGGCGTCTGGGGAACAAAGTGCAGCGTGCGCGCGCCAGCTTCTGCGGCGACCCGGTCGGCGGCCAGGCGGGCCGCGGCATAGGCGGGATTGACCCGGTTCTTGGTGAACACGGCCAGGGTGAAGGGGCGGGGCATGGTCCCTATTTTAGAGGACCCGCAGCCTGTAGTATCGCGCCCGCAAATGGCCAAGCCCTATGACCAGATCCCCGATCGCCGCGCCATCGTGCGCCGGCGCGCGCTGGAGGACGCCTTGGCCGCCCTGGTCGAGGACCTGCCGACCGGCGCCGAGCCGCCGCGTCCGGCCGTGCTCGCCCTGCTG
>JAEWIV010000431.1 GCA_023386865.1 Pseudomonadota bacterium
CCCCCGGCACCCGCGCCACCCCCGGCCCCGGCGGCGGCCACGCCCGCGCCGGCCCAGCCGCCGCAGCAGGTGATGATGGACGAGGACCGCATGTCCGATCAGGACCGGCGGCAGGTCCAGGTGGCGCTGGCGACCCTCGGATACTATTCCGGCCGCATAGACGCCACGTTCGGGCCCGAAACTCGCGCTGCAATTCGTCGCTTTCAGTTCGAGATCAAGGCAGAGATGACGGGCCGTCTCACCGGCGAACAGGCGACCAAGCTCGTCAACAGCGTACGCTGATCGTCAAGAACTGAGATTGAGACAAGGGGTGATGCCGTGGGGCTCCGGACGAAATTCAACTTGGTCATGGTCGTCGCTTTCCTGATCGGCCTCGCGATCGCGGCCTTCCTCGCCCGGGAGATCACGATCGAGGAAGCCAGGCGTCAGATGCTGAACGAAGCGAACCTCATCATGCGCAGCGGCACGGCTGTCCGCGGCTACACCCAGAACGAGATCAGGCCGCTGATCGTCGACCAGCTCGCCGTGCGCTTTCTGCCTCACTCGGTGCCGTCCTACTCGGCGCAGACGGTGCTGCGTCAGCTGCAGAAGGACTTCCCCGACTACTCGTACAAGGAAGCGGCGCTCAACCCGACCAATCCGGCCGACCGCGCCACCAACTGGGAATCGGACGTCATCCAGGCCTTCAAGAACGATCCCAAGCTCGCCGAGTTCGTCGGCCTGCGCGAGACGGCGACGGGGCCGTTCCTGACCTTCGCCCGGCCGTTTCGCCTGACCGACAAGGCGTGTCTTGCCTGCCACTCGACGCCGGCGGCGGCGCCGGCGACCATGGTCGACCTCTACGGCAACAGCAACGGTTTCGGATGGCAGCTCAACGAGGTGATCGGGGCGCAGATCGTCTCGGTTCCGATGAGCGTCGCGCTCGACCGCGCCAACCGGTCGTTGCTGGCTTTCGTGGGCTCGCTGAGCGCGGTGTTCGTGGTGATGCTGGTGGTGCTGAACGTCCTGATGCACTTCGTCATCCTGAAGCCGATCCAGCAGATCACCGCGCTGGCCCGCGACGTCAGCGCCGGCAAGACCGACGTGCCGGAATACCCCGTCAAGGGCGGCGACGAGATCTCCTCGCTCGGCCGCTCGTTCAATCTGATGCACCGCAGCCTTCAGAACGCGATGAGGATGCTGGAGGGCACATGATCGGTGTCCGTCGGGAACGGTAGCCATGCAGCCGATCCCGCCCAACATCGGCCGCTACGTCGTCGAGGAGATGGTCGGCAGCGGCGGCATGGGCCATATCTACCGGGCGCACGATCCCGTCTTGCGCCGGACCGTCGCCATCAAGCTGATCTCGACAAAGCTGATGAGCGGCGCCGACCGCGCCGACTACATCAAGCGCTTCCGGCGCGAGGCCGAGGCGGCCGCCCGCTGTGCGCATCCCAACATCGTCGCGGTCTACGACTTCGCCCTCCACGACGAGCAGCCCTACCTGGCGATGGAGTTCGTGGCCGGTCGCAGCCTGCGCCAGCTCCTCGATGAGCTGACGGTAATGGAGGTTCCGGACGCCATCCCCATCATGCTGCAGGTCCTCGATGCGCTGACCAGCGCGCACGAGCAGGGGGTAATCCACCAGGACATCAAGCCCGGCAACATCATGGTGACGCCGGAGCAACGGGTGAAGGTGGGCGATTTCGGCATCTCCAAGCTGATGAACGTGGAGACGACGACGATCTTCTCCACGATCGGCACGCCGTCCTACATGTCGCCCGAGCAGTGCCGCGGCGACGACATCGTCGACGGCCGCTCCGACATCTTCTCGGCGGGGGCCACGCTGTTCGAGATGGTCGCCGGCGAACGCGCCTTCCAGGGCCGCAACGTGACCGAGGTCAGCCACCGCATCCAGAACGACAGCCTGCCGCTGCTGCCGCCCCACGTGCGCGCGGCGGCGCCGCGCCTGCAGCTCGTGCTCGAGCGCGCCATGGGCAAGCATCCGGCGGACCGCTTCGACACCGGCGCCGACATGGCCGAGGCCCTGCGCCAGGTGCTGCGGGAAACGGCGCCCGACAGCACGCGCATCGCGCCCGAGGCCAGGATCACAACGGTGGTCACGCCGCGGGCGCCGCGCGAGGACTCCGCCGGTCGCAAGCCGCAACCGCCGCTCGATCCCGCGCTGCTGACCGAGGTGGAGGCCAAGCTCCGGACCTATGTCGGTCCGGTCGCGCGCATCCTGGTGCAGACGGTCGCCGGACGCGGCCGCTCGCCGGCCGATCTTTGCTCGGAGCTCGCGCTGTCGGTGCCCGACGAGGCCGACCGCGAGCGGTTCCTGCGCGAAACAGCATCGCTCGCGCGCATCCGTCGGCCCTCCGCGCCGGCGGGCGGCCCGCCGCTCAGCGACAGCAGCGGCCGAGGCAGCGGCCGCGTGACCCTGCCCGAGCAGGAGCTCGAACGGGCGCAGGCGGTGCTGACCCAGTACGTCGGACCGATCGCCCGGGTGCTGGTGCGCCGTGCGGCCGCCAATGTCTCGTCCGTCGAGATGCTCTGGCAGGCGCTCGCGACCCACATCGAATCGCAGGCCGAACGGGCGGCCTTCCTGCGGCAGCGTCAGGTCTGACAGGGCGCGTCCGTCACGCTCCCATGACGATCGCGACGCGCCCCGTCACCGAACGTTCCAGCAGGGCGCGCATCGCTTCGGCCGCCTGGTCGAGCCGGAAGGTGCGGTCGACATGCGGCCGGCAGAGCCCGGCCTCGCACCAGCCGCGGATGCGCTCCATCAGCGCGAAGGTGCGAGCGGCCTGCTCGAAGCGCGCATCGTGCGGGCTCCAGCCGACATAGTAGCCGTAGTTGAAGCCGGTCACGGCGATGGTCTTCACCAGGAGGATGTTGGCCGGGATCTGCGGGATCGTGCCGCCGGCGAAGCCGATGGGGCAGATGCGCGATTCGACCGCCATGCAGCGCAGCGACTGGGTGAACACGTCGCCGCCCACAGGGTCGTAGACCCGGTCGACGCCGCGTCCGGCGGTGAGCTTCAGCACCTCGTCGCGGAAGTCCTGCGCGGTGTAGTCGATGACGTGATCGGCGCCGTGCGCCTTGGCGAACGCGGTCTTGCGCGCGCCGCCCGCCGTCGCGATCACCGTCGCGCCCAAAATCTTGCCGATCTCGACGGCCGCCATGCCGACGCCGCCTGCCGCGGCGTGAACCAGCAGCGTCTGGCCCTTCTGGACGTCCAGCGCCATCGGCCAGGTGAGCGCGCCGGCCGAGGTCGGGTAGGAGATCGCGAGCTGGATCGCCTCGACGAAGCCGACGTTTTTCGGCTTGGCGAAGACGTTGACCTCGTGCGCGACGGCTTCCTCGGCAAGACCGCCCCAGTCGAGCACGGCCACGACCTCGTCGCCGGCCCTGAGCCGCTTGCAGCCCGGCGCCACCTCCGTCACCACGCCCGAGACTTCCGTGCCGGGGGCGAAAGGGAAGGGCGGCCGTCGCTGGTACTTGCCCGCGATCACCAGGGTCGTAGCGAAGCTCACGCCCGCCGCCTTCACGCGGATGCGCACCTGGCCGGGCTCGAGCGCCGCTGGCTCGACGTCCTCGAGCCTCAGATCTTCGGGCCCGCCCCATTGGCGGCAGATCATCGCTTTCACAAGCGCACCGGCAGGCTCTTCACACCGCGCAGGATCAGCGAATCGTGCCACTCCGGCTCGCCGCCCTCGAGCCGGATCTGCGGCAGGCGCTCGGCCAGCCGGGCGGCGGCGATTTCCGATTCCAGCCGCGCCAACGGCGCGCCCAGGCAGAAATGGATGCCGTGGCCGAAGGTCATGTGCGGGTTCTGCGCGCGGCCGATGTCGAAGCGCTCCGGATCGTCGAACGCCTCGGGATCGCGGTTGGCCGAATTCATGAAGGCGAAGACGCGCTGGCCTTCGCGGATCGTGCGGCCGCCCATCTCGAGATCGGCGGCGGCGACGCGCGCTAAGGCTCCCGACGGGCCGTCGTAGCGCAGCCATTCCTCGATCGCGCTGGCGGCCATCGCCGGGTCCGCGACCAGGCGTTCCCACTGCGCGCGGTTCTTCATCGAATAGAGGAAGCCGTTGCCGATCAGGTTGGTCGTGGTCTCGTGGCCGGCGAACAGGAGCAGGATGCAGGTGCCGATGATCTCGTCGGTCGACAGGGCATCGCGGTCGTCGCGCGCCAGCACGAGCTGGCTGATCATGTCGGCAGTGGGCGCCGCCGTCCGTGCCTCGACCAGGCCGCGGAAATAGTCGGACATCGCCTTGGCGCCGGCCTCGGCGCGCAGGTATTTGTTGCCCGCCACCTGAGCCGTGCCGATGAACAGGGCGATGTCGTCGGACCAGAGCTTGACGCGCTCCAGGTCTGCGCGCGGCACGCCCAGAAGATCCATGATCACCGAGGCGGGCAGGGGATAGGCGAAGTCGGCGATGAAATCGACCGGCTCGCCGCGGCTGGCCTTAGCGTGCATGCCGTCGATCAGGTGAGCGCCGATGTCCTCGATGTTGGGCGTGAGGTTGGACACCGCGGTCGGCGTGAACGCCTTGGTGAACAGACGGCGCAGACGGGTGTGGTCCGGCGGGTCGCGGAACACCATCCAGTGATTGAGGTAGCGCACCAGGCTCTCGATCGAGCCCTTCTGGTACTCGGGATTGGCCTTGAAGAAGGGGGTCAGCCGGTCGGCCGAGATCTGCCTGTTGTTCAGCGCCACCTGCTTCACGTCGGCATAGCGCGTGATGATCCAAGCCTTCATCGCCGGCGACCAGTGCACCGGATCCTCGGCGCGCAGGCGCGCGAACTCGGGGAACGGGTTGGCGTTGGTCGCGGGATTGCCGAGATCGAAGACGTAGGCCATGGCGCGCAGGCTAGCTATTCGGTTCCCTGATGGCCATCGGGAACAGCCGCCGCGGCATCGCCGCGCGGCTGCGCGATGCGGCCGACGCGGACCGACGGATGATCAGCCCAGCTCGACGACGCCCAGCGCCTTGCCGAAGCGGCGGCTGCAGTCCAGCGGATCGCCGTACTTGCGATGACGCGCGGTGTGATGGGCCGCGGCGAGCAGCAGACGGCTCTTCAGGGGATTCCGGTTCTTGGCCCAATCCTCCAGCATGCACAGGGCGATTTCCTGGTTGTGCGGATCGTTGCCGAGGCGCGAGCACGCCATGGCGACGGCGCGCACCAGGGGCGCGGTGTCGAGGCCGGCATCGAGCGCGGCCTGGATCCAGCCCATTGCCTTGGGCGATTCGAGCGCCACGCAGGCCGCCTCGACGCGGCTCGCGACCGCTTCGGCGTCGAGTCCGCGGACGGTCTGCGTCTCTATGCGCGGCGGCGTGAGATCGCCGGTCAGCTTCTGATGGAAGGCGTTCTGGTTGAGGTAGGCGGCGGAGAGATAGAGCAGCTTCAGCCGCTGCGGATGCTCGAACGTGTCCCAGAACCAGCCCTGCGTGTTGACGTACTCGTAGCAGTGCTGCGGCAGGGAGAAGTTGAGCTCGTCATGGGTCTCGATCGCGACCGTGGCGGCGCCGACCTGGATGGCATCGAGAAGCGCGCGCGGGCTCTTGCCGGCCTTCAGGAGCGCCGTGAGGTGCAGCAGGTAGGCGGGCTCGGGCTCGCGCAGGATGACCTCGATCAGCGCCTCGGTCTCCCGGGCGTCGAGCGGCGCCTTGTTGCCGGCCAGGATCGTGCGTTCCTGCTCGGTGGTGCCGCTGTACGGCACGGCGTGCAAGGCCTGGCCTTCGAGGTAAACGGTGACGGTGTTGCAGGCCACTTCGTACAGCGAGTACCAACGTGGGCCGACGGCGATATCCAGAGCGCCGGCATAGAGGACGTCGTGCGCGTCGTCCCAGCCGATCGCCTCGCCCAGCTCGACGGTGGCGCGGGCGCGGAAGGATTTGTGGCCGGTCGTGTAGGACCGGTTCTGGAACGAGCGGTCCTGCACGTCGATCAGGCCGGCGAAGCAGAGCTCGGCCAGCGCAGCGCGGCGCTCGGCGGGATTCTGCATCAGGCCGAGGAACACGCGGTAGGCCTCGACGACGTTGCCGCGATGGACCAGCGTCATCCATCGACCCAGCCGCTCCTTGAGCGGTCCGTCGAGCGCGAGCGGCGCCTGGTCGGGCCAGTGCACGACCGGCGCCGGCGGCGGCCCGTCGGGCATCTGGAAGCCGCGCGAATAGTGGCCCGGCGCCTTGGCGATCTTCTGGTTCCAGATGTCGAGGCCGGTCGGGATGTACCAGATCGTCTGCGCCAGCGGCAGGCCCGACGCCGCGCCGGGCAACATCTTCGACAGGTTGAGCGCCGCGCGCGCGCTCAAGAGGCAATGGTCGTTGTTCACGAAGTTCACGTACCCGTCGTCCATGCGCTCGTGATAGGGCACGTGGGTATAGGGGGCGTGGATGCGCACGGCCTCGCGCAGCATCTCGGTGATCGGCCGGCCGTCACGCACCAGCCCGTAATAGACTTCGCTCGCGCCCTTCTGGTCGCGGGCCATGACGCGCTCTTCCAGCGCGGCGTAGCGGGGATCGGTGGTACGCGTTGCGGTGACAGAGTCAGGCGACATCAGGACACCTCCGACAGGCCGCCATTAGACGCCCCTCGACGTGACCTTCCAAGCGGGCAATTTCGCTAGGCTGTGCTATATTTGCCGCGGTGACTGCCATGATCGACGTCATTTCCCAGAATCGTGTACAGCTCGGCGCGTTGTGCCGCCGCTATCATGTGCGCCGGCTCGATCTTTTCGGTTCTGCCGCCCGCGACGACTTCGACGTGGAACGCAGTGACGTTGATTTTCTTGTTGAGTTCGACAGGAGCCACCCGGATGCGATGTCGTTTGATACCTATTTCAGGTTGAAGGAGTCGCTTGAAGACCTGATGGGTCGGCGAGTTGACCTCGTGGAAGCAAGCGCGGTGAGCAATCCCTATCTCAAGGCCGAGATTGAGCGTTCGCGGGTGCCTTTGTTTGAGGCGTGATCCAAAAGTCTTTCTATGGGACGCCAAGAAGGCTGCTGACGCGATTGCGAATATGACAGCCGGGAAGACTTTCGATCAAGTTGTCGGCGATATCGTCCTTCGTTCGGCGATCGAGCGACAGTTCGAGATCGTCGGCGAGGCGTTTGCGCAGTTGGCGCGTGTCGACGAAAGGACGGCGCAGCTCATACCTGACCTTCGACGCATTATCGCCTTTCGCAATATCCTGATCCACGGCTACGCTTTGATAGATCACGTACGCGTGTGGGCCATAATCGAGCAGCACCTTCCAGGTCTTCGCAGCACGTTGGATGAACTGCTTGCTCGCGATTGAGGGGTCGTCATGAGTCAGACTGTCGCTGAAGTGATCATCGAGACTTTGCAGGCTGCCGGCGTAAAACACTGCTGGGGCGTGCCGGGCGATACGCTGAACTACGTCACCGACGCGATCCGGCGCAGCGGCATCAAGTGGGTGCATGTGCGCCACGAGGAGGCGGGAGGTTTCGCGGCCGGAGCCGAGGCACTGCTGACGGGCGAGCTCACGGCCTGCGCGGGTTCTTGCGGACCCGGCAGCCTGCACTTCATCAACGGCCTCTTCGAATCGCATCGCAACCGGGCGCCGGTGGTGCTGATCGCAAGCCAGATCACCTCGGAGGAGCGCGACTTCGACTTTCCGCAGGAGGTCGACTTCGAGCAGGTCTACCGCGCCTGCAGCGTCTTCTGCTCCGAGATCCGCTCGCCGGCCCAGGCGCGGCGCAAGGTGGCGATGGCCTGCCAGGCGGCGCTCGCCAAGCGCGGCGTGGCGGTGCTGATCGTGCCGGTCGACATCTCCAAGGCGCCGGCCCCGGCGGAGCCGCCCTTCACCGTGCACAAGGCGGCGCCAGTGCTGCGTCCGTCCGACGCCGAGCTCGACCGCATCGCCTGGATCCTGGGCGAGGGCAAGAACATCGCGATCTATGGCGGCTCGGGCTGCCAGGGCGCGCACGACGAGATCGTCGCGCTGGCCGAGAAGCTCAAGGCGCCGGTCGCCCATACCTCGCGCGCCAAGGACTTCATCGAATACGACAACCCCTACAATGTCGGCATGACCGGCATGCTGGGCACGGCCGGCGGCTATCACACGATCCGGACCTGCGACACGCTGCTGCTGCTGGGCTGCGACTTCGCCTGGCGCCAGTTCTATCCCGACAAGGCGCGCATCGTTCAGGTCGACATCGACCCGACGCATCTCGGACGGCGCCATCCGGTCGAGCTGGGCGTGGTCGGCGACATCAAGGCGACGGTGGCGGCGCTCTTGCCCAAGGTGAAGGCGCGCAGCGAGCGCGGCTTTCTCGACGACTGCGTGGCGCGCCACGACAAGGCGCTGTCGAACCTGGAGAAGCGGGCGGTGGCGCACGAGGGCAAGATCCATCCGCAGTATTTTGCGCACCTGATCGACAAGTACGCGGCGCAGGATGCGATCTTCACCGCCGACGGCGGCTCGCCCACGGTCTGGTTGCTGCGCCACGTCAAGGCGAACGGCAGGCGCCGCACCTTGATCAGCCTGACCCACGGCACCATGGCCAATGCCATGCCGCAGGCGCTCGGCGCCAAGCGCGCCTTTCCCGAGCGCCAGGTGATCTCGATGTCGGGCGACGGCGGGCTTGCGATGATGCTGGGCGACATGATCACCGCGATCCAGGAGAAGATTCCGATCAAGATCGCCCTGTTCAACAACGGGGCGCTGGGCTTCGTCGAGCTCGAGATGAAGGTCGAGGGCCTGCTCAACGCCTACACCGACCTCGAGAATCCCGACTTCTCGCGGGTCGCCGAGGCGATCGGCTTCCATGCGCGACGCGTCGAACACGCCAACGATCTGGAGGCGGCCGTTCAGGATTGGCTGAGCCAGCCCGGTCCCGCGCTGCTCGACGTGCTCACCAGCCGCATGGAGCTGGTCATGCCGCCCTTCGTCGGCGCCGAGCAGGCCTTCGGCACGGCGCTCTACTCGGCCAAGGCGATGCTCGGCGGCCGCGCCGGCGACGTCTGGGACCTGGTGACGGAGAACCTCTGATCTTACCGGACCGCGGGCCTCCAGGCCCGCTCATATCTGTCG
>JAEWIV010000488.1 GCA_023386865.1 Pseudomonadota bacterium
AACGACTACTCCTTCATGTCGGGCTGCTGGCGCACCGACCCGTTCCGTCACGAGCCAATGCAGGGCCAGCCCGGCGTGTCTTCGTACTGCTTCGACGCCAACGGAAACGGCCAGCTCGAATGGCGGCGCGGCCGCACGGCCTGCCGCACCCGCGCGCAGGCGCGCTTCGAGGGCCAGATGCTGCGCATCCGGGACGGCGACTCATCCTGCAACGACGGCTCGCGCTGGTACGCGGATCAGCTGGTGTGCCAACGCGGCGCCGACAATGTCGCGCAATGCAGCGGCCGCTCGCAGGGCGTGTTCGGTCCGGTGACCTGGACGGTCAACCTGCACAAGCTCAACTGACCGCAGCCCTTCGCACGGCGCCCAAGCGCCTTCACGCCCAGCCCGTCGAGGAGCGCGTGCGGAGGCCTGACCCGATGGGCCGGCCTAGGTCGAGGGTGTCAATGTGTAGTGCCGGAGGCGGTCAGACGAGCAATCTCGTCCTTTATCTGCAGTTTGCGCTTCTTGAGGCTGCAGATCGCATCGTCATCGGGATGCGGGCGCATGTTTTCCTGATCGATCGCTTGCTCAAGGGTAGCATGCTTTGCCTTGAGCGCTTCGATATGGTCCACGGTGCTCATGGGCGACCTCCGAGAGGGTTGCGGACGAAAAACTCTGACTCCGATGTTGTGTCGAGTCACGCCGAATCAACCGCGACCCATTATCTGTGGATAACGAAATAGTCAGCAAATCGGACCTATGTGCAGCCGCGGCTTGTTTGGTCCCGTGAAGTCGCGATTGCATGAGGCCGTCCGATTGTCTTGCCGCACAGCGCCGTGGATGATGGCGCGATGACGCAACCCTCGCGCCTCGTTGTCGGCATCTCCGGCGCCTCCGGCATCATCTACGGCGTGCGCCTGCTGCAGGCGCTGAAGGACCTGCCGGTGGAAAGCCACCTGGTGATGACCAGGACGGCCGAGGTGACGCTGGCCCACGAGACCGCGCTCAAGGTCGGAGACGTCCGTGCGCTGGCCGATGCGGTCTACCGCATCGATGATCTGGCGGCGGCGATCTCCAGCGGCTCGTTCCGCACGCTCGGCATGATCGTCGCGCCCTGCTCGATGCGCAGCCTGGGCGAGATCGCCAACGGCATCACCTCCAATCTGCTGACGCGCGCCGCCGACGTCGCGCTGAAGGAGCGCCGCCGGCTGGTCCTGATGGTGCGCGAGACGCCGCTGCACGCCATCCACCTGCGCAACATGCTGGCGCTCAGCGAAATGGGCGCGATCGTCGCGCCGCCGGTGCCGGCCTTCTACAACAAGCCCAAGACCCTGGACGACATCGTCGATCACACGGTCGGCCGCGTGCTCGACCTGTTCGACCTCGACACCGGCAAGGTCAAGCGCTGGAGCTGACGCGCGATGCGTCCTCGAGCATATCGGTTCCGCTCTAACCGACCACCGGCGTGATCTCGTCCGCGGTGAGCGCCGGGAAGGTTCCCTTCATCAGCGCCACCACCGCGGCGCGGTCCTTGGCGTCGGGAACCACGCCCAGGCAGACGGCATAGACGCCGAGATTGCCCACCGCCGCGCGCAGGCGCTTGTCGATCGGCCGGTCGCGGTCGGCCGGCGGATTGTGCAGGCTCGCGAGCTTGATCTGCTCGGCATGCTCGGCCGCGAGCTCGGCGTCGGCGACGCGCCGGCGCACGGCGTCGACGGTCTCCGGCAGCGCCTCGGGCCATGGTCGATCCTTCAGCAGCCGGCGCACTGCGCGCAGGGGTCGCACGACCTCGGCCTGCCATGCATCGCTCGCCCTCAGGATGGCGCGCAGGCGCTCCGCGGTCAGCGTCGGGCGGCCCGAAGCGCCCAGCCAGCAGCAGAACAGCAATATGTTGACGTCGCAGCCGCGTCGCTCCTGGAGGTCGAGGCAGGCCTCGGCGACGCCCTCGCCGGCATAGAGCTCGAGCGAGAAATTCCAGAACGGATGAGGCAGAAAATCCGACACCTTCGGTGCTTCCCTTTGGCCGGGCGAAGGGGTACACGGCGGAGCGCAAGGTGGCTAGAGCATGAGCAACCCTCCTTCGGAGCCGCAGGACGCCGAAACCCTCAAGGCCAAGCTTGAGGCCTTGAAGAGCGAGCACCGCGACCTCGACGAGGTGATCGATCGCCTGCTCGAGAAGCCGCCGTTCGACCAGCTGCAACTGCAGCGGCTCAAGAAGCGCAAGCTCGGGCTGAAGGACCAGATCCTCAGGCTGGAAAGCCAGTTGATTCCCGATATCATCGCCTGAGAGCAGAATGGCCAAAATCACAGCCAAGCGAGCCGCCCGCAAACCGGCGGTCGGCCTGATCATGGGCAGCCAGTCGGATTGGGCGACCATGCGCCACGCCGCCGAGACGCTCGAAGCGCTGGGCGTGCCGTTCGAGGCCCGCATCATCTCCGCCCATCGCACGCCCAAGCGCATGATGAGCTACGCCGCCGCCGCCAAGAGCCGCGGCCTGAAGGTCATCATCGCCGGCGCCGGGGGAGCAGCCCACCTGCCCGGCATGACCGCCTCCATGACCCCCCTGCCGGTGCTGGGCGTACCGGTCGAGAGCGCCGCGCTGAAGGGCCAGGACAGCCTTCTTTCCATCGTCCAGATGCCGGCCGGCATCCCGGTGGGCACGCTGGCCATTGGGCGCGCCGGCGCGGTGAATGCCGGACTTCTGGCCGCCAGCATCGTCGGTCTTGGCGACGTCAAGATTATGGCGGCACTGGAAAGATGGCGGGCTCGCCAGACGGATGCCGTTGCCAAGGCGCCGTCGGACGAGGTCGCGACGCCGCATCGCTAGGAGATGACTTCCCCCAAGCCCCTGCCCCCGGGTTCGACCATCGGCATCCTGGGCGGCGGCCAGTTGGGCCGCATGACGGCACTGGCTGCTGCGCGACTGGGCTATCGCTGCGTGGTCTATGCACCGGAAGAGCATTCGATCGGCGGCGATGTCGCGGCGGGCCACGTCAGCGGCGCGTATGACGACACGGCCGCCCTGGCGCGCTTCGCCGCCCAGGTCGACGTCATCACCTACGAATTCGAGAACGTGCCGGAGGCAACGGTCGCCGAATGCCAGCGCCACAAGCCGGTGCGGCCGGGCATCAAGCCCATCCACGTCGCCCAGCATCGACTGCGCGAGAAGGAATTCTTCCGCTCGCTCGGCATCGACACAGCCCGGTGCGAGGCGATCCGCAGCGAGGCCGACATCGGCGCCGCCACCGCGCTCCCGGGCATCCTGAAGACATGCACCGAAGGCTATGACGGCAAGGGCCAGGTCCGGGTCGCCGACCGCACCGGCCTGGCCGCCGCCTGGCAGAAGCTCGGGCGACGCGAGTGCGTGCTCGAAGCACTGGTCGATTTCGCCTGCGAAACCTCGGCCATCGTGGCGCGCGGGCTGGACGGTGGGACGCGCTGTTTCCCGATCGGCGTGAACGACCATCGCGACGGCATCCTGCGCACCACCACCGTGCCGTCGCGACTGTCGAGCGAGACGCTGTCGACGGCAGAGCGCTACGGCGTCGAACTGGCGCGCGGTCTCGACCTGGTGGGCCTGATAGCGCTGGAGATGTTCGT
>JAEWIV010000498.1 GCA_023386865.1 Pseudomonadota bacterium
GCGGCGCAGCGCGGCTATCGGCATTGGCTGGTCATCGGCGTCGGTGCAGCGGTGCTGATCCTGATTTTCCTTGCGAGCCGTTAGCGGCGGTCCGCCGAGTCGGTCGTCGTCCGCAATTCGCTTGACCGGCGCATGAGCGGCTTGCGAGAGTCGCTTCAACGCCCAGTGGGTGTGCATTTTCCACGCCTGCGCGAACCAACAACGTGAGGGAGAAGAGTAGATGACCATTCCCGTCGCCATGACCGTCAACGGCAAGCCTGTCTCGGGGAAGGTCGAGGCGCGCACGCTGTTGGTTCAATTCCTGCGCGAGCATCTCGGCATGACCGGCACCCACGTCGGCTGCGATACCAGTCAGTGCGGCGCCTGCGTCGTCCACGTCGACGGCAAGTCGGTGAAGTCCTGCACCATGCTGGCCGTCCAGGCCGAAGGCGCCAAGGTCACGACCATCGAAGGGCTGGCCGAGAGCGCCGAGAAGCTGCATCCCATGCAGGAGGCGTTCCGCGAGAACCATGCGCTGCAGTGCGGCTTCTGCACCCCGGGCATGGTGATGAGCGCCATCGACATGGTGAAGCGCCACAACTACCAGCTCGACGAGGCGACGGTGCGCCGCGAGCTCGAGGGCAACCTCTGCCGCTGCACCGGCTACCACAACATCGTGAAGGCCATCCTGGCGGCAGCGCCCGCCATGAAGTCAGCGGGGGTGTAGCCATGACCGCGCAAACCGGAATCGGCGCCCGGGTGAAGCGGAAGGAAGACCAGCGCTTCCTCACCGGCACGGGCCGTTACGTCGACGACCTGCCGCTCGCACGCGCGACCTATGCGCACTTCGTGCGTTCGCCGCACGCTCACGCGAAGATCAAGAGCATCGACACCTCGGCCGCCAAGGCGATGCCGGGGGTGGTCGAGATCTTCACCGGCAAGGACACGGCCGACGCCAAGGTCGGCGGCCTGATCTGCGGCTGGGTGGTCAAGGACAAGCACGGCCAGCCGCACAAGGCGCCGCCGCATCCGGTGATGGCGCTCGACACCGTGCGCTACGTCGGCGACACGGTGGCCATGGTGGTGGCCAACAGCCACGACGAGGCCAAGGACGCCGCCGAGGCGATCAAGATCGACTACGAGGTGCTGCCGTCCAACGTCGATCTCGCCAAGGCGTTCGACAAGGGCATCCCCGAGCTCCATGCCGAGGCGCCGGGCAACCTGATCTACGACTGGGAGATCGGCGTGAAGGCCGACGTCGACGCCGCCTTCGCCAAGGCCGCGCACGTGACCAAGCTCGATTTGGTGAACAACCGCCTGATCCCCAACGCCATGGAGCCGCGCGCCGCGGCGGCGGAGTACGACAAGGGCACGGGCAACTACACGCTGTGGTCGACGTCGCAGAACCCGCACGTGCTGCGCCTGATCCTGTCGGCCTTCGTGCTCGGCATCCCCGAGCACAAGCTGCGCGTCATCGCCCCGGACGTGGGCGGCGGCTTCGGCAGCAAGATCTTCTGCTACAACGAAGAGACCATGCTCACCTGGGCGTCGAGCCGCGTCGGCCGTCCCATCAAGTGGACTGCCGAGCGCAGCGAATCGTTCCAGACCGACGCGCACGGCCGCGACCACGTCACCCATGCCGAGCTGGCGCTCGACAAGGACGGCAAGTTCCTGGCTCTCAAGGTCGAGACCATCGCCAACATGGGGGCCTATCTCTCGACCTTCTCGACGGCGGTGCCGACGTACCTCTACGCCACGCTGCTGGCGGGCCAGTACACGACGCCATTGATCTACGCCAACGTGAAGGCGGCGTTGACCAATACCGCACCGGTCGACGCCTATCGCGGCGCCGGACGGCCGGAAGCGACGTTCGTCGTCGAGACGATCGTCAGCAAGGCGGCCAAGGAGCTGAAGATGGATCCGGCGGAGCTGCGCCGGAAGAACTTCATCCCGTCGACTGCCTTTCCGTACCAGACGCCGGTGGCGCTGCAGTACGATTCCGGCAACTACCCGCCGATCATCGACGAGGCGATCAAGATCGCCGACTACAAGGGCTTCGAGGCGCGCCGCGCCGAGGCCAAGTCGCGCGGCAAGCTGCGCGGCATCGGCTTCTCGTCCTATATCGAGGCCTGCGGGCTGGCGCCGTCCCAGGTCATCGGCCAGCTCGGCGGCGGCGTCGGGCAATGGGAATCGGCGCAGATCAAGTTCAACCCGACCGGTAACGTCCAGATCCTGACCGGGTCGCACAGCCACGGCCAGAGCCATGAGACGACCTTCGCCCAGGTCGTGTCCGACAAGCTCGGCGTTCCCATCGAGCAGATCGAGGTCGTCCACGGCGACACGGCGACGACGCCGTTCGGCATGGGCACCTACGGCAGCCGCTCGCTGGCGGTCGGCGGCTCGGCCATCATGAAGGCGGCCGACAAGGTCATCGCCAAGGGCAAGAAGATCGCTGCTCACTTGATGGAGGCGTCGGTCGCCGACGTCGTCTTCGAGAACGGCACCTTCAAGGTGGCCGGCACCGACAAGGCGGTGCCGCTCGGCCAGGCGGTGTTCGCGGCCTATGTGCCGCACAACTACCCGCTGGCCGACATCGAGCCCGGCATGGACGAGAACGCCTTCTACGATCCGGCGAACTTCGTCTATCCGGCTGGCACGCAGATCTGCGAGGTCGAGATCGACCCCGAGACCGGCGTGGTCGAGGTCATCAGCCACACCGCGGTCGACGATTTCGGCAACATCATCAATCCGATGATCGTCGAAGGCCAGGTGCATGGCGGTATCGTCCAGGGCGTCGGCCAGGCGCTGCTCGAGAACGCCGTCTACGACAAGGAGACGGGCCAGCTGATCAGCGGCTCGTACATGGACTACACCATGCCGCGCGCCGACGACGTTCCGTCGTTCAAGCTCGGCTACAAGGTCACGCCCTGCCCGCACAATCCGCTGGGCGTGAAGGGATGCGGCGAGGCCGGCGCGATCGCCGCGCCCGCCGCCGTGATGAATGCCGTCCACGACGCGCTGGCGCCGGTTGGCGTGAAGCATGTCGAAATGCCCGCCACGCCGCTCAACGTGTGGCAGGCGATCCATGGCGCGCGCGCGGCGGCCGAGTAACGGGAGGATCAGAGATGTACGATTTCCACTACCACCGCCCGAAGACGCTGGCCGATGCGGCCAACCTGCTGAAGGGCAAGGACGAGGCGCGCCCGATGTCGGGCGGCATGACCCTGATCCCGACGCTGAAGCAGCGGCTCGCCAAGCCCTCCGACGTCGTCGACCTCGGCGGCATCAAGGAGCTGGCCGGCATCAAGGTCGAGGGCAGCAACGTCGTGATCGGCGGCATGACCCGCCACGCCGACGTCGCGAGCTCGGCCGACGTCAAGGGTGCCATCCCGGCGCTGGCACATCTCGCGGGCCATATCGGCGATCCGCAGGTGCGCAACCGCGGCACGATCGGCGGCTCGATCGCCAACAACGATCCGGCGGCCGACTATCCGGCGGCCGTTGTGGGCCTCAACGCCACCGTGACGACCAACACCGGCAAGCACGCGGCGGACGGCTTCTTCAAGGGCCTGTTCGAGACGGCGCTGAGCGACGGCGAACTGGTCACGTCGGTGAGCTTCCCCACGGCCGAGAAGGCCGCCTACATGAAGTTCCCCAACCCGGCGTCGCGCTACGCCATGGTCGGTGTCTTCGTCGCCAAGACCGGCAACAACGTGCGCGTCGCCGTCACCGGGGCGGGCCCCTGCGTCTTCCGCGTCAAGGCGATGGAGGACGCGCTCGCCAAGAACTTCTCGTCGGACGCGATCAAGGACATCAAGGTCCCGGCCGACGGGCTGAACAGCGACATCCACGCCAGCGCCGAGTACCGCGCCCACCTGGTGAACGTGATGGCGCGCCGCGCCGTCGACGCCGCCAACAAGTAGCGCATTGAAGGCACTCGTCACGGGCTTCGAGCCGTTCGGCGGCGACGGGATCAATCCGTCGTCGCTCGCGGTCCGCAAGCTCGGGAAGCGTGTCGGCGGTATCGCCGTCCATACCGCGACGCTGCCCTGTTCCTTCGCCAAGTCGGCGGGCGTCCTGCAGCGCGCCATCGCCAAGGTGAAACCCGACATCGTGCTGTGCGTCGGCTTGGCCGGCGGGCGCAACGAGCTTTGCCTGGAGCGCGTCGCGGTCAACATCCAGGACGCGCGCATCCGCGACAACGACCGCCGGCAACCGATCGACGTGCCCGTGGTCAAGGGCGGGCCGGCGGCCTACTTCGCGACCCTGCCGATCAAGGCCTGCGTGGCGGCGATGCGCAAGGCGGGGCTCGCCGCGACGGTATCGAACAGCGCGGGCACCTTCGTCTGCAATCACATCTTCTACGCCTTGATGGATATCGCCAGCCGCCACCCGACGCCGTTGCGCGGCGGCTTCCTGCACGTGCCGTACGCACCCGAGCAGGTCGCCAAGGTCGGCACGGCGCCGTCGATGGCGATCGACGACGTGGCGCGCGGCATCGAGGTCATCCTGAAAACGAGTGCAGCGCGCAAGGCCGACATCCACACCGTGGAAGGCAAGGTCTCGTAGGCGTTGCCGGCAGCGGGCCGGTCGGCAGCGAAGCCGCTTGCGGTCACTCCGCCGCGACGGCGAGCGGTGGACGGCCGGCGGGCGCCTCGCCGACCGTGGTTTGGTCGGCCGGCCGCCTGACCCTGAACCAGGCGGCGTAGAGCGCCGGCAGGAACAGCAGGGTGAGGGCGGTCGCCACCAGCAGGCCGCCCATCAGTGCCACCGCCATCGGCCCCCAGAACACGCTCCTGGATAGCGGGATCATGGCGAAGATGGCGGTGCCGGCGGTGAGCAGGATCGGCCGGGCGCGGCGCACCGTGGCGTCGATCACGGCGTCCCAGGCCGAGTGACCGGCGGCGATGTCCTGGTCGATCTGGTCGACCAGGATCACCGAGTTGCGCATGATCATGCCGGCGAGCGCGATGACGCCCAGCAGCGAGACGAAGCCGAACGGCTGGTTGAAGGCCAGCAGGAACAGCGACACGCCGATCAGCCCGAGCGGTGCCGTCAGCACCACGAGCGCCAGCTTGGAGAAGCTCTGGAGCTGCAGCATCAGGAACAGCATCATCAGGAAGGCCATGACCGGCATCATCTTGAATATGGAGCCCTGGCTCTTGGCGCTCTCCTCGCTGTCGCCGCCGACCTCGATGCGATAGCCGGCCGGCAGCTCGGCCCGCACGGGAGCGAGCGCCTTGTCGATGCGCGCGGCGACGTCGGGCGCCTGCACGCCGTCGACCACGCCGGCGCGCACGGTCATCAGCAGGTCCTTGTTGCGCCGCCACAGGATCGGCTCCTCGAGCTCGAAGCGCAGCGTCGCGAGCTGGGCGAGCGAGACCACGCCGCCGTTGCCGGTGCGCAGGTTGATCGCCTCGAGGCCCTCGACGCTGAGGCGCTCGGCCGGGACGGCGCGGGCCACCACGTCGATCGTCTCGGTGCGGTCGCGATACTGGGTCACGGTCACGCCCGAAAGCAGCGTCTGCAGCGTGTTGCCCAGGAGCTGCGAATCGACGCCGAGCGCCCGCGCCTTGTTCTGGTCGACCTCGAGCCGCACCGTCTTGGCGAGCTCGTTCCAGTCGAAATTGATGTCGCGCGTGGCCGGATCGGCCTTGAAGACCTGGCGCACCTTCTCGGCGACCGCACGGACCTGCTGCGGGTCGTCGCCCAGCACGCGGAACATCACGGGGTAGCTCACCGGCGGGCCGTTCTGTAGCCGCTGCACCCGGGCGCGCACCGCCTCGAAGCCGCCGGCAAACAGCTGATTCAGCTCGGCGACCACGCGCTCGCGGGCGGCGAGGTCCCTGGTCATGACGATGACCTGGCCGAAGTTGGCGTTGGACAGCTCCGGCACCGTCGGCAGGTAGAAGCGCGGGCTGCCGGCGCCGACATAGGACGTGTAGAAGGCGACGTCGTGGTTCTCGCCCAGCCACTTCTCCAGGCGGCGCACTTCGCGGTCCGTCGCGGCCCACGATGCGCCCTGCGCCAGTTTCAGGTCGACGATCAGCTCGGGCCGGTTGGCGGTCGGGAAGAACTGCTTCTGCACCAGGGTGAAGGCGCCCATGGAGGCGACGAACGCCAGCGCGGTGATGGCGATGGTGGTCTTGCGCCAGGTCACGCACCACACGACCAGCTTGCGGAAGACGGCGTAGAGGCGGCCGCCGTAGGGGTCGCGGTGATGGACCTTGGGCGTCGGCAGCAGGTGGTAGCCCATCCACGGCGTGAACAGCACGGCCACGAACCAGGAGATGACCAGCGACAGGCCGACCACCCAGAAGATCGAGTTGGTGTACTCGCCGGCGCTCGAGCGGGCGAAGCCGACCGGCACGAAGCCCACGGCGGTGACCAGCGTGCCCGTCAGCATCGGAAAGGCGGTCGAGGTGTAGGCGAAGGTCGCGGCTTCCAGCCGGCTCGCTCCCTGTTCCAGCTTCACCATCATCATCTCGACGGCGATGATGGCGTCGTCGACCAGGAGGCCGAGCGCAATGATCAGCGCGCCGAGCGAGATGCGCTGGAAGTCGATGCCGAGCAGCAGCATGCCGACGAAGGTGATGGCCAGCACCAGCGGCACCGACAGCGCCACGATGACGCCGGTGCGCACGCCCAGGCTGACGAACGACACGACCAGCACGATGGCCAGCGCCTCGAGCAGCGAAAAGATGAACTCCTCGAACGACTTGTCGACGACCTCGGGCTGGTTGGCGACGCGGTGCACGGCGATGCCGACCGGCAGTTCCTTCTCGACCTCGGCCATCACCTTGTCGAGCGCCTTGCCCAGCGCCTGCACGTTGCCGCCCTGGGCCATCACGACGCCGAGCCCGATCACCGGCTTGCCGTTGAAGCGCATCGAGATCTGCTGAGGGTCCTGGTAGCCCCGCTTGATCTCGGCGACGTCGGACAGCATCAGCGTGCGGCCGTTGGCGCTGAAGGGAAGGGCGGCCAGCTCCTCGGCCGAGATCGGCGCGCCGTCGACGCGCACCGAGACGCGCTCGTCCTTGGTCTCGACCGTCCCGGCCGCGACGATGGCGTTCTGGCGGCGCACGACGTCCAGGATCTGGTCGACCGGCACGCCCAGCATGGCGAGCCGCGCGTGGCTGAACTCGATGTAGATCTTCTCGTCCTGCAGGCCGATCAGGTCGGCCTTGGTGACGTCGGGCACGCGCAGCAGGCGCTGGCGCACGGCCTTGGCGATCTCCTTGACCTCGGCCGGCGAGAAGCCGTCGGCCTCGAAGGCCCAGATCAGGCTGTAGGTGTCGCCGTATTCGTCGTTGAAGAACGGCCCGACGACGCCCTGCGGCAGCGAGGCCCTGATGTCGCCGACCTTCTTGCGCACCTGGTACCAGAGATCCGGCACCTTGCCGGGCGGCGTGTCGTCGCGCAGCGAGACGTAGATCACCGTCTCGCCGGGCTTGGTGTTGCTGTTGACGAAGTTGAACCAGGGCAGCTCCTGCAGCTTGGTCTCGATCTTCTCGGTGACCTGCTGCTCCATCTCGCGCGAGGTGGCGCCCGGCCAGGCGGCCGATACCACCATCTGCTTGATGGTGAATGGCGGATCCTCGGCGCGGCCGAGATTGAAGAAGGCGTAAACGCCGGCCGCGACGAGGGCGATCATGAAGAACACGGTCAGCGTGCTGTATTTCAGCGCCAGCGCCGACAGGTTGATGCGCGTGGTCATGTCTGTCTCCCCGGGAGCCGGGTCGCTCGGTCAGCGCGAAGCCTGCATCTGGGCGGGAAGAGGCTTCACCTTCTGCCCGGGCTCGAGCTTGTGGACGCCGGCGGTGGCGATCAGCTCGCCGTCCTTGACGCCGGAGGCGATAGCCGCGGTGTCGTCGCGCCAGCGCGCGATGACGACGGGGCGCAGCGCCACGGTGCCGCTCTCCCTGTCGACCACCCAGACGGCGGGCTGCGTGCCGCGCTGGAAGATCGCCGACAATGGCACCTCGGCGACGAACGGCGCATCCGCCCGCTCGAAGGTGAGCGTCGCGGTCATGCCGAGGCCGATGAAGGGCGGCTGGTCGATCACGCTGAAGCGCGCCGGATAGGTCCGCGTCATGGGATCGGCGCTGGGCGAGAGCTCGCGCAGGCGCACCGGGTGGCGGCGACCGGGGTCGGACCACAGTTCGAAGCCCGCGGCGCGCGCCTCGCGCACGGTCTTCAATCGGTGATCCGGGACGCCGACCACGATCTCGAGTTCGTCGGTGCGCGCCACGCGCACGACGCCCTGGCCCTGGGCCATCACCTGGCCGACCTCGGCCTGCACGGCGGTGACGACACCGTCGGTGTCGGCGCGCAGCTCGGTGTAGGCGAGATTGTTCTCCGCCGAAGCGAGCTGGCTCCTGGCCTGCTCGACGCGGGCCTGGGCGGTGGCGGCGAGCGACTGGCGCTGCTCCAGGGTCTGGCTCGTGAAGACGGCGGTGCCGCGCAGGTTGAGGTAGCGCTCGTGATCGGCCTTGGCGCGCGCGTGGTCGGCCTCGGCCGAGGCCAGGGCGGCGCGGGCATTGTCGACGGCCAGCCGATAGTCGGCGGGATCGAGCTGGGCGATCAGGTCGCCGCTCTTGACGGTGCTGCCGACATCGACGCTGCGCCGCACGATCTTGCCGGCGACCCGGAAGCCGAGGTTGGTCTCGATGCGGGGCACGACGGTGCCGGCCAGGACCAGGGAGCGGCTTCGCCGCTGATAGGCGACCTCCATGACGCGGGCCGGGCGGACGACGGGCTCGTCAGCCACGACCGGACGCGACGCATTGGCTGTCCAAGACAGGGCGGCAAAGCCCGCGGCCGCGGCGGCACCTGTGCCAAGGAGAATGGCCACGGCCTTGAAGGGAACCTTGCCGAGGAGCTGGGCGTACGGATCACGCATGGCTAACCGTCCTTTCAAGGTTTACAATGTTCAGAAGACCGCCTGAACGACGTTAACTTAACATTGATAAGTTATCGGCGTTCAGATAAGAGTCAAGTGGAAGGAGACTGTTTTTGACCGGGATCGCGACAGTGTTACCGGCTGGCCGCAAGCGCCGCGGCCAGGGCCATACCCGCCGGGACGAGATCCTGCTGGCGGCCAAGGAGCTGTTCCTGGAGGAGGGCTACGAGGCGACCACGATCCGGCGGATCGCCGATCGCGTCGGCATTTCCGCGCCCGCGCTGTACCTCTACTTCAAGGACAAGGACGCGCTGATGCTGGCGCTTTGCGATCAGACCTTCGGGCATCTGATCGCCGCCATCGACGACATCGAGAGGACCGTCACCGATCCCCTGCAGCGGGTCCGCCGTTTCGGCGAGGCTTATGTCCGCTTCGGGCTGAGCCACCCCGACGAATATCGCCTGGTGTTCATGGGCGTCCACATTCCCGAAGCGATCCGCAAGACCGGCCACAAGGCCGCGACCGACGATCCGACCAAGCCCGGGGTAGGCGGCGCGCTGGTGTTCAAGCGTCTGGTGACGATCTTGGGCGAGCTCGAGGCATCAGGCGTCAAGCTCAGGTATCCGACGGACACCTGCGGCGAGCTGTGCTGGATGGGGCTTCACGGCCTAGTCTCGGCCTTCATCGTGAAGCCCGAGTTCCCGTGGTCGGATCGCGAGCTCCTGATCAACGGTATGCTCGACGTCCATCTGAAGGGGATGCTGAGCGAGGTCTGAACTTCAGGCCGTCGCCGTCTCAACCACGAGGCCAGGCGCGCGGGAAGAGTTCGCAGGTCATCGGCGCACCTGCCGCGAGATCGGGCATATAGGGGAACTGGAAGGTGCCGGGGCGCGGATCGTAGCGCGCATCGTCGCCGGTGTAGCGCAGCGACAGGCCGCGGCGGCGCCTGCCCGGCGTGTCGTTGCCTGGCGCGCCGTGCACGATCATGGCGTGGAACACCAGGCAGTCGCCCGGCGTCATCGTCCACCAGCGGATGTCGTACTTGCCGCGGTCGGCATCGATGTCGGGGATCTGCGCAAGGTCGCTCGAGGTGAACCTGGTCTCGTGGCCCTTGCGGAACGGCGTCGGCCGGTAGCTGATGCCCCAGCGGTGCGAGCCCGCCACGAACTCGACGGCGCCATTGCTGCGATCGATGTCGTCGAGCGCGATCCAGACGGAGGCGACCTGCCATCCTTTGACCGGCCAGTAAGGTTGGTCCTGGTGCCACGGTGTGGGATGCGCCGTGCCCGGTTCCTTGACGAAGAGCTGGTCGTAGAAGAAGTCGGCCGCGCCCGAGCCCATGAGCCGCGCGGCGATGGCGGGAGCAGGCGACCCGAGCGCGGCGGCGCGGAATTCGGGATCGTGCCGCCACATGTACATGTCGCCGAAGAAGCGGCCGGCCGAACTGCCTTCGGCGAAGTTGGTGGCATGCGGGCCGGGTGCCGCGAGGTCGTGCTCTACGGCGGCGCGCATGCGTTCGATCCAGGAAGGATCGAAC
>JAEWIV010000336.1 GCA_023386865.1 Pseudomonadota bacterium
TGGCTGCACAACGCCGCGCGCGGGCGTGCGATGGGCACCGCCGCCGCCTTCGTCGCCCTCGATGCCCGCCTGCTGGCCGAGCTGCCCGACGATTGCGACTTCGCGACCGGCGCCAGCATCGGCATCCCCGCACTCACGGCCCATGTCTGCCTGCTGCGCGACGGGCCCATCGCCGGCGGCACCGTGCTGGTCACGGGAGGCGCCGGTGCGGTCGGCTTCTACGCCGTGCAGATCGCCAAGTGGGCGGGCGCCCGAGTCGTCGCCACGGTGAGCGCCGCACGCAAGGCCGAGGACGCGGCGCTGGCCGGCGCCGACCTGGTCGTCAATTACCGCACCGACGACGTTGCCGCCGCGGTGCTCGACTTCACCGCGGGCAAGGGCGTCGAGCGCGTCGTCGACGTCGAGTTCGGCGGCAATCTCGCCACGACGATGAAGGTGCTGACCGACAACGCCGTCGTGTCGATGTACTCGTCCGTCGCCGTGCCCAGCCCGGTCGTGCCGGCGCTCGGCATGATGTTCAAGGGAGCCACCCTGCGCTTCGTGCAGCTCGGCCTATCGCAACTCGAGGTGCGACAGGCGGCGCAGCGCGGCGTCGTCGATTGGCTGAAGACCGGCACGCCGCGCCATCGCATTGCCGCCAGCCTGCCCCTCGAGCGCATCGCCGAGGCACACGAGGTCGTGGAAGGCGGCGAGCGGCTGGGCACCGTGGTCGTCACGATCTGAAACAACAAGAAGACGCACAGGAGGAAACCATGAGACGCAGGACATTGCTCGAGACCATGCCGGCGGCGCTGCTCGCCTCGGGCCTGCCGGCTGCCGGCTCGCGAGCGCAGAACTATCCCAGCCAACCGGTGCGCGTGGTCGTGCCCGGACCGGCCGGCAACGCGCTCGATGCCCTGGCACGCCTGATGTGCGATGCCATGGCGCGCTCGTTCGGCATCAACTTCGTCGTCGAGAACAAGCCCGGTGCCTCGGGCCATATCGGCGGCGAGTTCGTGGCGCGTGCCAAGCCCGACGGCTACACGCTGCTCTTCGGCGCCAGCACCACCCATGCCGTCAGCCCGCATATCCTGACCGACCTCCGGTACAAACCGCTCGACGACTTCGATCCCGTCACCCTGGTCGCCAAGGTGCACAACGTGCTGGTCTGCTGGCCCGAGCTGCCGGTGAAGAGCGTGCGCGAGCTGATCGACTACGCCAAGGCCAACCCGGGCAAGCTTTCCTTCGGCTCGACCGGCATCGGCTCGAACCTCCATCTCGGCATGGAGCTGTTCATGATGCTGACCGGGACCAGCATGCAGCATGTGCCCTACAGCTCGCCCGCCTTGCAGCTCGACCTGATCGCCGGCCGCATCCAGCTCCTGCTCGACAACATGCCCGTTGCGGTGCCCAACATCCGCGCCAACAAGGTGCGGGCGCTGGGCGTGGCCAGCCGCGAGCGCCAGCCCGAGCTGCCCGACGTGCCACCGATCGCCGACACCATCCCGGGCTTCGAGGTCGGCGCCTGGGGCGTACTGCTGGCGCCGAAGGGCACGCCGCCCGCCATCATCGCCACCCTGAACAACGCGGTGCACACGGCGCTGGCGCAGCCCGAGGTGCGCGAGGGCTTCCTCAAGCAGAGCTTCCATCCCGCCGCCATGACGCCGGCGCAGACGGCGGCCTTCATGCGCGCCGAGTACGACAAGTGGGCCAAGGTGGTGCGTGATGCCAGCATCAAGGTCAACTGACTGCCGGCTCGCGGGGCCGGCGAGCATCAATGGCGAGTCGTGAGGGAGTAGGGAATGCCGCGCTTCGAGGCCAACATCCGCTGGATGTTCAAGGAATACGACATGCCCGAGCGCTTCGTTCAGGCGGCACGCTGCGGCTTCAAGGGCGTGGAGCACGGCGATCCCTACGCCTGGAAGGCAAGCGACGTGGCGCGCTGGCTGACGGACAACGGGCTCACCATGGTTCAGATCCTGACCCCGCAGGACTGGGCGGCGGGCGAGCTCGGCCTCACCACGTTGCCAGGCCGCGAGGCCGACTTCCGCGAGGCCGTGAAGCGCGGCATCGGCTATGCCCTCGAGATCGGCTGCCGCCTGCTGCATCCGGCGATCGGCGGTACGCCGGTGGGCGAGGCGCGCGAACGGACCTGGGCGCGGGTCGTCGAGAACCTCGCCTGGGCCTGCGGCGAGGCGAGAAAGGTCGGGCTCACCCTGCCGATCGAGCCCGTATGCAGCACGCGCTTTCCGGAATTCTTCATCCACACGCTCGACGAAGGCATCGCGCTCATCGAGGAGGTCGCGCAGGACAATCTCAAGCTCTGCTTCGACACCTATCACGTGCAGATGGAGGAGGGTGCGCTCAGCGCCAACCTCGAGCGGAGCTGGCCGTGGATCGGCCATCTGCAGCTCGGCAATCCGCCGGGCCGCAACGAGCCAGGCGTCGGCGAGCTCAACCTGCAGCACTATTTCGACATGGTCGACGCCAAGGGTTGGCAGGGCTGGATCGGCTGCGAATACACGCCCTCGAAGCACACGCTCGATTCGCTGGGCTGGGGTGCGCCTTTCGGCATCGGCAAGCCCGCGAGCTGAGGCCCGAATGAAAGCCATCGACTTCGTCGGCAGCTACCGGCTGCGCTCCTTCGAGCTCGTGTTCGACGACGGCAGCGTCGACCATCCGCTCGGCCGCGACGCCGAAGGACTCATCGTCTATACCCGCGAGGGCTTCTTCTCGGGGCAGATGATGCAGAAGGGCCGGCCCAAATTCGCGCAGGCCCGCCAGTCGGCGGCCCAGAAGGACTTCGGCAGCGATGCCGAGGTGCGCGCGGCCTTCAACGGCTACGTCGCCTACTACTGCACCTACGACGTCGACGAGCACCGGGGAATCGTGAACCACCGCATCATCAGCGCGCTCCTGCCCAACTGGGAGGGTCAGGTCAACGTCCGGCACTACGCGTTCGATGGCGATATCCTGATGCTGCGTTCGCCGCCGATGACGGTGGGCGGACGGCAGGGCCGCAGCGTGCTGCACTGGCAGCGCTGCCCGATCGTCTACGGAGGGTGAACGCGATGCGGGCGGCAGTGGTGGTCCAGGAAACGACCGGCAAGCGCATCGAGGTGCGAGAGGTGCCGCGACCGGCACCGGGCGATAACGAGGTGCTGGTGCGCGTGCGCGCCGCCGGCGCCAACCGCGCCGACCTCGCGATGAATGTCGGCCACTTCAAGGGCGCGGGCGCCGTGCTCGCCGCACCCATCGCCGGGCTCGAGTTCGCGGGCGAGATCGCGGAGGTCGGGCCGGGCGTCGCCGGCGTCGAGCCTGGCGATCGCGTCATGGCCATGGGACAGGGCGCGTTCGCCGACTATGCGTGCATCGATCACCGGCTGCTCATTCCGATTCCCGATACGCTCACCTGGGAGGAGGCGGCGTCTCTTCCCGTCGCCCTCATGACGACGCACGATGCCATGATGACCAATGGCAATCTGAAGCCGGGCGAATCGGTCCTGATTCAGGGTGTTACGTCGGCAGTGGGATTGGCCGCCTTCCAGATCGCCCGGTTGAAAGGGGCGTCTCCCGTCATCGGCACGTCGACATCCGACCGGAAGCTCATCGCCATGAAGGAATGGGGGCTCGACGTCGGAATCAACGCATCGACCGAGGACGTGGTCGGGCGCGTCCTAGAAGCAACCGGCGGGCGAGGCGCCGATCTGATCATCGATATGATCGGTGGGCCGGCGATCGACCAGAACATGCGCGCCGCGGCTGTGAAGGCCCGCATCATCGATGTCGGCCGCATGGGCGGCCTCAAGGGAGAGATCGATCTCGATCTCCACAGCTTGAAGCGCATCAGCTTCATCGGCGTCACCTTCCGAACGCGCTCGGTCGAGGAGATTCAAACGATCATCGCGCTCATGGTCGGCGACATCTGGCCGGAAATCGCGGCGCGCCGCGTCAGGCTCCCGATCGATCGCGCCGTTGCCCTCCACGAAATCGCCGATGTCTACGGGCACATGCGCTCCAACACGCATTTGGGCAAGGTTGTCGTAAAACTTTAGTGCAGTGCGTTTCCCTGGGGGCAGACATGGACGCAAACACCGGACTCCGCATCTCGGCCGCAAAGAGAGACACCCTGCTGGTCGGCGGATGCCATGGCAGTTGTTGCCTGCATGTTTCCGAAGGGACAGGTGACGACTCGGGCCGAGACGCCCGTCGTCAGTTCGTATTGGGCAACTTGCTCGTCCTTACGCTCAGCCTGGCCATCGTCGCCCTGGCGGCCGCCGTCTTCTGAACGTAGACGGTCAGCCGCGGGCGGGCCGCCTCAAGGCCGCCCTCCGTCGATCTCGTGGACCTGTCCGGTCACGTAGGTGTTGCTCATGAGATAGAGCGCTGCCTCGGCAATGTCTTCCGGCCTCCCGACCCGACCGACCAACGACGTCCTGGCGTAGTCGGCGTACATTCGGTCCCTCGCCTCCTCGCTCAGCCCGTCATAGGCGGGCGTGCGCACCAACCCCGCGGCGATGACGTTCACGCGCTTTGGCGCGATCTCCTTGGCCAGTTGACGGGCAAAGGCCTCGACAGCGCCGTTGGTGGCGCCAATTGCGGTGTGATGCGGCAGCAGCTTGCGCACACCGGCGGCGCCGCTGAACAAGACAATCGAACCGTGGGGCGTCAGCTTCCGCTGTCCGTGCTTGGCGACAGTGAAGGGCCCCCAGAACTTGGTTTCCATGAACGCACGGGCGGCCGCCGTCGACATGTTCGCAAGCGTGTCGATGGCGCCGGTAACCACGGAGGATGCGTGCGCCGTCACCACAAGGTGATCGATGGGGGCCGTCGCTTCGAAGAAGGCCGCCACGGCGCGCTCGTCGGTGATATCGAGCCGAACCGATGTCACCCGCTCGCCGATCCGGGCGGCCGCGCGAGCGAGCTTGGCTTCGTCGCGCGCGGCAATCACGACGCGCGCGCCCGCGGAGTCCGCAGCACGCGCGATGGCCATGCCCATCCCCGAGCTCCCTCCAATGACGACGACATGCTGATCTGCGAGCACGGTCCGCGAGCTCCTTCGATGCAAAAGCGCTTGCAGCGTAACGAGCCATTTGTTATTCGGTCAATATCAATTCGGTAGAGTCGACGGATCCCGTACTTTGGAGGCGTCCGCCATGCGAGCTACCCGCCGCCATGCGCTGTCGAGCCTGTTCGCCGCCGCCCTCGCGCCCGCCGCGCTGGCACAAGGTTTCCCCACGCGACCGCTGACGCTGATCGTGCCCTTTCCCGGAGGAGGCTCGACAGATGTCATGAATCGCATGCTGGCAGAGAAGCTCAAGGAGCTGCTCGGCCAGCCGGTGATGCTCGACTTCAAGCCCGGTGCCGGCGGCAACATCGGAACAGAGTTGGCGGCGCGCGCGGCCCCAGACGGCTATACACTGGTGTTCGTGGCGATGCCGCAGATCATCAGCCGCAGCATCTATCCCCGGCTCGGCTACGATCTGCTCAAGGACTTCGAAGCGGTGGGCACTTTCCTCGAGACGGCGCCGGTGCTCGTCGTCAATCCTTCGTTGGGCGTGAAGTCGGTGCGCGAGCTGGTCGCGGCCGCCAAGGCCCGGCCCGGTAAGATCGAATACGGCACCGGCGGGAATGGCACGTCGGCACATCTGCTGGGCGAGCTGTTCAAGCGCGACACCGCTACCGATCTTCTGCACGTGCCCTACAAAGGCGCCGCGCAGGCCGTGACCGATCTCGTCGGCGGCCAGGTCAAGGTAATGTTCGAGACGCCGCCGAGCATCGTCGGCCACGTCAGGAACGGGACGTTGGTGCCGCTCGCGGTGATGGGACCAAAGCGCCTGGCGGCGCTCCCGGAGGTGCCGACGATCGCCGAAGCGGGCTATCCCGGCCTCGAGCTGGTGCAGTTCGCCACCCTGCTGACGCCGGCCGGCGCGCCCAAGCCTGCGATCGATACGCTGGCTGCGGCGCTCGCCAAGATCGTGGCCATGCCGGATGTACGCGAGCGGTGGGCTGCGATCGGCGCCGAACCGGTGTCGATGACGCCCGCAGAGTCGATGGCCCGCATCGCCGCCGAGGCCAAGCGCCTGGGCGCCATCGTCGCGGAAGCCAACATCAAGGCCGATTGAAAATGGACCCGGCTTGGCGTCGCGGACGCTGCATGCCGGGGCGCGGCCGCGTGATGCGGCTGCCGATCGCGCGCACGTGCGCGCCCCCACGCGCCAGCACATGAACCACCTGGTCGTGCTCGCACATCCGCGCGAAGGCAGCTTCACGCGCGAGGTCTGCCGCATCTACATCGAGGAGGTCGAGGCGCGCGGGCACGACGTGGTGCTGCGCGACCTCTATGCCATGAAGTTCAATCCCGTAGCCACCGTGGACGACATCACCGGCAACCGGACGGGACGGGTGCCTGCTGACGTCAAGGTCGAGCAGGACCACCTCCTGTGGGCCGACGTGATCGCCTTCATCCATCCGATCTGGTGGATCGACCGACCGGCAATCCTCAAGGGCTACATCGACCGGGTCTTCGCCGTCGGCTTCGCCTATGGGCACGGCCCCAACGGGCCGGTCGGCAAGCTCAAGGGAAAGCGGGCCATCATTTTCACCAGCGCAGGCTCGACGCAGGAGAATTTCGATCAGAACGGGAAGATGCAGGCCGTTCGCGTGGCACAGGACCTCGGAACGATCGAGTTCTGCAACATCGGCATGATCGAGCACGTGCACTTCTCGCCGGTCGGCAGCCGCAGCACGCCGGAGATGGTCGAAGGCTACAAACAAAGGGTTCGTGACGTGGTGCGGGCGCGTTTCTAGAACGGCACGCATGACCTGTGCGCGCGAATGAGAAGAGATGGAACCGCGCGCGATTCCAACTCATGCCATTCCGCTCTAGACACGCATTCCGCTCGAGCCGCCTGCCCCCTCGACATCGACAACGATCTTGCCGTTCTGGAGCCCGCTCTCGATATAGCGGTGCGCCTCGACGATCTGCTCCAGGGAAAAAACGCGGTCGATCGCCGGGCGCAGCGAGCCGGTCGCCAGACGACTCGCTATCCAGTCGACCGCGTGCGCCAGGCGCGCCGCATCGAGGGTGATCTCCCACAGCGTGTAGCCCCGGATCACCAGGCCCTTGCGCAGCACGGCGAGCAGCGGGAACGGCGTCGGCTCGGGCGAAAGCTGGCCATACTCGACGATCATGGCCGCCCTTCCCGCCGCTTCCGCGAGAGACGAAAGGCCAGGTCCGGCAACGGGATCGAGGGCCAGCCTGAAACCCTTGTCGCCGGTGATGGCGGCGACGCGCGACACCAGATCTTCCTCGCTGCTGACGATCACGTGGTCGGCACCGCTCGATCGAAGGGCTTGGCATTTGGCCGGCGTGCGCGTCACGGCGATGACCTCGCAGCCCAGCAGCTTGGCCATCTGGATCGCGCCTCTGCCGACGCTCGAGCTGGCGGCCGTGACCAGCACGCAGTCCCCGGCCCTCAGCGCGCCGTGCTCGACCAACGGGCCGTAGGCCGTCAGATATTGCTGCCACACTGCGGCGGCCTGGACGTAGGAGAGGCCAGCCGGCATCGGAACCAGGGCGGTGGCGGGCACGATGGCCCATTCACCGTACACACCGCCGCGCTGGATATCGAAGTTGGGGACGGTCGATACTTCGTCGCCCGGCCGAACCGATCGCACCTTGTCGCCGACCGCCTCGACGACGCCGCTGCACTCGCGCCCCAGCCGTGTCGGAAAGACCGTATCGCGCATGGGATACTCGCCACGACGATACTGCGCCTCCGAGTTGTTGAGCCCGATCGCCCGCACCCGCAAGCGCACTTCGTCGGGACGCGGTGCTTCGCGAGGCGCGGTCTCCAAACGCAGGACCTCGGGACCCCCCACCTCGTAGAAGCGCACGATGCGGTCACCCATGGCTCAGCTCCGTTCAGCCGGGTGCGGGATTGTGACAGCAGCGCCGATGGTGGCTATAAGGGCCGCGTGTCCCAGTCCACCAAGCTCGTCTCCGCGGCCTACATTCTGGCCTACGTTGCCAGGCATGAACCTGAACTGGTCACCACGGAATCGATCGCGCGAGTCCTGAAGGACCACCCTGCGCGTGTCCGCCAGATCGTATCGGCGCTGGTCAAGGCCGGCCTGCTGACGTCGTCGCGCGGCGCGGCTGGCGGCATCGTCCTCGCCAAGCCGGCATCCAAGATCGACTTCCGCGAGATCTATGAAGCGATCGGCGAAAAATCGCCGTTGTCGCTGTCGATGCGTGACGACGACCCCGGCCGGCACTACGCCTGCAACGTGCATTCCGTCGTCTCCCGGCTGTTCCGCGACATCGAGGCCGAGACCTTGTCGATGCTGGGTGGGTTGACGCTCGACAAGGTGATCAACCGGCGGCCGTAGCCTGCATGTTCCAGTCGTAGGGAAACGGCATGGTACCGTGCTTGAGGACGATGGGCACGGCATAGCGCGGCACGACGGTGCTGGCGTCGACATCGACGATGCACAGCCTGCCGGACCGGAATGCGTCGGCGACCGCCGGCTTGAGCTCGGAGGCGCGTGACACTTTGTACACCTTGGCACGCAGGGCTTCACCGATGAGGCCGAGATCCGGATTCCACAGTTCGCCCGTCTTCTCGATGCGATAGTGATCGCCCACGCCTCGGCCGAACCGCGCCTTGGCGCCTTCGACCTCGGCCTGGATGGTCTTGTTGTTCAGCACGATCACCACGCCTGCGACGCCGTACTCGGTCGCCGTGGCCAGCGACAGGCCGGTATGGATGAATGACTGGTCGCCGACCCAGACGAGCACCGGGTGCTGCGGTCGCTCCAGGCCGGCTCCAACGACTCCCGGCGGGGCGAAACCCATCTGGCCGAACTGCTGATTGTTGGTTGCGAACCACGGATGCTTCAGGGTGAAGAAGGCGGGCAGGAAATTCATGATGAAGCCGGTGTCGCAGACCACCGACGTCAACGGCGCGACCTCGTTCACCACGTCGGAAACGTCCTTGACGATGCGGGCGTAGTGGAGCGGCGCGATCTCCGACTCGACGAGAGGCTTGATCTCCTCGATCCAGGCGCGCCGCCAGCCTGCGATCGTTTCCAGCCACGGTCGCCTCCGCTCGGCCGACGCGGGCTTGCTCTTCCAGGCGGCATTGAGCTCCGACAGGGCGTTGCCGGCATCGCTGACGATGCCGACGTCGACCGGATAGACTCGCCCCAGCTCGCCAGGATCGATGTCGATGTGGACGAGCTTCTGGCCCTTGCCGAAATTGTAGAACGACCAGCCCGCTGTATTGAGGTCGTTGAACCGGGCGCCGATGTTGATCACGACGTCGGCCTCGATCGCGGCCTTGACGCCGTGGCCCGTGCCACACCGGTCGACCACGCCCAGCGACATCGGATGATCCTCGGGCAAGGCGCCTTTGGCGCCGAAATTCGTCGCGACCGGAACCTGTGCTGTCTCGGCGAAGGTCTTGAGTTCCTGCCAGGCACGCGCGTTGTTGACGCCGGTGCCGACCCAGAGGAACGGCCGTTCGGCAGCAGCGATCAGATCGACGGCTTGCGATATGGCGCCATGATCCGGACCTGGATTGTGGATGTTGGTCAACCAGCCGGCCAGTTCCGGCAGCTCGATGTCGACGACCGTGTTCTGAACGTCGAGGGGCATGTAGACCACGACGGGGCCCGGACGCCCGGTAACGGCGATCTTGTAGGCCCGCATGGCCGACTGCAGCGCGGTGTCGGGGCGAATGGTCATCACCGCGTGCTTGGTGATCGGCCGGAAGAGCTGGAGGAACTCGTCCTCGCCGTAGCGATAGACCTCCTGGATGCCACCGCGTCCCAGCCACTTCGTCGGACCGGAGGCCATCAGGCAGAACATCGGCGTCGAATCGTAGAATGCTTCGGCGATGCCGGGGATGGTGTTGAAGTTGCCGGGACCGACGGTGGTGCACGTCACCGGGATCGGCAGCGACCGGCGCATGCGCCATTCGATATCGGCCATGTGGATGGCGTGGATCTCGTGGCGCGCCCGAATGCCTGGAATCCCGACGTCGTACTCCAAGGCGTCGAGCAGCCCCCAATTGGCGTGGCCGTTGTAAAGATAGTAGCGACGAGTGCCGACGGCCTTGAGGAAATGGGCGATAGCCTGAGCCGCAGTCATCTTGGCCATGACGGTCCCCTTGGTGGTCTCCTCGCGATTATTGTTATTGATTTGATAACATATTACAAGCGGCACTCTCCCGGGGTGGAGAGGACGTCGAGAGGGGCACGAAATCGTCGGTGCCGACGAGGCCGCACGGTCGGAGCTAGAGCCCCGCCCGCACCTGCTGGCGAAGGTGATCGATCGGCAGGCGCGCGCCGGCCTGCTCGAAGTGCCAGAACGTCCAGCCGTTGCAGGCCGGCGCGCCCTGCACCGCCGCACCGACCTGGTGGATCGAGCCGCGATGCTGGCCGCGCGCATTGTCGGCCGACAGCGTGCCGTCGGCGCGCACGCGCGCATGCAGGCGGCCGCTCTGATCGCTGAGCACGGTGCCGGGCTGCAGCAGCCCTGCCTCGATCAGCACGCCGAACGGGATGCGCGGCTCGGCGCGCTTGCTGGGCTTGGGTGCCACGTCCTCGCCGGCCAGCGGCTCGACCTGGGCGATGCGCTTGGCGGCGATCGCGGCATAGTCGGGATCGCGTTCGAGGCCGATGAAGCGGCGGCCGAGGCGCCGCGCCACCGCACCCGTCGTGCCGGTGCCGAAGAACGGATCGAGGATCACGTCGCCGGGATTGGACGCCGCCATCAGGCAGCGGAACAGGAGCGCCTCGGGCTTTTGCGTCGGATGCGCCTTCCTGCCGTCCTCGCCCTTCAGCCGCTCCCCACCGGTGCAGAGCGGCAGCAGCCAGTCGGAGCGCATCTGGATGCCCTCGTTCAGCTCCTTCATTGAATCGTAGTTGAAGGTGTAGCGGCTGCGTTGGCCACGCGCCGCCCAGATCAAGGTCTCGTGCGCGTTGGTGAAGCGCTTGCCCTTGAAGTTCGGCATCGGGTTGGACTTGCGCCAGACGATGTCGTTCAGGATCCAGAAGCCCTGGTCCTGCAGCGCCGTGCCGATGCGGAAGATGTTGTGGTAGCTGCCGATCACCCACAGCGTGCCCTCGGGCTTCAGGACGCGGCGGGCGGCGCCGAGCCAGGCGCGGGTGAAGGCGTCGTAGCGGCCAAAATTCGCGAACTTGTCCCAATCGTCGTCGACGGCATCGACCTTGCTGTTGTCCGGACGCAGCAGCTCGCCCCCCAACTGCAGATTGTAAGGTGGGTCGGCGAATACCATGTCGACGGAAGCTTCGGGCAGGCGCTGCATCAGTTCCACGCAGTCGCCCACCAGGACTCGGTCCAGATTCTCCCCAGGCATCCGCGGAGGATGAGTCATCCACCGATCTAGCGTCAAGAAATTACAATTGATTCAATTGTTTACGACATCTATCCACAAGATCGAGCCGATGCCGTTGGGCACCCTACCAGACCTAGAACAAGAATAAGGTCACCTGGCGGAGGCCTATTGGGGAGGGAACCTCCGCCACCCGCATATGGGGGCATGCGGGGCCGATCCTGCTTGGGATGGGACAGGGGACGGCGCGGTGACAACCCAAGATAGCGCGGTCCGCGCCGGACTTGAGGCCGGCCGCCCGCTTGCCACCGATTGACCACAACCATTTTTTCCAAGCCGTTCATGCCAAATGCAGGCTGCAGATACCTGCCCGGAGACGCCGTTCGGGACCACCGATGACGACAAGAACATCGCCATTTTTCGCGGATATGACTGATCGCTCAGTCAATTTGATTGACTAGTCAGTCAGAAGTCTCCCAAAATTACGTAAAAAGAAGGACGTCGGCATGAAGGTCGGGGGGCGGCGACAGGTCAAAGCGAACATCAAGAACGGACTGCTCATCGAGGAGCGCCGCGAGCGTATCGTCGAGGCAGCGATCGAGGTGTTCCTGACCAAGGGCTTCCATGCCGCCTCGACACGCGACGTCTGCATCCAGGCCGGCATGACGCCGGGCACCCTGTACAACTACATCCGGTCGAAGGGCGACATCCTCTATCTCGTCTGCGACCAGGCGGTGACGCGCTACCACGAGGCGATCGAGCGCGCGATCGACGGGGTCGACGAGCCGCGCGAGCGGCTGGAGCGCGCAGTGCGCGCGATGGTCGAGGCGCAGCAACGGCATCGCAAGAACATCCTGCTGGTGCTGCGCGAGGCCCATGCGCTCGATGCCGAGTCGGGACGCGCGGTGCTGGCACGGGTCGACGGGTTCATCGACACGATCCGCGGCCTGATCGAGGCCGTGCGGCCCGACGGCGCCAAGGGCGCGTCCGCGGCGCTCCTCGCCGAGGCCATCACCTACCTGCCGACCATGCTGGCGATGCGACGCTGGCGCGTGCGCCGGGATCTGGCGGCGGAAGACGTCGTCGGCGGGCTGGTGCAGATGATCTACCGCATGCTCGACATGGCGGCGGACGATACGACCTCATCCGGCTGATGGCGCGCCTCGTCCTGGGCGATCGCGTCGTCGAGCCCGCCGACCTCGCCGACCGCGGCCGTCGGGCGGCGGCGGCACTCGCCTCGCTGGGCGTCGGCGCAGGCGATGCCGTGGCCTTCATGCTGCGCAACGACGTGCCGATCCTCGAGATCGGCCAGGCAGTCCAGCTCCTGGGGGCCTACGCGCTGCCGGTCAACTGGCACTTCGGAGCGGACGAGGCCGACTTCGTGCTGCGCGATTCGGGCGCGAAGGTCCTGGTCGTCCATGCCGATCTGGCGCGCAAGCTCGCGCCGATGCCGTTCGGAACCCGGATGATCGTCGCCCCGACTCCGCCGGAGATCGCCGCCGCCTACGGGCTCGCCGCCGAGGACAGCGCCGCTCCCGCCGGCGCGCTGTCGTGGTACGACCTGCTCGCGCGTGCCGCCCCGTTCGACGGGCCGCCGGGACGGCCCACCAACACCATGCTCTACACGTCAGGGACGACGGGCCGGCCCAAGGGCGTTCGTCGCCTGCCGATGACGCCCGAGCAGGTTCCGCTGGTGCAGAAGGCCATGGCGCACGTCTTCGGAACGCGGCCGGGACAGACCATGCTGGCGGTGGCGCCGCTCTATCATGCCGCGCCCAACGCCACGGCGATCGCCGCCTCGCGGGTCGACGGCACCATCGTGCTGATGCCGCGCTTCGACGCCGAAGCCCTGCTGGCCGCCATCGAGCGCCATCGCATCACGCACGCCTTGCTGGTGCCGATCATGTTCGTGCGCCTGCTGCGGCTAGCCGAGGCGACGCGCCGGCGCTACGACCTGTCGTCGCTCGAATGGGTCGTCCATGGCGCGGCCCCCTGCCCGCCCGACGTCAAGCGCGCCATGATCGACTGGTGGGGACCCGTCATCCACGAGTTCTACGGCGCCTCCGAGCTGGGCGCGATCGCGGCCTGCACTAGCGAGGAGTGGCTGGCGCGGCCCGGCACGGTCGGCCGGCTCGTCCCCGGCGCCATCGCCGCGATCTACGGCGACGACGGCCGCCGGCTCGGTGCCGGCGAGGTCGGCGAGATCTATGCCCGCCAGACCTGCTACCCGGACTTCAGCTACCACGGCCAGGACGACAGGCGCGCCGAAGTGGAGCGCGACGGCATGGTGACCTGCGGCGACGTCGGCTACTTCGATGCCGACGGCTACCTCTTCCTGTGCGACCGCAAGCGCGACATGGTCATCTCGGGCGGCGTCAACATCTACCCTGTCGAGATCGAAGCGGCGCTGGCCGCCCTGCCCGGCGTCGCCGACAGCGCGGTGTTCGGCATCCCCGATGCCGAGTTCGGCGAGGCTCTGTGTGCCTGCATCCAGCGCCAGCCCGGCGCCGACCTCGGCGAGGACGCCGTGCGCCAGTTCCTGCGCACCCGCCTGAGCGGCTTCAAGGTGCCGAAGCGAATCGAGTTCCACGCCAGCCTGCCGCGCGAGGACTCGGGAAAGATCTTCAAGCGCAAGCTGCGCGATTCGCATTGGGCCGAGACCGGCCGGCGAATCTGAATCGGGAGGAGCGACGTGAGCGAAGAGGTTGTCCTGCAGGAAAGGCGCGGCGCGGCGCTGTGGCTCAGCCTCAACCGGCCGCAGCGGCAGAATGCCGTGAACTGGGACGTCTTTCCCCTGCTCGACCGCGGCCTGCGCGACGCCATGGCCGACCCCGAGATCCGCGCGGTCGTGCTTACCGGCGTGGGCGACAAGTATTTCTGCGTCGGCGGCGAGCTCGGCTTCGACGAGGAGCGCAGCCGGCGCGGGCTCGCGCCCGACTACCTCACCCACCCGCTGGTGCGCCTGTTCGAGACGGTGGAGCGCTGCGGCCTGCCATTGATCGCCCGCGTCAACGGCCATTGCATGGCGCCCGGCCTGAACCTGCTGGCCATGTGCGACCTCGCGGTCGCCGCCGACAACGCCCTGATCGCGGCACCCGAGGTCAAGGTCGGCCTGTTCCCCATGCTGGCCATGGGCTACCTGCAGCGCCTGGTGCCGCGTCGCAAGCTGCTCGAGCTGGCGCTGACCGGCGAGGCGCTGTCTGCGCACGAGGCCATGGCGCTCGGCCTGGTGAACCATGTCGTGCCGCCGGCCGAGCTCGACGCCAAGATCGACTGGCTGCTGTCCCGCCTGGTCGACAAATCGCCCGACGCCATCCGTCGCGGCAAGCACGCCTTCAAGGCGATGGACGACATGAGCCTCGAGGAGAGTTTTGCGCACGGCGTCAATGCGGTGTCGCTGCTGCTGCTGACCGAGGACTTCCGCGAGGGCGTGCGGGCGCTGGCCGAGAAGCGCAGGCCCAATTGGCCGACCCGCAAGGTCGAGCCATGAAGGAGACCGAGTACGCCGGTGCGCCGCCCGAAGAAGGCCGCATCACCGTCGAAACCGAGGGCCATGTCCGTCTGATCGGGCTCGACCGGCCGAGCAAGCTCAACGGCCTGACGCCCGAGATGCTGCGCGCACTGGCAGAGGCCTTCACCGCGTTCGAAGCCGACGACGAGGCGCGCGTCGGCGTGCTGTTCGCACACGGCCGGCACTTCACGGCCGGCCTGCAGCTCGACCGCTGTGCCCCGATCATGGCGCGCGGCGAATCGCTCTACCCGCTCGACTGCGTCGACCCGATGGGCCTGCGCGAGCCCGTCCGCAGCAAGCCGATGGTCGCCGCCGTGCGCGGCATCTGCTTCACCGCCGGCATCGAGCTGATGCTGGCCTGCGACATGGTGGTAGCAGGCGACGACTGCCGCTTCTCCCAGCTCGAGGTCAGGCGCGGCATCATGCCGACCGGGGGCGCGACGCTGCGCTTCGTCGAGCGCGCCGGCTGGGGAAACGCCCAGCGGCTGCTGCTGACCGGCATGGAGTTCGACGCGACCGAGGCGCATCGCTGCGGCCTGGTCCAGGAGATCGTGCCGGCCGACCGCGTGCTCGAGCGCGCCCTGACGCTGGCCCTGTCGATCGCCGCCTGCGCGCCGCTGGCCGTGCGCGCCAGCCTCGCTTCGTCGCGCCGCTTCAGCGCGTTCGGGCCGATCGCGGCCGCCGCCGCGCTCGATGCCGAGCAGCGCCGCCTGTCGTGCACCGAGGATGCCCGGGAAGGCGTGCAGTCCTTCCTCGAGCGGCGCAATGCCAACTTCAAGGGCCGTTGAGTGAGCCGCCTGTTCTCGCTCGAGGGCAAGGTGGCCCTGGTTACCGGCGCCTCGCGCGGCATCGGCAGGGCCATTGCGCTTCGCATGGCAGAGGCCGGGGCGCGTGTCGTGGTATCGAGCCGCCGGCAGGATGCCTGCGAGCGCGTCGCGCGGGAGATCGAGGACCAGGGTGGTGACGCGCTGGCGGTCGCCTGCGATGTCGCGGTCACGGCAGACCTCGCGATGCTGGCGGATCGCGCCGAAGGAAGGTTCGGGCAGGTCGACGTACTGGTGCTGAACGCGGCGGTCGTGTCGCACTTCGGCCCGCTCGCCAAGCTCGACGACGCCGCGCTCGATCGCATGCTGACCGCCAATGTCAGGAGCCAGGTCGCGCTCTGCCGCCGCCTGGTGCCGCCCATGGCCGAGCGCGGCGGTGGCGCGGTGGTCACGATCGGCTCGACCTCCGGACTGGTCGGCGAACGCCTGCTCGGCGGCTATTCGCTGACCAAGGCGGCCGACATGCAACTCGTGCGCAACCTCGCCGTCGAGTTCGGCCGCCGCGGCGTGCGCGCCAACGCCATCGCGCCAGGACTGGTCAGGACCGACATGACCAAGGCCATCTGGTCGGATCCGACGAGGCTCGAGGCGGTGCTGGGGACGACGGCGCTCGGTCGCGCGGCCGAGCCCGACGATATCGCCGCGGCCGCGGTCTTCCTCGCCTCGCCGGCGGCGGCCTGCATCACCGGCCAGACGCTCGTCGTCGACGCCGGCATGACGATCAACGTGAGCACGCCGTGAACGCGCCGCCGAACCTCAGCCCGGCCTTCGTGCCGGCCAAGTTCGGCGCCGGCCAACCCGTACGTCGCATCGACGACTCGCGCCTGTTGCGCGGCGGCGGCCGTTTCGCCGACGACAGAGCGCCGGCCGGGACGCTGCACGCCTTCTTCCTGCGCTCGCCGCACGCCCATGCCGATATCCGCGCCATCGACGTCGCAGCGGCCCGGCGCATGCCGGGCGTGGCCGCGCTGCTGACGGGCAAGGATCTCGTGGCGCTCGGCGTCAAGCCGCTCCCCGTCGCCGCCATGCCCCTGCTCAAGCGCCTCGACGGACGCCCGGTGGGATCGGCGCCGCGCCTCGCGCTGGCGCGTGGCCGCGTGCGCTATGCCGGCGAAGCGGTGGCCCTGGTCGTCGCCGATACGCTCGATGCGGCACGCGATGCCGCCGAGGCGATCGAGGTCGATTACCATCCGCTGGACGTCGTGGTCGACGCACGAAGTGCCATCGCCGACGACGCCGTCTCGTTGTGGAGCGAAGCGCCGGGCAACGTCGCCGCCGTCTACCGCCATGGCGATCCGGCGGCGGTCGAAGGCGCCTTCCGCGAGGCTGCCTGCGTCGTCCGCACTTCCGTGCACAACAACCGACTGGTGGTGAACGCGCTCGAGCCGCGCGCCGGGCTCGCCTCGATCGACGCGAATGGCCGGCTCGTGCTGCGCACCGGCACGCAGGGCAGCCAGATCTTCCGCCTGCACCTCGCCGACACGCTGGGCATAGCCAAGGAGCAGGTCCGCATCGTGGTCGGCGACATCGGCGGCGGCTTCGGCATGAAGATGTGGCTCTATCCGGAATATGTCGGCATCGCCGCGGCAGCGCGCCTGCTGCGGCAGCCGGTGCGCTGGCGGGCCGACCGGGGCGAATCCTTCCTGTCCGACACCCAGGGGCGCGACCAGACGACCGACGCCGAGCTGGCGCTCGACGGCGACGGACGCATCCTGGCGCTGCGCCTGCGCACGCTCGCCAATGTCGGCGCCTATCTGTCCTATCTCGGCGCAGTGGTGCCGACCATTGCCGGCACCAAGGTGGCGACGGGCCCGTATCGGGTGCCCGCCATCGACCTCGAAGTGCGTTGCGTGCTGACCAACACCGTGCCGGTCGATGCCTATCGCGGCGCCGGCCGTCCCGAGTGCAACTACGTGCTGGAGCGCGCGATCGGCGAGGCGGCGCGGCGCCTCGACATGGATGCGATCGAGCTCAGGCGACGCAATCTCGTGCCGCGCGAGGCGATGCCGCACACCACCGCCATGGCGCAGCGTTACGACAGCGGCGACTTCGCCCGCCTGCTCGACCGCGCGCTGGCGCTGGCCGACTGGACCGGCTTTGCCGCCCGCCGCGCGGCGGCGCGGTCGGCGGGCAAGCTGCTGGGACGCGGCGCGTCGGTCTATATCGAATCGACGGGCGCCAACAATCCGGTCGAGCAGGCGAGCCTGCGCGTCGCCGGCGGCCGGGTGCAGCTGTTGTCCGGCACGCAGGCGATGGGACAGGGCATAGGGACCGCCTACGCCCAGATGGTGGCGGCCCATCTCGGCGTGCCCATCGACTCGATCGACGTCGTGCAGGGCGACACCGACCTGGTGCCGATGGGCGGCGGCAGCGGCGGCTCGCGCTCGCTGTTCATCGGCGGCTCGGCGGTGGCGGGCGCGGCGCTCAGCCTGGCCG
>JAEWIV010000030.1 GCA_023386865.1 Pseudomonadota bacterium
CGCGCGCGAGACCGCCGGCGCCGTGCCCGGCCGCTCGCTCACCCCTGCGGGGCTCGCGGCCGGACACGACAGCGGCCGTGGAAGCATGAGCGCCGCCGCCAGCGGCGGCGCGCTTGAGGCTCGGCAGGATCATGAGCAGTGGATCGAGATCAATCCCCGGCATCACGCGCTGGCGCGCTGCATCGATGCGGTGAATGAGCGCGAGGGCGAGCCTGACGACGATGGCGCCGACCGAGCGGTGCTGGTGCTGGCCAACCACTGCCCTGCGGCGGCCGATGTCGTTGGTCGGCAGATCGAGGCGCACTTGCTCGGCCTGCCGCAGTGGCGCGTTGTCACCGCCGATGATCTGCGCGGCATCACGGCCCATCAGCTCGGCACGGCTGGCGGCCTTGCCATGCAGCTGGTCGCCCATCGGACGCAGCGGCGCGAGGACATCGGGCCGATGCTGCAGTACGTGGCGCGCGTCATGTCCGAAGAAGCATGGGATGACAATTGCGATCTGGCGACGCGCGTCAGCCGCGTTCTGGCGCGGCTCGATGCGCCGATGCGCAACGGCCACGATCAGCAGCAGGAGGAACCGATGGGCGACGGCTTGATCGAATTGCGCAAGCGCTTCGGCGACGTGCAGGTCCAGCAGTGGCGCAAGATGTGTCGTGGCAGCGTGACGCCGAGCGACATCGACGCGTGGGTCATCGACAGCGTCGAGCATATGCGGCGGCATGTCCATGACCCGACCGCGAGCGATGCCTACAAGATCACGCTGGTGGTGTCGGTGAAGCTGGAGCCGTTCATCGATGGCCGGCTTAGCGCGGATGGCCGGCGGCTGAAGGCGATGATCCAAGGCGGCGCCTGAGGATGCTGGGCGCGGCCGGCAATGAGCAGCGCGATGCCACGCCGATCCACACCAACCGGCCGGTCGCCTGATCGACCGGCGGCCCTACAGCGCGACCCTCCCCCCATGCACGAACCCCGGACGCACATGCGGCCATTCCGGGCGCGGTCGAGGGCCGGATTTTGGTAGACGATGCGCCCCCTCCCCATGCCGGGGCGCCGCCCCCGCTGGCCGATGTTTCACGTGGAACTGTGGATAAGGCGTGCGGGCAACCTGATCGCCACGAGCGCACCGGCCGATGGCGCGCAGGATCGCCGCTGGATGCCTAAAAAATCAAGCTGGGCGTGATGGCGCCGCAGCAGGCAGCTGGGGGGGGGGCCGGCCGGCGAGATCGAGTCCAGCGGCCAGAAAAGCGGGGCTGCTGATCGATTGCTGGTGACGCGTGGGCAAGCTGGGGTCTAGATGCAGCCGCACCATCGCATCGACGAGGCCCAACGCATGCCCCTCGACGAACGCTGCACGCCGCGACGATCCTGCGCTGCTGCGCGATCTGCGACAGACGACTGTCGAACGACTCGACCAACCGCGATGACGACCGCACGCCAGCGCCAACTGAAGCGCCTGAGGCTCGGCGAGCAGGGACGCCTGCGTGGGCTGCAGCGGCGGGTGGCCGAGACGAGCCCCCGGCACCGTGCTGCGTTGGCGGCGCTGCAGGAGGGTGTTGCCGACGCAACGAAGCGCCTGGCCGAGATCGAGGCCGAGCTGGCCGGCGGCGAGGTCGAGGCGGTCGAGGTGGTCACGGTGGTCGCGGCCGGCGGCGACGGCGACGCCGACGAGGCACGCGTGGTGCTGCGCACCCGCCTCCAGCATCTGCTCGGATCACTGCAACGCCATGCGCCGCCCTCGTGCGCCGACGCGGCGCGCCGCCTCGAGCACGGCATCAACGCCGAACTGCGCCGGCTCGACCGGGCGACCAACGGGCGCTGAGCGAGCGCGATGCACTGACGATCTTGCGTTTCAGATCGCAGCGAGAGTACGATCCGCGCAACGCCGGACCTCGACGCGGGCATTTGCTCATCGTGGACCTTGGCGGGCAGCCACTCCGATAGCCAGGGCAGCGAAGCCTGCCCCCGCCGTGATGCTGCCGACCACGCCGCGCCATCGGGCGCACGTCCACCCTCACCCAACGCTGCCAACTCTTGACTCTGCGCGACAAGCGCGCGTCCGGCGTGGAGGCATCCATGAAAACGAACCGGCAGATCGTCGATCTGCAGCGCCAGCGCACTGTCGTGCTCGACCGCATGACGGCGCTGAACGAGCAGGCCCGGGCCGGCGAGCGTGCGCTCACGGCTGACGAGCAGCGGCGATGGGAGGCCGATGAAGCCGAGGTGCACAGCATCGAGCGGCAACTCGGCCTGCTGCACGCTACCGAACAACAGGAGGCGCGCATGGCGCGACCAATCGACAGCCCGCTTTCGTTTCAACAACAGCTTGCCATGCCGCAACACAGCGGCGGCAAACCGGCGTTCAAAGGCCAGGCGTTCACGCGCTTCGTCGGCGCGCTGGCGCTGTCGAAGGGCAACCTTCCAATGGCGCACGAAATCGCGGCGACGCGCTGGGGCGATGACATGCCCGAGATCGCGAACGTGCTGCGGACCGCCACAAAGTTGGGCAGCACCAGCGACCCGTCGTTTTGGCTGCAGCGCGCGCCGGTCGCGATCGGCACGACAGTCGATCCAGCGTGGGCCAAGCCGCTGGTCGTCTACCAGCAGATGATCGCCGAGTTCATCGAGCTGCTGCGGCCCGAGACGATCCTCGGCCGGATGACCGGCGTGCGGCGTGTGCCGTTCAACGTAAAAATTCCGCGCCAGACGGCGGGCGCCACGGCGAATTGGGTCGGCGAGGGATCGTCGAAGCCGATCAGCCGCCTGTCGTTCGATGATGTGACGATGCCGTGGGCCAAGGTCGCGGTGATCGTCGTCATCACGACGGAGCTTGCGAGGTTCAGCACGCCGAGTGCTGAGCAGCTGGTGCGCGATGATTTGATCGCTGCTGTCGCGCAATTCCTCGACCAGCAGCTGATCGACCCGACCGTCGCGCCCATCGCGGGCTTGAAGCCGGGCAGCATCACGAACGGCGCGCCAACGATCCCGTCGGGCGGCTCCAGCGTGAGCGCGATCACCGGCGATCTCTCCGCTGCGTTGCTCGCGCTCTCGACCGCGCTGGCAGGGCAACTCCGCTCGCCGTGCTGGGTCATGTCGCTGCAGGCGGCGATGTACCTTGCCACCCTGCGCACGGCGCAGGACATCTTCGCGTTTCCGCAAATGCTCAATGCCGCCCAGGGCGCGAACACGAACGGCTTGTCGTTGATGGGCGTGCCGGTCGTCGTGTCGGCCAACGTCGCCGTCACGGGCGGCAAGTCGTCAATCATTCTGCTGGAACAATCGCAGATCATGATCGCCGACGATGGCGAGACGACCATCGACGCGTCGAGCGAGGCGTCGCTGCAGGCAGACAGCGCGCCGGCCACGCCGCCGACGAACCTGATCAGCCTGTGGCAGCAAAATTTGCTCGGCATTAAAGCTGAGCGGTACATCTACTGGATGCTGCGCCGCGTCGGTGCCGTGCAGGTCATCACCGGCTTCCCCGGCCCGTAGCACAAATCCCCCGCCGCCGCCTGTTTGGGTGATGGAGCGGCGGCACAGCGGGCGGTGGTGGTGGCGTGCGTCCCACCATCGCCCGCCCCGTCAAATAGAACGCGGTGTACCATGGTCATGAACGAGCAGCAGCGCTTGAAGGCCGGCACCGCGTTCATCTCACACGCCGTCGATCTATGGCCAGCGGGCTGCGCCGAGGCGACGCCCGAGTGGATTAGGTCGAACGTCGAGACCATCATCAGCGTGCTGGAGCAGGCGCTGCGGCACGACGGCAACGATGCGTGCCGCCTGCCGCGTCGGCTGCACTGGCTGCTATGGCTGCTCGACGATCTCGAATGTAGGTAGCCCTGCCGCGCCGCCTTACGACGATCTGAAAGCATTCATTCAACGTCTCCGTCGGCCTGTACGACGCACGCCTTGACGGCATCGAACTCGATCTCACCCGCCTCAATCAGTCGCTCGACGACCAGCCTCACGGCGGCCTTGTTTGAGGGCAGACGCATCATCTCGACGGCGCGCGACTTCCAATCGTCGAGCGAGCCGAGGTCCCACTGCATCAGTAGCCAGTTGGCGTCGTTAAAGTCGGTGTTGCAGCCCTTGGCGGGCACGCCGGCAGCGATGCACGCGGCGTAGCCTCCAAGAATGAACAACACTCGATCCGCCGCCTCCTGCGGCGAGGCCACTTGCGAAGCCTCCGGGCCTCGCACGAAACCAGCGATGCCTTCTTGGTCGTCCCGCACAATAGACACGGATGAAAGTTTGGGCCCGCAACGGCATGCCATTACGGCGTGGCCAGCCTCGTGTATCGCCGTCTGCTGCTCGGTCATCGACGCAGCGATCAGCCGCGCCCTGGCGGATAGGCAGCAAAGCCCAGCCAGCGCTTCACGGCATCCAGCATTTCCCGCTCGCTCATGCTTTTGGCGCTTTCATGCGGGGCTCGTACTCTGAATTGATCGGGCCCCTCGACCGTGATGTCGAGCGCGCCATGCGCTGCCTTTGAAATCGCGATACCAGTGGGGTCACTCTTGATGGCATCAGGAAACTTTGGATTTCCGGGCTGCCACCCCGGCTGCCACTCGATCCAATCCCTTATCTTCTCGTAGAGTTCTTGCGCCTTCTTTTCAACCTCGCCTTGGTTCATCTGCTCGTCCTCCTGGCTTAGGTTAAGCGTGGCCGAAGAAATGTCGATCAAACTCGACCAGATCGGATTTGCGTGAAAGACCGCCCTGAAGTCTTTGCGCCACCCCGCGTTCCCTCTTGCCCTGTGCCACGCTTGACGACCCGCAGCCTGCGCGATGAAGTCCGCAACCTCCAGCCCCTCCAAGGCTGACTTCGGCACCAAACCGTGGTGGACCTTCATGGACTTGCCGTTCACGGTGAAAAATGAAGGTCCGAAATAGCGCTCGACTAGTGGGTCGCCGCGCTCCGAGGCCTCATGTAGTAATGCGACCTCTGTGGGCGTTGGCTGCATGCGCGACGCCAACTCTTCCCATCGTTTGCGAAGTGCGCCGGGAAGCACGTCGTAGGGCCTAAGACCACCCCCCAAGAGTGCCTTCGACGTTACAGTCGCACCAAACCGACCGAACTTTTGACGCTCAAAGAAGTTTCCCAGCGCTTGAAGCTGCGTGCTGCTTGGCTTTCTCAGATCTGCCGCATGTAGAGGGACGTAGGCGCCTCCAAAGTGCTCCGCTTTGAGCGCGCGCCACGGTCGGGATATCTGATCTTCGGCAGCGCCAGCCGGTATAACGCAGCCGCCAAATCCGAACACCGGGTAATTCGGATCAGAAAGTTCTTCGTGCCCTGTCTCGTCCACGAAGAACATTAGGCACCGCGCATCAACAACCAACTCAGTCACTGCAGCTTTTCCTTTCGTCAGCCTGGCGGAACACAGTGTGCCAGCAGTGCAGCGCAACACGATGCAGAGGCGACGGCCGGATGGCACAGGCCGTACCGTCAACGCATGCTGAGCAAGGGCGAGGACATATTTGCGATGAAGCGGCGGCGGATGCCCTACGTCGCCAAGATCCAGCGCGAGGATCACTTCATCGCGTCAAGTAGCTCCTTACTAAGCTCGATCGAGATAAGACAGTCGGCCGCTTTCGAAGGCCCTTGGGAGCATGACAGACCCTTGCCAGGCCACCTGACCGTTCCGCCGTTTGCGAGCGGCCTCTCGTTTGCGCGGCCCCGCATCTCGCTAAAGAGCGCCGCCGCAGCTAGTCCCTCGCAGTACCAAAAGTAGAGGTTGTCCTCCTTGTAGTCTCCGACGAGTACGGGCCTACCTTGGCGCATGCAGTCCACCAAGGCTTTGCTGAGCATGTTCTGTGCATTAGCGGACCCGCAAGGCAGCAACCCAGCAAGAACAGCGAGCATCAGTTTAGCCATCGATTGCTCCTAGTCCCTAGCCGCTATCGCGATGCCGTGCAGCATGTCCTTGAGGAAAGGCTTGCCGCGACAAATAGTCGGCCACAACACGCTCAACCTTCTTCGTGTAGAGCCCTTCGGCAGGCCGCCCTTCATTGTGAACACGCAAAAACCAAGTCTTCCGCACCGACACTAGATACGGCTTGCCGTTCGGGCGACAGGGAGCGAGTAGCCACAGAAGAGGCTCCTTGAAGCGCCAGGTGTCGCCCGGTTCACTGTCCCCAAAATCGAAATACACTGGTACACCGCTGACCAACCAGTCCCGCAGAAGCGCGCACTTGTTCGGCAAGATAGGAAAAATCGGCGGCGAATCGCTGATGCGACCATCAATGGACGCAAAGAACTGCGCCCTGTCTTGCGCACGCCTTCGTCCGTCAACGACCCAGACCAGATTTGGATAGAAGTCTTCCCGTGACCGACGCTCGTCTGGCTTCAAGGGTGAGTGCTGAAACTCAATATAGCCAAGCTCGGTCTTCACGTCAGCGACGTGTCTCTCACCATCGGCCGCCTTGTGGTGTACCTCCTGCCAGCTTTCGGGGAATTGGTTCTTCCAACCCCGATGCCATTCTGTTTCAGGCTCCCACCAATCGTCGCAGGTATGCGTTCCCTTAACGTCCTCGATCAGGTGCGGTAAGGCTGGTCCGGTCCGAATACCGTAGCCTGACCCGTCTTCATGCCAATGCTGACCCAAGGCCTTGACGGTTGTATGCACTGCGCTGGTCGAAAGATGGCGATATGAGGTGTCATAGTCAGCGCGCCGCTCTGCGCGATCAGCAACCCTGAGCACCGCTATTTCTTGGCCCGGCCCTTCCCTGTCTCTTAGCACCTTCAAGTCGTCCTTTAGCTGCTCATGATCCTCAGCTTGGCCATCCCGCTCAACCAACTTCAGGAATTCCTGCGCGTTTTTGCTAAGCCGTTTTATGTGATCTTGGCGCAGTTCTTCCGCAAAGGTGTCATCGCGCCGAAGCGCGCCAAGGTAGAACATCGTCTCCAACACGCTGCGGGTAATGATCGCCGCTTCGGTAGCAAGCCCCCGCTCCGCCAATAGAATTGCACCCTGCAAGCTTTGCAGCCCCCGGACGAATAGGCTCACGATCAACGGGTTCGTTTGGCCTTCCTGGGCCTTGGCCAGGAGCCGCTGCCCCAGTTCACTGAGGCGCTCGGCCAGCATAAAGAAGTTCGGATTGGCAGCGCGGATCTTGTCACGGAGGCCGTCTAACTCGGGAGAAAGGAACCCCTGTCAGGCTATGGTCATTACGCCATCATAGACCGCCTTTGAACTGCATAACCAACTGCATAACAATTTCGGGCGGCCTGCTCAAAAGCCCGTTTTTCGGGCGGTTTAAATGGATTTTCTAATCCCGTAGGGAGCGCCACCCGGTTTCAAAACTTAGCGATTTTGCTCACTTTATCGGCTGTTTCCCCAAACTCGAAATAGTGGTTTGGGAAACCCTAACGCCAAGACGATCAAGCTTGGCAATGGCGGCCTTGCCGCCGCGCTTGCGATCGGCCTCGCGTGTGTAACGTTCTGCTTCGGCGAGCGTCGTATGGCCCAGCGCGGCCATGATTTCGTGAGCGGTGGCGCCGGCGTCGGCGAGCAAGCGGCCTAGCGTCTTGCGTAGCCCGTGCGGCTGACACTCCATCGGCAAGCCGGCCGCCGTGATCGCGTCGCGCATGAACCTGGAATAGCCGTCGACCGTGAACGGCCGGCCGTAGGCCGTGTTGATGACCGTCACGTGAGTCCGCGCCCATTCATCAAGCGCCGTCTTCAGGTTAGCGGCCACGGCCGTCTGGACGGCAACGCCGGTCTTTGACCGCTCATAGTAGCTCTTCTCGACTTGCGGCCACGTGATCAGGTGCGTATCGACTCGCGCCGTGCCCATGTAGAGATGGATTGCATAGGCAGTCCGTTGCTTCGTGCCCAGTGGCCACCGCTCTTCAAAGGCGTCAAGCTCGTGATCGTGCCACGCGCGAATTTCTTTGCCCTTCGGCCGCTTGATGCCCGCGGATGGATCGTGGTCTAGCCACTCAATGTGGAGCGCGTGCCGGATCAGAACGCGTAGCTTCTTCAGCGTATCGAGTGCCGCGCCTGGGCGGTCGGCAAGCGGGTCAACGATGCCGAGTCGGATTCGCTTCGGCGACAGCCCCTTGACGCTTCGGTGGCCGTGATCCTCGCGGATCAGCTCCAGCCTCATGTCGTACTGCGGCTTGCTGGTCTTCTCGCGTAGCCGTTTGTACTCCGCACTTTTCTTGTACGACGCGATCAGCGCGGCGATGCTGAACGGCTCTTCGCGCGTGATCTTCGCACGCCCTGTCGGAAGCGGCGTTCCCGCGAAGGCCGCTTGATAGGCGTCTAGGAATTCCTGGCTAATCGGATCGCTCGGCAGCCGGATGCGCGGCCCCTTCCCTCGCCGGAACGACAGGTAGGTGTGTCCCTTAACGTAATTGCGTTCAACATAGAGCGGAAGCTTACGCGGCATCGACGTCTCCCCAACCATCGTCAGTCTTGTCCGGCGCCCCGTCTGTTGGCAACGCGCGCAAGGCCGCCTGTAGCTCGTCCTGCAGCCATACCAGCCGGGAGCCCTCGCGGCGCGGCGCCGGCATTTTGCCGTCGGCGACCATTTTGTCGAAATGACCAGCGCTGAAGCCGGCATTGTCAGCAGCGACGGCGCGGTTCATGCCGAACGGCCAACGTGCAGATTCATGGTGTTTTGTAACTTGGGCCATCTGCCTTCTCTGTCATCGAGATTGATAGCCGCCAGCGTGCCAAGGCACAGAGACTTCAGAATCGACAGAGGCAGACAACACAGCGCCGGAAGCGGAGCTAATGTAACTCTATAGACATTAGGGTCGAGACTCATTAAATCCACCATACGATAGCAGCCACGAGGCAGACCGAGGCGAGGAAGTTTCGAGCTAACCTGTCGTAACGAGTGAAGATGCGGCGGAAGTCCTTGAGGCGGCCGAAAGCGTTCTCGATGCGGTGTCGTTGC
>JAEWIV010000042.1 GCA_023386865.1 Pseudomonadota bacterium
GCGGCCGACATCGCCATCGCCTCGGCCAACTACCTGCGCAACTGCCTGATGGACGGCTACACCACCATCCGCGAAGCCGGCGGCGCCGACCATGCCACCGCGCGCCTGCTGGCGGACGGCCAGATCATCGGGCCGCGGCTCTACTATTCCGGACGGGCGCTCACCCAGACCGGCGGCGGCGCGGACTTTCGCACGCCCGACGAGGAGACCGATCCATGTGGCCACGTCGGGCCGTTTTCGATCATGTCGGTGATCACCGACGGCACCGACGCGGTGCGCAAGGCCGCGCGCGAGGAGCTGCGTCGCGGCGCCACGCAGATAAAGCTGTTCGCCTCGGGTGGCGTGGTGTTTCCCGCCGAAGGCCATGCGACGCGCTACGAATTCACGCCGGAGGAGTTGCGCGCGGCGGTCGAGGAAGCCGCGGCGCGCGGCACCTACGTCATGGCCCACGTCTATACCGACGAAGGGGTGCGGCGTTGCCTGGAGGCCGGCGTTCGGTCGATCGAGCACGCCAACTTCGTCACTGAACAGACCGTGGCGATGATGGCCGAGCACCGCGCCTTCTACGTGCCGACCTTCATCTCCCTGGTGCAGCGGGTCGAAAGCGCGGCCCACGAGCATCTGCCGCCGGCCATCGTCGCCAATCTCGAGCGCACGATCGAGCGCGGCCGGCAGGTCTATGGCTGGGCGCGCAAGCACAAGGTGCCGATCGGGTTCGGCACCGACCTGTGGGGTCTGGAAGCCCAGAAATCCCAGCTGCGCGAGTTCGAGATGCGCCGCGATCTCGACACGCCCGCCGACATCCTGCGCTCGGCGACCGTGGTCAATGCCGAGTTGCTGATGGAGAAGGGCACGCTCGGCGTCATCGCCGAGGGCGCTCATGCCGATCTGCTGGTGGTCGACGGCGATCCGCTGGCCGACCTCGGCGTGCTGCTCGATCCGCAGCGGCACCTCAAGCTCGTCATGAAGGGCGGCGCGATCCACAAGAACGAGCTCGCCTGAGGAGCGGAGCGCGGTTCCGTCCGATCGGCGCCCGCTCCAGCTACCGGGGAACCAGCGTCGCCGGCGCCTCGGGGTGATGGGGAATGTCCGCCGGGAAGGCGAGCCAGTCGTGCTTGCTGGTCGTCCACACCGTGCGCACCGGCGGCGGAAAATGCGGGTCGGCGAAGGCGCCGACGGCGACGCTCACATTGTCGGGCAGGCGTTCGTTCTCCCAGAACACCGTCGAGCCGCACTTGGGGCAGAAATGGAAAGCGAGCCACGCGCCGCTGTCGGCCTGGCGCCGGAAGGTGCTGCGCTCGCCTTCGGTGGCAACGACCTGGCGGCGCGGAAAGAAGGCCTGGGCACCGAACAGTGATCCGGTTCGGCGCTGGCACGCAAGGCAATGGCAGGACGAGACGACGCTTGGTGCACCTGTCGTGCGAATGCGCAGCTGGCCGCAGGTGCAGGCGGCCTCGCGCTGGATGGAATCGCTCATGCGCGCAGCTTGCCACCGATTGGTCTCACAAGCGAGGTGGCGAGATGCCGACAATCCCCCGCGTCCTTCAGCAGTCGTGGGAGCACTGAAGATTGGCAAGGCGATCACCGAAGCTGCGCGTCGGCCCGACCATCGTGGTCGCCGCGGTGACGCTGGCGGTGTGCGTCAGCATCGGCCTGCTCTATGTCGGTTGGCAGCCTGGCTCGACCCTGAGCCTGACCGGCTATGTCGCGATGACCCTGGGCCTGCTGGCGGCGATCCTGCTCGGCGTGGGCATCGTCCTGCTCATCCACCGCGACAAGCAGAACCGCTGATCACCCCGTCTTGCGTCGCAGGCGGCGGAGCGACCGGGCGATGCGACTGAGCCACCCCTCCTCGGTCGCACCGCCGGGCACCTCGGCAAGGAACGATTGCAGGGCCCGACGCGTCGCCGCCTGGAACTCGGACTCGGTCGGGAAATGCGGATACCATCCGCCCAACCCGGCATCGACGACGTCGAAGCTCGTCTGCCGCGCCGGCACAATGTCGAACTCGATGGTCGGACGCAGCGCCACGCCTGAGATCGGCGCATGCAGCACGACGCTGTTCTCGAACAGCACCCAGATCGGCTTCTCGCTTTCCAGCGTGAACTCCTCGCCGTCGCGGCGGCGAAACCACGTCGTGCTCGACCGCCGGCCGCAGCCCTGCGGCAGCACGAATATCTTGCGCATGGCGACGGGCCAGCCGTCGAGGTGCGGGTCGGCCTGAGGGCGATTGGGAACGAGCTGGAACTGCCGCGTCGAGGCGATACGGAACGGATGCCCGATGAGCGATTCGATCATGGGGCCGGCGGTCGCCAGGAACTCCTCCAGGAGCGCCCGGCTGGCTGGCGTCAGCTTGCGATACTGGTTGCTCGCGTTGAGGTAGTCGCACTGCGCGACGCTTGTGCCGACATAGCCGAGGGCGAAGTCCTTGGCTTTCATTTTGACGCGGGGGCTGGCGAGCATCTCCTGCAGCAGGCGGCGGGCGAGATCCTCGTCCAGCGGGAAGACCATCACGCCAACCTCGGCGAGCGGACCGTTGTCGCAGCCGAGCTCGTCGGTCAGGGATTGCCAGGCTTGTCTGGAAAGCGCGGTGCGGTGATCGCGAAAACGACCAAAGGCAGCGTCGTCGTCGGCGCTTCGTGCTTCCCACCGATGCAAACGCTCGGTCAGAACGGCGTCCGGCAAGCTCAGGAACTCCGGTCTCATGGCGGCACGGTAGCGCCTCCGGCGCCGCTCCGTCATCCGTCACGCGCGCCGTTCTCGACCATGGGTGGAGTCGGGCGCTAAAGTGTTTCAGTTTCCCTGCAATCGGGATGCTGCCACCCGTTAGGACATGCCATGGCCGAAATTCTCGCCCTCGGAATCTCCCATTACCCTCCGCTGCACGGGCCGGACGACCGCATGACCTGGATCCTGAAGAAGATGTTGCAGAACCCGCAGCTTCCGCAGGAGTTGCGAAACCCTGCCGGCTGGCCGGCGGCGATGCGCGCCGAATGGGGCAATGACGATGGCGTCTCGTCGGCGGCGCGCCATCGGGCTGCGCTGGTCGCCTGGATGGACAGGACGCGGGCCGCCCTCGACGCGTTCCGGCCCGACTTCGTGCTGATCTGGGGCGATGACCAGTACGAGAACTTCAAGGAAGACGTCGTTCCGCCCTACTGCATCAGCGCCTATCAGCGCTTCAGCTTCACCTCGCCGCCGGGCAATGTCTGGGGCGAGACGGACAAGACCTTCGACCTGCCGGGTCATCGCGCCGCCGCCAAGCTGCTGGCGACGCGGCTGATCGAGGAAGGCTTCGACACGGCCTATGCCTACGAGCCGCTGCATCATCCGCTGGGGCACGCCTTCGCCAACGCGATCATGTACCTCGACTATCATCGCAAGGGTTTCAGCTATCCGATCGTGCCCTTCGCCATCAATTGCTATGGCCGGCGCGTGCTGGCCCAGCGTGGTGGCCTGCCCGTCTTCGATCGTGTGATCGGCGACGACGAGCTCGATCCGCCGGCGCCGACGCCGGGCCGCCTGTTCGCCATGGGCGCGGCAACGGCGCGCGTTCTGTCGGAATCGCCGTATCGTGTGGCGCTGCTCGCCTCGTCGGGCTGGAGTCACGCCTTCCTGACCGCCAAGAACCACTACCTGTGGCCCGACACGCCGTCGGATCGGCGCATGTACGAGGCGCTGCGCGACGGCGACTGGGGCCCGTGGCGCAGCTACACGGGTGCGGCCGTCGAGAATTGCGGTCAGCAGGAGATCCTGAACTGGGTGTGCCTCGCCGGCGCTCTGAGCGAGCTCGGTCGCAAGCCCAAGGAGACCGGCTTCGTCGATACCTGGATCTTCAATTCCTCCAAGGTATTCCTCATCGCGCCGCCGAACTGAGGGGCACGATCGCGTCCGATGGCGAGCACCATTCCCAGCGACTCCGGCGCAGCCTGCTGCGCCATCGATGTGCACACGCACGTCGTGCCTACGCATCTGCCGGACGAGCGCGCCGAGTTCGCCGGCCTGCCGTGGCCCTCGATCAGGCATACCGGCGCCTGCCACGCGCAGGTGATCATCAACGGCAAGAATTTCCGCGACATCGACGATGCCTGCTGGAGCGTGACGCGACGCACCGAGCAGATGCCCGGCATGAACGTCGGCATGCAGGTCCTGTCGCCGATGCCCGAGCTCCTGTCCTATTGGCTGCCGGCCGACGCTGCATCGGTGCTGGCGCGCCATGTCAACGAGACCATCGCCGAAATGGTGCGCGCCGCGCCCGATCGTTTCCACGGCCTGGGCATGGTGCCCTTGCAGGACATGGCCGCCGCCCAGCGCGAGCTCGAGCATGCCATGCGCCAGCTCGGCCTGCGCGGCGTGGAGATCGCCACCAACGTCAACGGCGCGCCGTTGGGCCATCCTTCGCTCGAACCGTTCTTCGCCGCCGCCGAGGCGCTGGGAGCGGCGATCTTCGTTCATCCGCTGCGGCCGGCCGGCATGGATCGGCTGGTCGGCCCGGCGAATCTCGAGCAGGTCGTCGCCTTTCCCTGCGAGACCGCGCTGGCCATCGCCTCGGTGATCACGGGTGGCCTGATGAAGCGTCATCCCGGCCTGCGCATCGGCTTCAGCCACGGCGGCGGCGCCTTCGGCCAGGTGCTGCCGCGCATGCAGCACGCCTGGTCGGCGATGGCTCCGATCAAGGCCGCCATGGACGAGCCGCGGGCGACGGCGCGTCGGCTGTTCTACGACACGCTGGTCTACGACGAGAGGGCCTTGCGGTTCTTGATCGACTCCTACGGCGCGAGCCAGCTCATGATCGGAAGCGACTATCCGTTCTCCATCATGGATCGGCAGCCGACGCGGTGCGCCGTCAATCTCGGCCTGTCCGATGCCGAACGGGACGACCTGCTCTACAGGAACGCCCGACGCTTTCTCGACCTCTCCGCATGACCCCGGTCGGCGGCTACCCGCGGTCACCAACCAGAAACTTGATCCCTCGCCATCACGGGCCATCTTGGCGGCAAGAGGTAGAACCATGATCGAACTGAGACCTTTCGAAAAGCTCGGCAAGTCGAACCACGGCTGGCTCAACGCCAACTTCCACTTCAGCTTCGCCGAGTACCGCAATCCCGAGCGTGTCCATTGGGGCGCCCTGCGCGTGTGGAACAACGACCGCATTGCGCCGCAGTCGGGCTTCCCGCCGCATCCCCATCGCGACATGGAGATCGTGACCTACGTCATCAAAGGCGCGATCACCCATCAGGATCATCTCGGCAATCAGGGCCGCACCGAGGCGGGCCAGATTCAGGTGATGAGTGCCGGCCAAGGCATCCAGCACGCCGAGTACAACATGGAGCAGGCCGAGACCGAGCTGTTCCAGATCTGGATCCTGCCGAACAAGGAAGGCGTGCCGGCGCGCTGGGAGACCGTCCAGTTCCCGGCCGAGGGCCGCGACGGCAAGCTGGTGCCGTTGGCCTCCGGCCGCGGCCATGAGGGCGCGATCCCGCTCCATGCCGACGGCGCGCTCTATGCCGGCACGCTGAAGGCGGGCCAGACGATCCGCCAGAAGCTCGATGGCAAGCCCGCCTACCTGGTGCCGGCCAAGGGCAAGATCGAAGTGACGGGCGCGGGCGGCGCGCCGGTGACGGCCCAGGCGCGCGATGGCGTGGCCGTGGTCGACGTGCCGGAGATCGAGCTCAAGGCCGTCGAAGATGCCGAGATCGTCCTGGTCGAGACGGACAAGCTGAACTGACCTCTCATGTCCTCCCCCGTCATCGGGGGAGGACACAGGAGGGGGAAAGCCACAGACGCGATCTCGGAAGTTTCAGATCTGAAATTCTCAGGATCATCTGCGAGGCCATCCCTCCTCCCTGCTGCCCCGTAAGACGGGGGAGATGAAGAAGGTGAAATTCCGGAAATCGGCTGTGGGGACTTCCCCCTCGCTACCCTCCCCCGTATGACGGGAGAGGAAACGAGGAGAGGACGTCGCATGGCCTACAGGGGCTTCGATCTCACGGGCAAGGTGTCGCTGATCACCGGCGGCAATGGCGGCATCGGCTTCGGCATGGCCGATGCGCTGGCCGAGGCTGGCGCCGATGTCTGCATCTGGGGCACCAACCCCAAGAAGAACGCCGACGCTGCCGAAAAGCTGAAGCGCCATGGCCGCAAGGTCCACACCCAGATCGTCGACGTCGGCGACGAGGCCCAGGTCCAGGCGGGCTTCGCCGAGACGCTGAAGGTGATGGGCCACGTCGACAACTGCGTTGCCAACTCAGGGGTTTCCGGCCGCGGCAAGGGCTCGATCCTGGAGATGGACTACGAGGAGTGGCGCCGCGTGATGCGCGTCAACCTCGATGGCGTGTTCTTCACCTTCCGCGCCGCCGCCAAGCACATGGTCGAGCGCGGCAAGGGCGGCTCGCTGGTGGCGATGGCCAGCACCGCCGCCATAGAGGGCGCAGCCCGCTCCAGCCACTACGGCGCGAGCAAGGGCGGCGTGTGCGCCATGGTGCGGGCGCTGGCCGTCGAGCTGGCGCGCTACAAGATCACCGCCAACTCCATCCTGCCGGGCTGGATCGAGACCGAGATGACGGCCAACGCCTTCGGCAATCCCAAGTTCGCCGGCAACGTCATGCCGCGCATTCCCGAGCGACGCTGGGGCGTCGGCGCCGATTTCGGGCCGATTGCAGTCTATCTGGCGAGCGGCGCCACCGGCTATACGACGGGGCGCGACTTTGTCATCGATGGCGGCTATACGTTGTTCTAGTCGTTCTGTTCCCAAGACTCCTCGGGGAGAAAAGCCCAATGATGAAGACTGCCGCGGCCTCGATGGCCATTGCCCTCTCAGCCATCGCCCTGCCGGTGCTCGCGCAGCAGGCAGCGAAGCCGGCCGCGGCGCCCAAGGCCGCCACCGAGGATCGCTACATCGGCTACTACTATCCCAAGCCGACCTCGACCGAGGTGTTCGAATCGACCCTGCAGACCATTGCCGGCGTCGAACGCGCCCAGCGCATCCAGTTCACCACCGTGGTATCGCAAGGCACGATCCAGTCGGCCTATCGCGTTCCCTACGCGGTGTTCGCCAAGGGCGAGAAGGCCGACAAGATGATCATCGTCGGCTTGCAGCAGGGCGAGCTCAACACGGTCTATCGCATGCGCGCCCTGCTCGCCAACATGACGACCATGTCGCGGCTGTCGCCGTTCTTCCAGGAGCGCACCGTGGCCGAGGACGCGACGTTCTTCGACCTGCTGAAGCTTTTGGGCTTTCGCGAGCTCACCGTCACCGACGGCGAGAAGGTCACGCATCAGGTGACGATCAAGTAGGTTGCCTGCGATCCCCTCTCCCAACCTCTCCCCCTGGCGGGGGAGAGGAGCATGAGGGCAGGGGCTAGGAGAGGAGGCGGCGCACGACGTCAGCCGCCCGCCACCGCGTCCGCCACTTCCTGGTGATACCAGCCCAGCGCCTTCTCGAACTTGCCGAAGGTCTGCTGGCGATTGGCGCCGCTCCGAAAGTTCCTCTGGATGGTCTCGCCGATGCCGAGATCCTCGACCAGCGCGTTGGCGAACAGGTCGACATTGGCTTTCCAGTACTTTTCCGGCTTGGCCGCCTTCTCCTCCGGCGGCACCAGCATCGAGAACCGCAGCACCGCCTCGTCCGGCGACACGGGGAAGCTCGAGAACACCCCGCAATGATCCTGGGTGTAGGTCAGCACGGTGTTGGGGAAGAGCGAATAGAAGACGATGGCATGATCGCGGATGCGCCAGCTGTCCTTCGGCTGGCTCTCCAGCTCGGTCAGCGTGCGCTTGGCTGCCGCCCAGCGCATGTGCGTGCCCATGCGCTCGTAGGTGGCGATGTTGTCGAGGAACAGCGGATAGACCGTACCGGGGTGCAGGTAGCGGAAGTGGTAGAGCTCGAGGAAGGTGTCGATCACCAGCTTCCAGTTCATGCGCGGCCGCAGCGGCTCGGAGCTGTGCAGCTCCCAATCCTTCATGTCCCAGCCCGCGAGGTCGGGGCCGATGGCGCCGAGATAGCGCTCGATGTCGAGGCTCGTGTCCTCGTGGTCCTCGAGCGCCGTCGGCACGACCCAGACCAAGCCGAACTTCTCGGCCAGCTTCAGCCGCCGCAGGCCATACTTGCTCCGGTCGAGCTCGCCGAAAGTCGCGCTGTCGGTGATGCCGACCAGGCGGCCGGTGAGATCGTAGCTCCAGCCGTGATAGGCGCAGACGAAGGCTCGCTTGTTGGCGCCACACGGCTTCTGCTCGACCGCCGCGCCGCGATGGCGGCAGACGTTGAGGAAGGCACGCAGCACGCCGTCGGTGCCACGGGTCACCAGGATCGGCTGGCCGGTCTCGTTGTGGACGACGAAGTCCCCCGCCTTGCGCAGCTGGCTCGAGAAGCCGACGACGATCGGATACTTGCGGAACAGAAGATCGACCTCGCGCTGGTAGCGCACGGGGTCGTAGTAACCCTCGACCGGCGTGTGCATGACACCCGGGCCGTCATCCCGCGTGTTGGTACGCACCATACTCAACATGCGCTCGAGATACGCAACCTGGTCGGCGTGCTGCATTGCCGTCTCCGTCCGTCGATGCCTTAGATGGCGTTCATGCCTCCGTCGATCACCAGCTCGGTACCGGTGACGAAACGCGATTCATCGGAAATCAGGTAGAGGATGCCATAGGCGATGTCCTCGGGCGCGCCGAATTCGCGCAACGGGATGCTGTTGCGCATCCTCTCGCGCGCCTTGTCGCTCGGCATCACCGAAGAGCCCATCGGCGTCAGGATGACTCCGGGATGCACCGAGTTGCAGCGCACCTTGTAACCCTTGCGGGCGCAGTCGATCGCCACCGTCTTGGTGAACTGCCGCACCGCGCCCTTGCTCGCGCCGTAGGCCGAGAGGTCGGGCGTGCCGAGGAACGCCGCCAGCGAGGAAGTGTTCACGATCGATCCGCCGCCCGATTGCCGGATCGCCGGCACGCCGTACTTGCAGCCGAGGAACACGCCCTGGACGTTGACCGACAGCATGCGCTGCCACTGCTCCACCGTCTCGGTCTCGAAGGTCGCCGGGAAAGGCCCCGAGATCCCGGCATTGTTGACCAGACCATGCAGCGCGCCTTCACGCTCGAGGACATCGTCGATGATGCGCTTCCAGTCGGCTTCCTTGGAGGTGTCGTGCTCCTCGAACCGCGCCTTGCCGCCGATCTGCTGCACGGTCTCCAGGCCGCCCGGGCGATTGATGTCGGTGATGATCACCGTGGCGCCCTCCTTGGCGAGCAGCGCGGCGGTGGCGCGGCCGATGCCCGATCCGGCGCCGCTCACCAGCACCACCTTGCCCGCAACCCTGCTCATGCGCCTCGTCCCTTGACTTTATCGAGCCCGTTCTTGAGGCAAGGCTAGAAGCAGCGCAGGCTGGCGACAAGCAAGGAGGTGCCGCAATGGCCCGCACGTTGGAATTCTACTACGACTACGGCAGCCCCTACTCCTACCTGGCCGACACCCAGGTCGAGGCTGTTGCCAAGCGCGCCGGAGCCAGCCTGGTGCGCAAGCCCATGCTCCTGGGCGGCGTGTTCAAGTCGACCGGCAACGCCTCGCCGATGACGGTGGCAGCGAAGTCGAAGTGGAGCGCGTTCGACATGCCGTTGTGGGCCAGGCACTACGGCGTGCCGTTCAACCGCAATCCGTTCTTCCCGGTGAACACGCTGGCCCTGATGCGCGGCGCGGCGGCGGCCCAGATCGACGGCTTTTTCGAGCGCTACCATCCGGCCATCTACAAGGCGATGTGGGTCGACGGCATCAATCTGAACGACATGGGTGAAGTGGCGAAGGTCCTGGCGGCGGCAGGTCTCGATGCCGCGCGGATCGCGGGCCGCATCCAGGACCAGGACGTCAAGGACCGGCTGAAGGCCACGACGGACGAAGCGGTGGCGCGCGGCGTATTCGGCGCACCGACCTGCTTCGTGGACGATATGATGTTCTTCGGCAACGACCGCCTGCCCTTCGTCGAAATGGCGCTCAAAGGAGAACTCAAATGACCAAAGTCGGCCTGCTGCTCGCGACCGGCGTCCTGTTGGCGGCGACACCGTCCTTCGGCCAGACCGTCGGCTCCTGCGCGCGCGGTGGTGGCGCCAACCAGCCGCAGCCGGTGTGGGTGCTGTTCGACCTGGGCAGCGCCCATGTGCGGCCGGCCGACAAGTCGAAGATCGCCGAGGCGGTCAAGACGGCGAAGGATCGTCAGGTGACATCGATCTGTCTGGTCGGCCACACCGACAAGCTGGGCGACAAGGCGATGAACGCCAAGCTCGCCCGCGAGCGCTCGCAGGCCGTGGCGGCCGAAATGATCCGTGCCGGGTATCCCGCCAACCACATCGTGATCGCCGCCGATCCCGAGGCCTTCGGCAACATGAATCTCGGCAACTACAACGAGTCGGAGAAGGATCGCAAGGTGACGATCCTGTTCTCGCGGTAGCGCAGCAAAAATCCTGCCGGATTCAGCCGGCGATCTCTATCACCGCCTTGCCGACGACCTCGCGGTCGATCAGCACGCGAAAAGCGTCAGCCGCGCGCTCCATCGGGAAGCGATGCGAGATGTGCGGCCGCATGACGCCGAGCGCCGCCAGCCGCGGCAACTCCGCCGCGTAATCCCGGGCGTAGGCCGAGCCCGCGCCCGCGCGTCGCGCCGCCTCGCCGGCGCGCACGCCGAGGATGGACAGGCCCTTGATCAGCACATGATTGGACATGATCCTGGTCGGGCCGCCCGAGGTGAAGCCGACGACCAGCAGGCGCGCGCCGTAGGCCGCCGCGCGCATCGATTTCTCCAGCACCTCGCCGCCCACCGGGTCGTAGATCACGTCGGCGCCGCGGCCGTCGGTCATGCCCTTCACGACCGACACGAAGTCGGCGCTCCCCAGATTGATCACGAGGTCGGCGCCCTGATCGCGCACCACGGCCAGCCGATCGTCGTTGCTGCCGGTGGCGACGACCTGCGCGCCGAGATGCTTGCCGAGCTGGACCGCGGCCATGCCGACGCCGCCCGAGGCGCCGTGAACCAGCAGGACCTCGCGCGGTTTCAGCCCGGCACGATGGACCAGCGAATGGTAGGCGGTGGTCGCCCCGACGCGGAACGCTGAACCCTCGGCGTCCGACCAGCCCGCGGGAAGGGGGATCAGGTTGCCGGAAGCCGGCACCTTCACATATTCGGCGAAGGCGCCCGGTCGCACGCCGAAGATCACGCGATCGCCGACGCGCCACTTCTTCACCTCGGCGCCGACCGCATCGATCGTGCCGGCGCCTTCCATGCCGGGGGTGAACGGCAGCTCGGGCTTGTGTTGATAGGCCGCCGTCAGCATCAGCACGTCGGGGAAGTTCACCGATGCGGCACCGACCTTGATCAGGACGTCGGACGGGCCGATCTCGGGGACCGGCACATCCTTGATCTGCAGGACGGAGGGATCGCCCAGGCGATCGCAGACGACCGCCCGCATGAGGCTAGTCGAGCTCGAAGGCGTTCTTGTAGTCGAGCTTCAACGCCGGGTCCTGGTCTTCCTTCTTGAGGAAGCAGTTGCCCACCACCAGCACCTCGATCTCGCTGCCCATGAAGCAGCGGAAGGCATCCTCGGGCGTGCACACGATCGGCTCGCCGCGCACGTTGAACGAGGTGTTCACCACCACCGAGTAGCCGGTCTTGGCCTTGAACGAGCTGAGCAGGTCGTGGAAGGCCGGATTGGTCTCCTTGTGCACCGTCTGGATGCGGGCCGAGTAGTCGACGTGCGTGACGGCCGGAATATCGGAACGCGGCACGTTCAGCTTGTCGATGCCGAACAGCGCCTGCTCGGTCTCGTTCATGGCGCGCCGGCGGTCTTCGTTCACCGGCGCCACCATCAGCATGTAGGGGCTGTCGCTCTTGATGTCGAAGTACTTGTCGACGTCCTCGCGCAGCACCGCCGGCGCAAAGGGACGGAACGACTCGCGGTACTTGACCTTGAGATTCAGCGTCTTCTGCATCGAGGGCGAGCGCGCGTCGCCCAGGATCGAGCGGGCGCCGAGCGAGCGCGGGCCGAACTCCATGCGTCCCTGCATCCAGCCCACCGCCTTCTCGTCGGCCAGCGCCTGCGCCGTCTGCTCGATGATGTCCGCGCGCGTGAGCTTGGTGAACTTGGCGCCGGCGGCAGTGAGCCGCTTCTCGATCTCGTCGTCCTTGAACTCGGGGCCGAGATAGGAGCCGGCCATGCCGTCGAGATGGCCATTGAGCTTGCGCGCCTGGCCGAGGTAGCCGTGATAGGCGGCATAGGCCGCGCCCACGGCGCCGCCGGCATCACCTGCCGCCGGCTGCACCCAGATGCCGTCGAACAGGTTCTCGCGCAGCAGCTTGCCGTTGGCGACGCAGTTCAACGCCACGCCACCGGCCAGACAGATGTTCCTGGCGCCCGTCTCCTTCTTCACCGAGCGCGCCAGCCGGATCACGATCTCCTCGGTGACGGCCTGCACCGACGCCGCGAGATCCATGTGATGCTGGGTCAGGAGCTCCTCGGGCTTGCGCGCCTTGCCGCCGAACAGCTCGCCGAACTTCTCGTTCGTCATGCGCAGGCCGGTGCAGTAGTCAAAATACTGCTGGTCGAGGCGGAAGGTGCCGTCCTCCTTGAGGTCGACGATCTTGTCGAGGATCAGGTCCTTGAACTTCGGCTCGCCATAGGGCGCCAGGCCCATGACCTTGTACTCGCCGGAATTGACCTTGAAGCCGGTGTAGTAGGTGAACGCCGAGTAGAGCAGCCCGAGCGAATGCGGGAAGTGGATCTCCTTCAGCATCTCGAGCTTGTTGCCCTGGCCCCAGGCGAGCGATGTCGTCGCCCACTCGCCGACGCCGTCCATGCACAGCACGGCCGCTTCCTCGTAGGGCGACGGGAAGAACGCCGAGGCGGCATGGCTCTGGTGGTGCTCGCCGAACAGCAGCCGCTTGTGCCAGTCGAAGTCCGGCTGCCAGTGCTTCATCTCGTCGCGCAGCAGCGTCTTCTGGAACAGCTTCTCCTTCAGCCACAGCGGCATGGCCATGCGGAAGGACTGGAAGCCGCGCGGCGCATAGGCGAGGTAGGTCTCGAGCAAGCGCTCGAACTTCAGGAACGGCTTATCGTAGAAGGCGACATAGTCGACGTCCTGAAGCTTGATGCCCGCCTCGTCGAGGCAGTACTGCACCGCGTGCTGCGGGAAGCCCGAATCGTGCTTCTTGCGCGTGAAGCGCTCCTCCTGCGCGGCGCCGACGAGATGGCCGTCCTCGATCAGCGCGGCGGCGCTGTCATGATAGAAAGCCGAGATGCCGAGCACGCGCATGGAGGCGTCCGCTCCTTCCTAGAACAGCGTGTAGACGAACGGCGCGATGGCCGAGCCCTTGGTCAGCACGATCAGGCCGCCGAAGATCACCATCATGATCAGAATCGGCAGCAGCCAGAACTTCTTGCGCTGCCTCATGAAGTCCCAGAGTTCGACGAGAATGGAGCCCATAGCCCTTGGTCCCTTTCAGATCAGAATTGGTTCTTCATGGATTGCGGCGGCGGCCCGGGCGGGGTGCGGTCGATCCAGTAGGTCTTGGCGTGGGGATCGCGCTTGAGGCGAAGGAAGTCCTTGCCAAAAGCACGCATGACGAGGCCGATCGGCATGATGGTCACGAAGAACAGCAACCCCAGTACAAGGGGATTCATGACCTTGTACAGGAGCAGACCGAACTTCAGCCATAGCCGGTTGAGCGGTGCGAGAACGCGGGGGTAGACCAGCGCCACCACCAGGAACACCGCCGCAATCGGCAGCGTGTAGTGCCACGTCCGGCTGCCGTGCCACAGCGAAAACGCCGCCAGGATGGCGAAGAAGCCGGCAAAGACGAGACCGAAGCCGCGGTCGGTGCCCGCCTTTACCTCTTCCTCGCGCGAAAAGTCCTCGTGAAGCTGGCTGGTCGCCATTTGCCCCGTGCTACCGCCCTTTTAGCGGCCTTTAACTCACTGATCTCAAACGCGAAGTCAATTGGCGACCAGGGGAAGGCTATTCGGTCGCGGGGACCGCGAAGCCGTGCGCCAACAGGGCCTCGAGCGTAAGCCGCCACACGGCGGTTGCGCGCTCGAAGCTCAGCCCGTCGCGGCGACGCAGCACGATCCACGCTTCGAGCGACAGGGCGGCGCCAATGGCGTCCAGCAGCTCTTCCTTGGCCTGCTCACTCAGGGACGCGAACTCGGGCGCAAATGCCTCCAAGGTCACTTCGCGCAACTCCTGCTTGGAGACCTTGGCGCGCTCGGTCAGCGCCGGATGGTTCACGAACTGGCCGGCAGCTACCCGCAACGGCACGATCTTGTCGAAAACCTGCGCCAGGTTCTCGACCACCGACGTGATACGGGCCGCCATCGGCCGGTTGCTCGGGGTCGGCGGCGGCACGACCAGGTCGTCGCGTACGCTGTCGACGACAGTTACAAAAAGTGACTCGACGTCGCCGAAGTGCTGGAAGACCGACCGGACCGAAACGTCGGCCCGCTTGGCGACCGCCACGACGGTCGGCGCCGTGCTGGTCTCGGCGATCATCGCCTTGGCGGCGGCAATGATCTTGCGGCGGGTTTCGGCCGCGCGTCGATTCCGTCCGTCCGATCGGCCCGTCTCAGAACGGCTCATGTCGCCCATTCCCGCCTCGCTCGACTGTGCCACTGCGTTGCCGCGCGGCCGCACCGCTGCTTCGCTCATTCGCTGGGTTCCTAAGCTCGGAGTGAAGGCGAACGGTGGTCATCGATCAGCCCGTCGCCTATGGAGGGCGTGAAATAAGGGCCGACTTGGGCAGGAACAAGGTAAACAGGGTCGCACCACCATGAATATGAGCCATGCAAAAACCCCCCACGCGATCCTCTGGGATTTCGGGGGCGTGATTCTCTCCAGCCCTTTCGAGGCCTTCAATCGCTACGAGGTCGAGGCCGGTCTTCCCAAAGATTTCATTCGCAGCCTCAATGCGCGCAATGGCGACACCAATGCCTGGGCAAAAATGGAACGGAGCGAGGTTTCCCTGGAAGGCTTCGTCGCCTTGTTCGAGGAGGAGGCGCGCCAACACGGCTACACGGTCGACGGCTGGCGCATCCTTCAGTCGTTGAGCGGCGACATTCGGCCGCAGATGGTGGAGGCGCTGCGCCGCTGCAAGGCGGCGTTCCGCGTGGCCTGCATCACCAACAACATGAAGCACGGCGAAGGGCCGGGCATGGCGCGGAGCGCCGAGAAGGCCAAAGCCGTCGCCGAGATCATGACCCTGTTCGAGCATGTCGTGGAATCGAGCAAGCTCGGCATGCGCAAGCCCGATCCGCGCATCTACCGGCACGCCTGCGACCTGTTGGGCGTGCAGCCCGAGGATTGCGTCTATCTCGACGATCTCGGTATCAACCTGAAACCGGCCCGTGCGCTGGGCATGCGGACGATCAAGGTCACCGATCCCGATGTGGCGATCGCCGAGCTGCAGGCGATGGTCGGCATCCCTTTGCGCGGCTGAAACGTGAAGCGTCCGGCGCGTCCGATCACGGCAAAATACCTGCAGAACGCGGCGACGTCGTATCTCGAGCGCTATCCCGCCACGGCCGAGGGCTTGCGCCGCATTCTCGATCGTCGGGTCCGGAGGGCCCGGATGGCCGATGCGCCGGTGATGGAGGACGTCGGGCAGGCGATCGAGGCGCTGGTCGCCAGGTTCGTCGCGGCGGGCGCCATAAACGACAAGGAGTTCGCCCAGACCAAGGCGCGCTCCCTGCACAGGCGCGGCACGTCGGCCCGCCTGACGCGCCGCAAGCTCGAGCTCGCCGGCATCGACGGCGACACGCTCGACCGCGCGATGGCCGCCCTCGACCAGGAGCTCGACACCGATCCTGCCACGCGCGAATGGCAGGCCGCCGTCGCGCTGGCGCGTCGCCGTCGCCTCGGCCCCTTCCGGCCGGACCAAGAACGCAAGGACAAGCGCCTCCGCGACCTCGCCGCGATGGCGCGCGCCGGCTTCGCCTTCGACATTGCCAAAAAGGTGATCGACGCGAAGGACCCCGATTCGCTGGACGCAGCCCTGCTCGGCTCCATCGACTCCCCTTCCCGTTGGCGGGGGAGAGGTCCGCGCGAATGAGACGGGATGGAACCGCGCGACGGTTCCATCCCATGCCGCCCTAGTGCACCGTCTCCCCGTGCAGGTTGATGTCGAGGCCTTCGATCTCCTCCTCGGTCGTCACGCGCAGCCCGATCAGGACATCGACGATCTTGAGGATGATGAAGGTGGCGACGGCGCACCAGGCGATGCAGACCAACGCGCCCCAGAGCTGGGTCAGGACCTGGCCGGGATTGCCGTCGATCAGACCCTTCTTGCCCTCGCCGGCGATGGCCTCGACGGCGAACACGCCGGTCAGGATGGCGCCGGCGAAGCCGCCGAGGCCGTGCACGCCGAAGGCATCGAGTGAATCGTCGTAGCCCATCGCCTTCTTGAGCGCCGTGGCGCCCCAGAAGCAGATCAGGCCGGCGACGATGCCGATCACCAGCGATCCCATCGGGTTCACATAGCCGGACGCCGGCGTGATCGCGACCAGTCCGGCGACTGCGCCCGAGATGATGCCGAGCACCGACGGCTTGCCGCGCGTCGCCCACTCCGCGAACATCCAGGCGAGCGCCGCCGCCGCCGTCGCGAACTGCGTGACCGCCATCGCCATGCCGGCGTTGCCGTTGGCGCCGACCGCCGAGCCGGCATTGAAGCCGAACCAGCCGACCCACAGCAGCGCGGCGCCGACCACGGCATAGACGAGATTGAACGGCGCGAGGTTCTCGGTGCCGAAGCCCTTGCGCTTGCCGATCACCAGGGCGCAGATCAGCCCGGCCACGCCGGCATTGATGTGCACCACGGTGCCGCCGGCGAAGTCGAGCACGCCCCAGTCGCCGAGGAAGCCGCCGCCCCAGACCCAGTGGGCGATCGGCGCATAGACGATCAATGACCACAGCGCCATGAACCACATCATGGCCGAGAACTTCATGCGCTCGGCGAAGGCGCCGGCGATCAGCGCCGGGGTGATGGTGGCGAAGGTCAGCTGAAAGCAGAGGAACACGGTCTCCGGGATGGTCTTGGCGAGCTCGTGCACGCCGTCCAGCGTCAGGCCGCGCAGAAAGACGCGGCTCAGGCCGCCGACGATGGTGCTCCCCGGCGCGAAGGCGAGGCTGTAGCCCACGATCAGCCACAGCACGGAGATCAGGCAGGTGATGGCGAAGCTCTGCATCACCGTCGCCAGTACGTTCTTCTTGCGCACCATGCCGCCGTAGAACAACGCCAGTCCCGGGATGGTCATCATCAGCACCAATGCCGTCGATGTCAGCATCCAGGCAGTGTCGCCGGTGTCGAGCTTGGGCTTCTCGTCGGCGGCCAGCGCTAGAGCCGGCAGCAGCAGCGTGCCGGCCGACCCAAGGCCCGCGATCAGCGGGTTGGACTTGAACTTCATCGTACTTCCCTCGGATTGTTGATTGATTGAAGGACGGGAATCACAGCGCCTCGGCGCCGGACTCGCCGGTGCGGATGCGGATCGCCTGCTCGATGGACGTCACGAAGATCTTGCCGTCGCCGATCTTGCCGGTGCCGGCGGCCTTGCGGATCGTCTCGACGGCGCGCTCGACCAGCGCGTCGTCGATCACCACCTCGATCTTCACCTTGGGCAGGAAGCTCACGGCGTATTCGGCGCCGCGATAGATCTCGGTCTGGCCCTTTTGCCGGCCGAAGCCCTTCACCTCGCTGACCGTCAGGCCCTGGATACCAAGCGATGTCAGCGCGTCGCGGACATCGTCCAGCTTGAAGGGCTTGAAGATGGCCATGATCATTTTCATTAGGCTGTCCTCCAACAGGCGGACCATCCGCCGCCAAATCTTCCGGCCTCAAAAATGCAAGCCGCGTGCCAATCGAATCTTGCGCCGTCCCAACGGCTTGGCACCGGCTTTGCACACTCTGTCGGAGAAGGAACAATTGAAGCGTCGGGGGTGGTCGTGTTGCACAAAAACAAAGCCGTGCTCGCCTGTTGGCTGTTCATATGCTGTGGAACTGGCGTAGCGGAGGCACAGAGCCCGCCAGCCGCATCCGGCCGGCAGAACACCGAAGTGCAGGATGCGCAGGCGCAGCAACCGACGCCCGGCCAAGGCCCGGCGCAGACGACCGAAGCGCCGGCCGAGAAGGAGGTCTGGAAGGCGCCGTTCGGCGGCTCGTGGACCGCGACCTTCGCCTTCGCCACCGACTATTCGTATCGCGGCATCTCGCAGACCCAGCGCCAGGTCGCGGTTCAGCCGTCCTTCACCTATGAAACGCCGACCGTCAGCGAGAAGGTGCCGCTCAGCGCCTATGTCGGCGCCTGGGGCAGCAACGTCTATTTCGGCAACACCAATCCCACCATCGCCGAGGTCGACCTCATCGCCGGGCTGAGGCTCAAGGCGCTCGAGGGCAAGCTCACCGGCGACCTCGGCTATATCCGATACAACTATCTCGGCGCGCCGGCCGACCTGTTCTACGACTTCAACGAGTTCGGCCTCGTGCTGGGCTACGACTTCGGCGTCGCCCAGATCCAGGGCGCCGTCCGCTACAGCCCCAACTTCTTCGGCAATTCGGGCATCGCCTGGTACAAATGGGGCCAGCTCACCGTCCCCATCCCCTACACCTTCAACGAAAACGTCGCCTTCAAGGTCTACGGCGCCGTCGGCAACCAATATGTCGAGCGCTTCACCAACTACGGCATCGGCAACGACAACTACTGGGACTGGCAGATCGGATTCACCGCCACCGTCTGGGGCGTCGATCTCACCATCGCCTACATCGACACAAACCTCGATGTCCCCTATTGCAGCAACACCATGAACTGCGACGCCCGCGCCGTCTTCACCATCAGCAAGACGTTCTAGGGTTTCTCACCCTTCCGTCCTCAGGTG
>JAEWIV010000112.1 GCA_023386865.1 Pseudomonadota bacterium
AAGGTGCACTATCTTACCGGACGAGCTGCGTAGCAGACGCTGGCCCATCCAAGAAAACCGCCCGATGCGCTGAACGCGCACCAGGTCAGGCCGGAACGACGGCCATCGCCTGGATCTCGACCTTGGCGCGGTCCTCGACCAGGGCCGTGACCTCGACCACGGCCATCGCCGGGAAATTGCGCCCCATGACCTCGCGGTAGGCCTGGCCGATGCCTGCGAGGTTGCCGAGGTAGTCCTTCTTGTCGGTGAGATACCAGGTCATCGTCGTGACGTGCTCGGGCGTCGCGCCGGCCTCGGCCAGGACGGCAACGACGTTCTGCAGGGTCTGGCGGACCTGGCCCACGAGATCGTCGGTCTCGAACCGGTTCTGGCTGTTCCAGCCGATCTGACCGCCGACGAAGACGATGCGGCCCTGGGCGGCGATACCGTTGGCATAGCCCTTGGGTTTCGCCCAGCCGGCCGGCTGCAGGATGGTGTGCGTTGTCATGATTGGCCTTGTTGCTTCAACAGAAAGCGCTGGATCTTGCCCGTCTGGGTCTTGGGCAAGGCGGTCGTGAACTTCACCGAGCGCGGATACTTGTAGGGCGCGATCGCCGACTTGACGTGCTCCTGCAGGCGTTTTGCGGTGTCGTCGTCCGGCGCGACGCCATCGGCCAGCACGATATGGGCTTGGACGATCTGGCCGCGCTCGGCGTCGGGGGCGCCGATCACGGCGCACTCGAGCACGTCGGCATGGGTCAGGAGCGCCGCCTCGACCTCGGGGCCGGCGATGTTGTAGCCGGCCGAGATGATCATGTCGTCCGAGCGCGCGGCGAAGTGGAAGTAGCCCGCCTCGTCCTGCATGAAGGAGTCGCCGGTGAGGTTCCAGCCGTCGCGCACGTAGGTGCGCTGGCGGGCGTCGGCGAGATAGCGGCATCCGGTCGGTCCGCGCACGGCGAGCCGTCCTACCGTGCCGCGCGGCAGCTCCTTCATGTCGTCGTCGACGACCTTGGCCTCGTAGCCGCGCACCGGCTTGCCGGTCGAGCCGGGAGAAAGGTCGTCGAAACGGTTGGAGATGAAGATGTGCAGCATCTCGGTGGCGCCGATGCCGTCGAGGATCGGCTTGCCGGTCCTGGCGAGCCATTCGCTGAACACCGGCGCCGGCAGGGTCTCGCCGGCCGATACGGCAACGCGCAGCGAGGAGAGATCGGCGCCGTCGTCCATGGCCTTGAGCATGGCCCGGTAGGCCGTGGGTACCGTGAAGCTGACGGTGGCGCGATAGGTCTCGATGATCTCGACCATGTTCGCGGGCGAGGCGTTCTCGAGCAGCGCCGCCGCGGCGCCGAAGCGCAGGGGAAAGATGGCGAGTCCGCCCAGCCCGAAGGTGAAGGCGAGCGGCGGCGAGCCGACGAAGACGTCGTCCGGCGTCACGCCCAGCACGTCCCTGGCGTAGCCGTCGGCGACGATCAGCAGGTCGCGATGGAAGTGCATGGTGGCCTTCGGCACACCCGTCGTGCCCGAGGTGAAGCCCAGCAGGGCCACGTCGTCCCGACCGGTGGCGACGGCCTCGAAGCGCACCGGCTTGGTCAGCGCCACGCGGTCGAGCTCGGCGTCGTGGTTGGCCGTGCCGTCGAAACCCACGACCTGCTCCAGGAACCGGCTGTCCTTGGCGCAGGCCACCAGCTCGTCCATCAGCCGCGTGTCGCAGAGCGCCAGGGCGATCCTGGCCTTGTCGACGATCTGCGCCAGTTCGCCGGCGCGCAGCATGGGCATGGTGTTGACCACGACGGCGCCGGCCTTGGTCGCCGCCAGCCAGCAGGCGACCATGGCCGGGTTGTTGGCGGCGCGGACCAGCACGCGGTTGCCCGGGCGCACGCCGTAATTCTCGACCAGCGCCCGCGCCAGCCGGTTGGTCCAGTCGGTCAGCTCCTTGTAGGTGCGGCGCCGGCCATTGCCGATCAGCGCGGTATTGTCGCCGAACCCCTTCTGCACCATGCGGTCGGTGAGCTCGACCGCGACGTTCAACCGCTGGGGATAGTCGAAGCCGGCCAGGCGGAAGTCCGGCCATTCGGCCGCGGGCGGGAGGTTGTCGCGGGAGAAGGTGTCGATATGCGCGCTCGGTCCCAGCATCTGGTCATGTCCCTTCGAAGATCGGCGTCTTCCTGTCGACGAAGGCGCGGTAGGCGCGCTCGAAGTCGCGGGTCTGCATGCAGATCGCCTGCGCCTGGGCCTCCGCCTCGATCGCCTGGTCGAGCCCCATCGACCATTCCTGGTTCAACTGGGTCTTGGTGATGCCGTGGGCGAAGGTGGGACCGCTGGCGATGCGTCGCGCCATGTCGAGCGCATCGGCCTCCAGCGCCGCCGCGTCGACCAGGCGATTGTAGAAGCCCCAGCGCTCGCCCTCCGCCGCCGACATGCTGCGGCCCGTGTAGAGAAGCTCGGCGGCGCGGCCCTGGCCGATGATGCGCGGCAGGATCGCGCACGCGCCCATGTCGCAGCCGGCGAGGCCGACGCGCGTGAACAGGAAGGCCGTCTTGGCTTCGGGCGTGGCGATGCGGATGTCGGAGGCCATGACGATGATGGCGCCGGCGCCCACGGCGACGCCGTCGACGGCGGCGATGATCGGCTTGCCGCAGGCGAGCATCGCCTTCACGAGATCGCCGGTCATGCGGGTGAAGGCGAGCAGCTCCTTCATCTCCATGGTCACCAGCGGACCGATGATGTCGTGCACGTCGCCGCCGGAGCAGAAATTGCCGCCGTTGGGCAGGAACACCACCGTGTCGACGTCCTCGGCGTAGCGCAGCTCACGGAAGGTATCGCGCAGCTCGGCATAGGACTCGAAGGTGAGGGGATTCTTGCGCTCCGGCCGGTCGAGCTGGATGCGCGCCACCTTGCCCTCGACCTGCCAGAGGAAATGCCTGGGCCGGAAGCCCGCCATGCTGCTCATTGCCGTTCCTCCCAGTTGCTGCGAAAGGCCTTCAGCATCGACGCGAGCTGCCGCGCGTCGCTCTTGGTGACGCCGGCCAGCAGCTCGCCGATCCAGCTTTCGTGGGCCGCTGCCATGGTGCGGAACGCCTCCTTGCCGGCCCGCGTCAACTGCACGATCGACGTGCGACGGTCGCCCTCGCGCTGGCCGCGCTGCACCAGGCCTTCCGACACCAGCCGGTCGACGATGCCGGTGACGTTGCCGTTGCTGACCAGCAGGAAGCGCGACAGGTCGCTCATCAACATGCCGTCCGGCGTACGGTGGAGGGCGGCCATGACGTCGAAGCGCGGCAGAGTGGTGTCGAATTCCCGGGCCAGCCGCTCGCGCAGCTCGCCCTCGATGATGCGCGAGGCGCGCAGCAGGCGGATCCACAGCCGCAGCTTCTCCTTCGAGGCGGAGAGCGGTTCGCTCACCACGTCTCGCCTCCCGACAGCGACAGCGCCTGGCCGGTGATCGAGCCGGCAGCCTCGCTGCAAAGCCACAGCACGGCCGCCGCGACCTCCGCCGGCTGGATGAAACGGCCCTGCGGATTGGTGGCGGCGAGGCTCGCCCGCGCCTGCTCGACGGTGCGGCCGGTTGTGCGCACGATGCGCTGCACCGACTCCTCCAGCATGTCGGTCTCGACGAAACCCGGGCAGACGGCGTTCACGGTCACGCCCGACCTCACCGTCTCGGTCGCGAGCGCGCGCATCAGGCCGACGACGCCATGCTTCGCCGCCACGTAAGGCGCCACGTAGGCGTAGCCCTTCAGCCCCGCGGTCGACGCGACGAAGACGATGCGGCCGGCCTTGCGCTTGGCCATGCCGGCCAGCGCCGGCTTCACGGTCAGGAACGATCCGGTGAGGTTGAGATCGAGGGTGCGCCGCCAGTCGGCGAGCGACGTCTTATGCGCCGGGCCGCTTTCGGACCCGCCGGCGTTGGCGACGACGATGTCGAACGGGCCACGCCGCTCCTCGGCCTCGGCGTAGAGAGCAGCCATCGCGCTCTCGTCGGTGACGTCCGCCGCGATCGGGAAGATGCGGGCGTTCTCGCCGGCCACGGCTTCGAGCTTGGCCTTGCGGCGACCGCAGATCGTGACCGAGACGCCCGTTTCCGCGAGGGCCAGCGCAATCGCCCGTCCGACGCCCGTGCCGCCGCCCGTCACCAGCGCATGCTTGCCTAGAATCATACTTTCAACCCCATGGTCGCGCTGCCACCGCGGTCGGCCAGCCGGTACAGCTGGTCGCGGCCGTTGAGATATGGATCGGGCCACTTCACGTCGCGGTCGCCGAGCTGCACCGCGGCATGGAGCGTCCAGTAGGGATCGGCGAGGTGCGGGCGCGCCAGGCAGACGAGATCGGCGCGGCCGGCCAGCAGGATCGAGTTGACGTGGTCGGGCTCGTAGATGTTGCCCACCGCCATGGTCGCCATGCCGGTCTCGTTGCGGATGCGATCGGAGAACGGCGTCTGGAACATGCGGCCGTAGACCGGGCGGGCGCGGCTCGAGGTCTGGCCGGCCGACACGTCGCAGATGTCGACGCCGGCTCCCTGCAGCAGCCGCGCGATCTCGACGGCCTCGGCCGGCGTCACGCCCTCGTCGCCCATCCAGTCGTTGGCGGAAATACGCACGGCGATCGGCTTGTGCGCCGGCCAGACCGCGCGCACGGCATGGAACACCTCCAGCGGATAGCGCAGCCGGTTCTCCAGCGAGCCGCCATACTCGTCGGTGCGATGGTTGGTGAGCGGCGTGATGAAAGACGACAGCAGATAGCCGTGGGCGGCATGGATCTCGAGCATGTCGAAGCCGCAGCGCGCGGCCATTTCCGCCGAGGCCACGAACTGCGCCTTGATGCGCACCATGTCGGCGCGGTCCATCGCCTTGGGCACCTGGTTCGCCGGCGACCAGGCAACGTCCGACGCCGCCATCACCGGCCAGTTCCCGCTCTCGAGCGGCGCGTCGATCTGCTGCCAACCGAGCTGGGTCGATCCCTTGGCGCCGGAATGGCCGACCTGGGCGCAGATCCTCGCCTCGGTCTCGGCGTGGACGAAATCGACCAGGCGCTTCCAGGCAACCTCGTGCTCGGGGGCGTAAAAACCCGTGCAGCCCGGCGTGATGCGGCCCTCGGGGCTGACGCAGGTCATCTCGATATAGACCAGGCCCGCACCGCCCTTGGCGCGCTCGGCATAGTGGGCGAAGTGCCAGTCGGTCGGGCAGCCATTGACCGCCTTGTACTGGGCCATGGGCGAGACGACGACGCGGTTCGCGAGTTTCAGGTCGCGCAGCTGGAAGGGCGCGAACATCGGTGCGCGATGCTGATTGTCGGTGTTGCCGGCGCGGCGCTGGAACCACGCCTCGGCGCCGTCCAGCCACGCAGGATCGCGCAGGCGCAGGTTCTCGTGACTGATGCGCTGCGAGCGGGTCAGCAGCGAGTAGTTGAACTGAACGGGGTCGAGGTCGAGATAGCGCTCGACCTTCTCGAACCATTCCAGCGAGTTGCGTGCCGCCGACTGCAGGCGCAGCACCTCGGTGCGGCGCGCGCTCTCGTACTTCTCGAACGCCGCGGCGAGACCGGGCTCGGAATGCAGGTAGTCGGCGAGGGCCACGGCGCTCTCGAGAGCGAGCTTGGTGCCCGAGCCGATCGAAAAGTGCGCGCTCGCCGAGGCGTCGCCCAGCAGGGCGAGGTTCTCGTGCGACCAGCGCTCGCAGAGCACGCGCGGGAAATTGATCCAGGCCGAGCCGCGCAGATGGCCCGCGTTGGACATCAGGCTGTGGCCGTCGAGATGGCGGGCGAATATCCGCTCGCAGGTCGCGATCGACTGCTCGCGCGTCATGTCGCCGAAGCCCCAGGCGGCCCATGTCTCCTCGCTGCATTCGACGATGAAGGTCGCGGTCTCGGGCTCGAACTGGTAGGCGTGCGCCCACACCCAGCCGTGCCCGGTCTCCTCGAAGATGAAGGTGAAGGCGTCGTCGAATTTCTGCCGGGTGCCGAGCCAGACGAACTTGCACTTGCGCACGTCGATGTCGGGCTTGAAGACGTCGGCGAAGGCCGAACGCGAGCGCGAGTTCAGGCCGTCGGCGGCGATCACCAGGTCGTGGCTCGCCATGAAAGGACGTGGATCGTCGATCTCGGTCTCGAAGCGGAGCTCGATGCCGAGGTCCTGGGCGCGCCGCTGCAGCAGCAGGAGCAGCCGCTTGCGGCCGATGCCGCAGAAGCCATGGCCGGTCGAGACGGTGCGCACGCCCTTGTGGATGACGGCGATGTCGTCCCAGTAGGCGAAGTAGTCCCGGATCCAGGCCGCGCTCACCGCGTCGTTGGCCGCGAGATTGTCGAGCGTCTCCGCCGACAGCACGACGCCCCAGCCGAACGTGTCGTCCGGCCTGTTGCGCTCGAACACGGTGATCTCGTGCGCGGGGTTGCGGCGCTTCATCGAGATGGCGAAGTAGAGGCCGGCGGGGCCGGCGCCGAGGACAGCAACCTTCATCCCTGAGGCTCCTCATCATGCCCCTCTCTCCGTCAGGAGAGACGAACACGACTCACCATATCCTTTAGGGATGAAATTTCAAATATAAAATATCAGTGGCCGCCCAGGTAGCTGGCGGTGACGCGCGGGTCATGCATCAGGTCTGCGGCGGCGCCCGAATGGACGATCTCGCCGGTCTCCAGGACATAGCCGAAATCGGCCGTTTCCAAGGCGGCGCGAGCGTTCTGCTCGACCAGCAGGATCGAGACACCGAGTTCGCGCAGGGACGAGATGATCCTGAAGACCTCACGCACGATCAGCGGGGCGAGACCGAGGCTCGGCTCGTCGAGCATCAGGAGCCGGGGCTTGGCCATCAGGGCGCGGCCCAGCGCCAGCATCTGACGCTCGCCACCGGACAGGGTCGAGGCCTTCTGGCTACGCCGTTCATTGAGCCGCGGAAAGCGCCGGTAGACGTCGTCCAGGGACTGCTTCAGCCCGGCGGCGTCCCGGCGCCGCGAGTAGCCGCCCAGCAGGAGGT
>JAEWIV010000150.1 GCA_023386865.1 Pseudomonadota bacterium
CCGCGCCGCCCGCGGGCGGGGGCCGGGCTGCACTGGCGCCACCTCGGAACGCGGGGTCGAACGGCCCGCGCCGACGGTCTCCGAGCGTACCGTGGTCTACACAGACCCGGCGCCGGCTACGACGACCGTGTATACGCGTTAGGGGCAATCCCGATGCTGCCGGGGCGCGGTCACCGTGCTCCGGCAGCTCTTTGCGCTGTCAGCGGCATTTTCCAGTTGGGCGTTGATCCGCGGCGAGGCAGCCACCCAGCTTGACGCACTGGGCGATATTCTATTATTCGCGAACGATGGAATTAAAAAAGACGATTTCGCATGTCGCTCTTTGAGCGCTACCTCACGGTCTGGGTCGCGCTCTGCATCGTCGCCGGCATCGCCTTGGGACACTTCTTTCCCAACCTGTTCCACGCCATCGGTGCGGCCGAAGTAGCGCACGTCAACCTGCCGGTCGCGGTGCTGATCTGGCTGATGATCATACCCATGCTGGTGAAAGTCGACTTCGGCGCCCTCGACAAGGTGCGTGAGCATTGGCGTGGGATCGGCGTGACACTGTTCATCAACTGGGCTGTGAAGCCGTTCTCGATGGCCCTGCTAGGTTGGCTATTCATCGACCATCTCTTCAGGCCGTGGCTCCCGGCTGACCAGATCGACAGCTACATCGCGGGCCTCATCCTGCTGGCTGCCGCGCCGTGCACAGCCATGGTGTTCGTCTGGAGCAACCTGTCGGACGGTGAGCCCGACTTTACCCTGACCCAGGTCGCGCTGAACGACACGATCATGGTGTTCGCCTTCGCGCCCATCGTCGCCCTGTTGCTCGGCCTCTCAGCCATCACCGTGCCGTGGGATACGCTGCTGCTGTCGGTCGCGCTCTACATCATCGTGCCTGTCCTGCTGGCGCAGGTCGTTCGCCACCGCGTGTTGGCGAACACCGGAACGGTGGGATTGACTTCGCTGTTGTCGCGGCTGCAGCCGCTCTCGCTGATCGCGCTGCTGACGACGCTCGTGCTGCTGTTCGGCTTCCAGGGCGAGCAGATCATCGCCCAGCCGCTGATCATCGCGCTGCTCGCCGTGCCCATCCTGATCCAGGTCTACTTCAACTCGGGCCTGGCCTATCTGCTGAACCGCGCCACCGGGGAGGCGCATTGCGTGGCGGCCCCTTCGGCCCTGATCGGCGCCAGCAACTTCTTCGAGCTTGCGGTCGCAGCCGCCATCAGCCTGTTCGGTTTCTCGTCGGGCGCTGCCCTGGCGACGGTGGTCGGTGTCCTCATCGAGGTGCCGGTGATGCTGTCGGTGGTGAAGATCGTCAATGCCAGCAAGGGCTGGTACGACGGTGGCGCTGCGGTTGTGCGCCGTGCCGGCGTGTCGGCCGATGCCGCCGGCGAGCGGTGAGCGGCATTGTTTATTTCTAATTTTCTAGAAATACGGTTGACAGTCGCCTGCGAAACCATAGATTGATCTCATGAAGCTCGACGATGCTGCCGCCCGCCTGGAGGCCCTCGGCAACCCGACGCGCCTGAAGATCTACCGCATCCTCGTGCGCGCCGGAGAAGAGGGCATGGCGGTCGGCCGCCTACAGGAGCGGCTGAACATCGCCGCCTCGACGCTGTCGCACCATCTCAAGGCGCTGGTCGTCGTCGGCCTCGTGACCCAGACTCGTGAAGGCACAACGCTGTTTTGCCACACCAACTACGAGCTGATGCGCAGCCTGATCGATTACATGAACGAGGAATGCTGCGCCGAAGGCACCTGCCCGCCGGCCGCCGCCAGGTCGTCGAAGGTCGCCGCGTAAGAATTCGGCCTGATATTTCGATCATTCCAGCAGAACCGGAGCACGCCATGCCCGACACGCTCAGCAAGCCCAGGAGGATCGCCATACTGGGCGCCGGTCCCGTCGGCCTCGCCGCCGCCGCGCACGCGCTGGAGCGCGGCCTGGAACCGGTGGTGCTCGAGGCCGGCCCGCAGGTCGGCCACGCCGTGCGCCAATGGGGGCATGTGCCGCTGTTCTCGCCTTGGGAATACGCCATCGACAAGGCTGCCGGGCGGCTGCTGACGAAAGCCGGCTGGAACTCGCCGCCGCCCGGCCAGTATCCGACCGGGGCCGAATTGGTGGCGCAGTACCTCGAGCCGCTGGCCACGCGCACGCCTCTCAAGGACCACATCCACACCGGCAGCCTGGTGACCAGCGTCGGCCGGTCGGGCTTCGACAAGATGAAGAGCATTGGCCGCGCCTCCGTGCCCTTCACCATTCGCTACCAGAACGGCAAGGGACCGGAGCAACTCGAGGCCGACGCCGTGATCGACGCCACCGGCACCTGGTTCTCGCCCAACCCGGCCGGGGCCGACGGGCTGTCCGCGGTCGGCGAGCGCGAGGCCCAGGACCGCGTCGCCTACGGCATGCCCGACGTGCTGGGCCGCGAGCGCGCCCGCTACGCCGCCCGCACCGTCGCGGTGCTCGGTTCGGGGCACTCGGCGGTCGGCACGCTGATCGACTTGGCGCGCCTCAAGGAAGAGGCGCCCGGCACGACCGTGATCTGGCTGCTGCGCGGAGACAAGCCCGAGAAGGCGTTCGGCGGCGGTGCCAACGACAAGCTCGCGGCGCGCGGCGCACTCGGCACGGCTTTCGCCAAGCTGGTGACGGACGGCAAGATTTGTGTCGAGGCGGGGTTCCGTGTCTCCCACCTCGGCCGCGAGGGGGACAAGCTGCGCGTCGGCGCCGGCTCGGCGTGCTGCGGCCGCTTCGTGACGGTCGATGAGCTGGTGGTGGCGACCGGCTTCCGCCCCGACTTCGACTTCCTGCGCGAGGTTCGATTGTCGCTCGATCCCGCCGTGGAGTGCCCGCCCGCTCTGGCGCCGCTGATCGATCCCAACCTCCACAGCTGCGGCACGGTGCGTCCGCACGGCGCGCGCGAGCTCGCCCAGCCCGAGCCCGGCTTCTACTTCGCCGGCATGAAGAGCTACGGCCGCGCGCCGACCTTCCTGATGCTGACGGGCTACGAGCAGGTGCGTTCGATCGCTGCCGAGATCGCCGGCGACCACGAGGCCGCCGCCCGCGTCGAGCTGGTGCTGCCCGAGACCGGCGTGTGCTCCGGACCGGGACCGCAAGCCGATCTCGCCGAGGCAAAAGCCGGTGCTGCGGGATGCTGTGGCGGTCCGGCGCCCAAACCGAAGGCCGCCGAGACACCGAGCGGCTGCTGCGTGGCCGACGTGAACGCCAAGCAGGAGGGCAAGAAGGGCTGCGGCTGCTGATCGTTTGGTGGCGGATACGTCCCGGCCGTTCACTATCCTGGACGTGGGCCTGCACGGGGCCGCGCTAATCCTCATTGATCTGTCGGAGGATGAACTCGGCGATGAGCCGGTGGGCTCGCGCGTTGGGGTGATGGTCGGTCGGGTCCAGTATGTAGTCGGCCATGGCAAAGCGGTATCGCGGAATGACCGCCTCCAACGGCAGCGGTGTGATGCCGGCTTGCTGCAGTCGATACTCGAACCCCAACATATCGTCGGCGGACAGGCCGACATCGCTCCATGAGGAGACCCGGTAGGATATGAAGTGCATGCTGATGCCGTGATAGACCCTCTTGAGCTCGTTGGCGGCCTCGACGATCACAGCTAGCGCGAGCTTCATGGCTTCGCCTTTGCCGACTGGCTGGATGCCGATCCAGCGCCGCCAGTTGTAGGGATCAGGCCCTCCCAGGGCTCCATCCCGCACGGGCCTGCCGTCGTCGGCCAGGCGGTATCGCGGCCCGTTAGCGTCCCAGGTGTTCCCCACGCCATTCGCTCGCCAGATCAGGGACGGGATCATCAGAAACACAGCGTCGGTGGGCTCACACTTGATGGCTTTCTGAAAGCGGCCGGACTGCAACGCGGCAAGGAACTGGTGCGGGCCCCAGCCCGACCCTGCGAGATTATGGACAGCTACTCGGCGTCCGCTTCGTTTGACGATCTGGGCGGCGAAGGTCTCGTCGTCGGACACGCCATAGCCGAACGAGAAAGAGTCACCGAACACCAGAACGCATGCGTCCGGATTGTCGATTGCTGCGGGCACGACGCGGAAGTGATCCGGGCCGATGGTATAGGTCGCGGCGAAAACCTTGCGACCCTCGGCCTCTGGATGGAACGGCCACTGCCTGTTGGCTCTTGCGATGAAGCCAACATCGTCGGCCAGCTGGTAGAAACCCTCGTGGACGTCGGCCGGATGTCGGGGGGCCTGGAAGCGCTGCCACACACCGAACGCGAGGACGGCAGCAACTGCTGCGCCAACATTCGCGACAATCGCGAAGGCCCGCCGCTTCCCAGCCATGGGTGGCATGCTAGAGCGGAATGAGATGAGATGGAACCGCGTGCGGTTCCATCTCATTCACCCGCGCGCCCGGCTCTCCAGGCGCGACGTCGAAAACCAGCGATATCACGGGAAGCGGTGGTGCTGCCGGACAGGATTGAACTGTCGACCTCTCCCTTACCAAGGGAGTGCTCTACCACTGAGCTACGGCAGCGCCCGGAAGGCCTGCAGGCCTCGGCGGGGCGGGGTATGCCATAGCGCCGGGGGCGGTTCAACCGTTGCCGCTCGCCGAAACGGGCGTTCCGCGGCTCCTTGCGGCGGCACGCCGCGTCTGTCTACGATTTGCGGGCGTCGCAGGAGGAGTTCTCAATGGACTGGCGTCCGATTTCGGCCGATTCCCATATCACCGAGCCGCCCAACTGCTATGTCGACCATATCGACCCGGCCTGGCGGGATAGGGCGCCGCACGTCGTCTACAAGGAAGGCATGGGCGACATCTACGTCGTCGAGGGCATGAAGACGCCGGTGCCGATGGGCCTGATCGCCGCAGCCGGCGTCGAGCCCAAGGACATCCGCATCGGCGGCGCCAGGTTCGACGATCTGCATCGCAGCGGCTGGGATCCGACCGGGCGCCTGGCCGACCAGGACAAGGACGGCGTTGCCGCCGAGGTCATCTACCCCAGCGTCGGCATGCTGCTCTGCAATCACCCCGACCTCGACTACAAGAAGGCCTGCTTCGACGCCTACAATCGATGGCTGCTGACCTACGTGTCGCACGACCCCGCCCGCCTGATCGGCCTCGGCCAGACCTGCATCCGCACGGTCAAGGAAGGCATCGAGGATCTCGAGCGCATCAAGGCGATGGGCTTCCGCGGCGTCATGATGCCCGGCAATCCCGGCGAGAAGGACTACGACGACCCGGCCTACGATCCGTTCTGGCAGGCGGCCGTGGCGCTGGAATTGCCGCTCAGCTTCCACATCCTGACGTCGAGCGGCGACAACACCATGATCAAGCCGCGCGGTCCCAAGATAAACAGCTTCCTGTCGATCATTCGCGGCTGCCAGGACATCATGGGAATGCTGGTCTATTCCGGCGTGTTCGAGCGGCATCCCGGGCTGCGCGTCGTCTGCGTCGAAGCCGATGCAGGCTGGGCGCCCCATTTCATGTACCGCATGGACCATGCCTACAAGCGCCATCGCTACTGGATGAAGGGCAAGGAACTGCAGCGCCTGCCGTCGGAGTATTTCCGCAAGCACATCGCGCTGACGTTCCAGGACGACTGGACGGCGTTCCAGTTCGCCGATCAGCTCGACCCCCATCAGCTCATGTGGGCGAACGATTTCCCGCACAGTGATTCGACCTGGCCGCGCAGCCAGGACGTGATCGCCGAGCAAACGAGCCATCTCAGCCCGGAACTGAAGAAGCGTATCCTGCGGGACAATGTGGCGGAGCTCTACCAGCTGGCTGCTTGAACCGGCACTGCAAAAAGTTCCCTCCTGACATTCTGCACGCTACCGGAACCGCGGCAGGATTGTGGCGTTCTCTTTCGATTGCGCGCGCTGACGCGCCGTCCGGAGGGGATCTCCAGCCCCTCTGAAGCCTCCGCTTTGAGGGAACACATCATCATGTTCAGGAAACTGTTGGTTGTCCTTGCGACGGCGCTGCTCGCGGCTGCCTGCTCATCGGAGCCGCCGCCACCACCGCCGCCGCCGCCACCGCCCGTCGCGGCGCCGCAGTCGTTCATGGTCTTCTTCGACTGGGATCGCTCCAACCTGTCGCAACAGGCGGTGCAGACCATCGGGCAGGCCGCCGCTGCCTTCAAGGCGCGTGGAACTGCGCGCATAACCGCTACCGGCCATACCGACACGTCGGGCCCGGAGAACTACAACATGGCGCTGTCGCTGCGTCGGGCGAACGCGGTCAAGAGCGAGCTCGTCCGCCAAGGCGTGCCGGCCGACGTCATCCAGGTCGTCGGGCGTGGCGAGCAGGGCCTGCTGGTGCAGACCGGTGACGGCGTGCGCGAGCCGCAGAATCGGCGCGTCGAAATCGTGTTCGACGGCGGCCAGATGGTGTCGACGACCACCGTGTTCTCGGATCCCCGCAGCTACTGCAAGGCCCTGAGCGACAAGTGGCGCGAGTACCGCACCTCGCAGCTCGACACGCCTGAAGCAGCCGCCATCGCCAAGTGCGAAGCCGGCGACTACCAGGCCGGTATTCCGGTGCTCGAGAACTCGCTGATCGCCAACAAGATCCCTCTGCCGGCCCCCGGCTACCGTTGGCCCGGCCGCCCGATCGGTCCGAGCTGACGCGACCATCGTTTTCATGACAAGAAAGGCGGCCCGCGAGGGCCGCCTTTTTCATGTCCTTGCGCAGAGTTCCTCGAGGCGGTCGATCAACGGTCTTTGTCCGGCGTTGATCTTCCGCCGTGCCGCTTCGGGCGCGAACCATGCCGCGCGATCGACCTCCGGAAAGGCCTGCCGACGGCCACTGCGCGGCGGCCATTCGATCTCGAAGGTGTTGCCCGCGATGCGTTCGACGTCGAGATCGCCCTCGAGCGCGAAACCGTCGACCTGCTTGCCGCCGCGCTGACGAACTCTTCCGAGAGGGATCAGCGCGCCTGCCGGCAGGATGCCGAGCTCCTCGACGAATTCCCGTCGTGCCGTCGCCTCCGGGTCTTCGTCGACGCCACGCTCGCCCTTGGGGATCGACCAGGCGCCCTCGTCCTTGTTGCGCCAGAAAGGGCCACCGGGATGCACCAGCAATACCAGCAGCCTGCCGCCCGTGCGTTTATAGAGGAGAATGCCCGCGCTCTCGGTCGCCACTCAGCACCTCGTGCCCGATGTGCTGCGGGCTCTCCGCCAGGCCCCGCCTCGAGCGCACTCACCGATACTGTCGAGGAGCGGCCTTCGAGGCGGGGGCCGGTACATGGGAGAAACCGGCAAGGGATAAACGCGCCGCAAGGATGGGCGGTTGCGCGGCTTCGGTTGCCTGTTTTTGACCGCAACCTGCGAACGCATGGTCCGTTGTCGTGCCACACAGGGAGTACAACCGATGAAGGCTCTTTCCATCTTCGTCATCGCCGCCGTTGGCCTGCTGAGCGCCTGCACCTACCGGCATGAGACCGTCGAGCGGCCAGCCGCTCCGGCCGCGACCGTCGTTGCCACACCGGTGCCGGCGTCCAACACGGTCGTATACACCGATCCGGCGCCCGCTACCGCGACCACGACGGTCTATACGCGATAGGGAGCAAACCATGAAGCCGCTTCTCATCCTGGCCGGCCTCGTAAGCGCCATGCTGGTGTCGGCCTGCATGGTCCGCGAGGAGCGGACCGTCCAACCGGCGCCTTCGACCGCCGTCGTGGCGCCTGCGCCATCCGCCGTCGTCTACACCGACACGGCGCCCAGGGCCACGACGACGACCGTCTACACACGCTAGAGTAGGAATGTGACGGGAGCCGCACGTGGGCTCCGTCCGATCCGCATTCTCGCTTTTGGACTGGGTCCACCCGTTGAACGCGGGTGGGCTTTTCTTTGCCAGCGGCGAGATCGCAGCAGATCAGTTTTTTCCCACCGGGGCCTGGGGACGAGCCGTCGCCTCCTCCAACTCGTTGCGCGTCCTGACCACCACAGGGTCGTGAGCGTCGATGCGCTCGGCTTCGTCGAGAGCGCGATCGGCGGCGCCGTAGTCGCGCCGGGCGATCGCCGCGCGCGCGGCCTCGACCAGGCTGGCGATGTGCGTGGCGTTTTGACGGCGCTCGCTGCCCCCCGGCGGGGCGGCCGGGGCGGGGAGCGGCGTCGCCACCGGGGGCGCTGTCGGCGGCGCCGCGGCTTGCGGCAGGGAAGGGAGGTCCTGCTTGGTCCGATAGACGTGGTAGCCGCCGCCGACGACGACCAGGCACAGTGCACCGAGCAGCACGTAAAGGAGCCCGTTGCCTGGGCCGCGAATATCGTCCGCCACGAGGAGCCTCCTGCGTTCGTCTTGGCCGGAAACGGCCTTGGACCGCAGGAAAAACGCCGGCCGACGGCCCGGTGTTCCTTATCGGGCCATGGCGCGGCGCCAGCGCACGGTGTCTTCTATCTGGGTCTCGAGGCCACGCTGCGGCACCCATCCCAGATCGCGCTGGGCCTTGGCGATGCAGCCTACGAGCTGCGGCGAGTCGCCTGCCCGGCGCGCGCCGAAGACATGGGGGACCGGCCGCCCCACCGCGCGGCCGATCTGCTCGACCACCTGCTTGACGCTGTAGCCGGAGCCGGAACCCAGGTTGAACACGTCGTGCCGGCCGCGGCCGGGTTTCTGGCGCATCAGCCATTCCACGGCCTTGAGGTGCGCATCGGCCAGATCCGACACATGCACGAAGTCGCGCACGCACGAGCCGTCGCGGGTCGGGTAATCCTCGCCGTGTACGACCAGGGTTCCGCGCAGGCCGAGCGCGGCGTCGACGGCGAGCGGCAGAAGGTGGGTCTCGGGCTCATGCGCCTCGCCGATCTCGCCGCCCGCATCGGCGCCCGCGGCGTTGAAGTAGCGCAAGGACGCCGAGCGCAGGCCGCGCCACGCTGCCGCCTCCAGCGCGCGCTCGACGCTTGCCTTGGAGGCGGCATAGGGATTGATGGGCGCGATCTTGTGATCCTCGCGCAGGAGATCGGACTGCGGCAGGCCGTAGACCGCGCATGTGCTGGAGAACACGAACGCCTCGACCTTGTGCCGAATCGCGGCGCCGATCAGGACCCGGCTCTTGGCCGAGTTGTTGACCAGATAGCGCTCCGGATTGGCGACCGATTCGCCGACTTCGATATAGCCCGCCAGATGAATGACCACCTGCGGCTTGTGGCGCTGGAAGATCTCCTCCACCAGGCGTCCGTCGCCGACGTCGCCGCGCGCCAGGTCGCCCCAGCGCACGGCCCATTCATGCCCCTTCTCGAGCGTGTCGAGGCAGAGCGGCCGCGCGCCGGCTTCGGCCAGCGCCTTGCAAACGTGGCTTCCGATGTAGCCGGCGCCGCCGGTGACCAGCACCGGGCCGCGAACGGTGGACGCGAACAACGATCGATTCCTCCGGGGTTTGGAGGGCAGAAGGTGGTCGATGGCGTCAACGCACTCAATCGGCGCGGCGACCGATCACACACTGATCACGAGGGCGTTCGTTGGCGGGCGAGCCACTATCACTGCAGCGCAGGAATGGAGAGGCCATGCTCAAGATCGTGAAGGACACGGTGCTGAAGATGAGCCGCTCGTTCGGCTACGACATCGTGCCGCTGCGGGAAATGAAGGAGCGCGACTTCGCGCTTCACTTGCGCGAGTTGCTGGCCCGCCTGGAGATCGATTGCGTGCTCGATGTCGGCGCCAACGCCGGCCAGTACCACGACTTCCTGCGCGAGCGCGTGCAGTTCGCCGGCCCAATCGTTTCCTTCGAGCCGGTGAGCCGCCATGTCGAGGCGCTGCGCGAGCGCAGCCGCAGCGACAAGACGTGGCACATCGAAGGCTACGCCCTCGGCAGCAGCGACGCCTCGCTGCGGATCAACGTCATGGTCTCCGACCAGTTCAGCTCCTTCCTCGAGCCCGATCACGATCGGGTCGGCGACTATGCCGGCCTCAACGTCGCCGACCATACCGAGACGGTCGCGGTGCGCACCCTCGACGGCGTGTTGCCCGGGCTGCGCGAGCGCATCGGCTTCGACCGGCCGTACCTGAAGATCGACACCCAGGGGTTCGACATCGAGGTCCTGCGCGGCGCGGCCGCCAGCCTGCCGGCGGTCAAGGCGCTGCAGACCGAAGCCTCGGTGCGTCGCATCTACAAGGGCATGCCGGGCTACGCCGAGACCATCCAGTATCTCGACGACCGCGGCTTCGACATCACCGGCCTCTATCCGGTGAGTCGCGACAATGCCCTGCGGCTGGTCGAGTTCGACTGCGTCATGATCAATCGCGCCGCCATCAAGGCCTGAGAACTCGATCGCCTCGCGAACTAGGCGGCCCGCGCCAATGTCTCGCAGAGCTGGGCGACGTCCTCGTCGGCGACGAACATGCTCGGTGGCACCGCGGCCAGCCTGGCCCGGATGAGCTCGTAGTCCGTCTCCGTCAGCCGCTCGAAGAAGCGCACAAGAGAATCCTCGAGCGGCGCGTCGAACGTCCAGCCGATGCGATGCTTCTCGATGACGTTGCCGACCTCGAAACGGTGGACGGCCAGGCAGGGCACGCCGTAGTAGCCCGCTTCGTAAAAGCGACAGGGCATCAGCCAGCGCGAATTGTGGTCGGTATGCTCCAGGTCGAGCGCCCAGGCGAAGTCGACCTCGCGATAGAGCCGCTCCAGATCCTGCTGCGGCAGGTACGGACCGCTGTAGGCGACGTTGGGACAGCGGCGCAGGACGGTTTCGAACTTGGCCTGCTCGAGGGTGGTGAACACGCCGCCGAACTTGAAGACGACGCGGCCCTCCAGGCGGCGGGCGAGCCGCGCGATCAGATCGACGGTGGCCTCGCCGCGGATCAGGCCGTAGTAGCCGACCACCCACGGCCGGCGACCGAGACCCGGCTTGATCGTCACCGGCCGGGCACGGGCCGGCGATGGATAGAGCTTGTTCTCGAGCAGGAACCAGGCGCCGGCATATTTCTGAACGGCCGCGAAGTAATTGCGATGGAAGCCCGGCGAGGACAGGACGAGGAGGCGGACGCGTCGCAGGCACAACCGCTCGATCGCGCGCAGGAAGGCCGGCGCGAGTCCGCGGCGCATCATGATGGCGGGAATGTCGAGTACCTCGTAGGCGATCGGCGCACGCGAGAATGCGATCAGGCGGCCGAGCAGCGCGAGCAGGAGCTGGTCGATGTTGCGGGCGTAGAAGATCGAAGCGCGTGCAAGGGTGCGGCGATTGGTGAACAGCGCGGGAATGGCGTGCAGCAACGCCCTCAGCCGCTGCCAGTACTTGAGATCGGTGGTGAATCCGAGCGGGACGTTGGGCCACGACGGTTGGTAATCCGTATTGTAACGCTCGCGACGAAAGCCGAACACCGTGACCTTGTAGCCGTAGTCCATGAACTGCTCGACGCGCTTCAACGTGCTGGCATCAGTGACGTCCGGGCAGAAGAACGCCAGCGCGCCATTGTGCGCGTCGCGCACCGGCGCGCCGTCGTCTCGTGCCATGGCGTCGGCAACGACGCGGATATCGGTCGCGTCTCTGGCTTCGATTGATCCGTGCATACGACGGCGTCTCCCGATCGCGGTACGTCGCGCAGTATCACGGAGGGTGGCGGCGCATTACGTGATCAATCTGTGGCGTCGATTCCGTGCAAATCCAAGTCACAGGTTAATCACTAGCGGGCTTGGGAGGTGGGATGTTTCATGCGCCTCACCATGAACGCCCCACTCGACACTCACGTCGCCACACGAGTCGGCGCGCGGCGCTTCGACCGCGTGGCGATCACGTGCGTGTTCGGTGATCCGCGTGACCTCAAGTCGTGGTCCGGAGCGCCGGCGAATCTCGCGAAGGAACTCGAGCGGCTCGGCGTGACCGTCGACAGCATCCGGCCCAGCATGAGCCGGCTGGAGAAGATCGGCGTGGCGGCCTGCGACATGGTCGCTGGGCTCGGCCGGCCGATCAGCACAGAGCAGGTGCTGCGCGGCCGGCGGTCGCGACATCGGCTCGCTGCCCGGGTCGCCGAGCAGGCGCAGCGCATCGGCGCACGCCATGTGCTGCATACCGGGACGTTCGACCTGCCGGCCTGCGACGTCGCGGCGGGCGTGAAGCATTATCTCTACTGCGACCATAGCTGGGCGCTGACGCGGGCCCATCACATCGATGTCTGCCGCTACAACAAGCGGGCCCTGGCGGCGTTCGAGCAGGCCGAACGCGAGGCCCTGAGCAGCCTCGCCCATGTCTTCACCTTCGGTGCCTATGTTCGCGACAACCTGATCGCCCATTACGGCCTGTCGCCGGAGAAAGTCACGGCCGTCGGGTCGGGCATGGGCGCGATCGAGCCGTATGAGGGGCCGAAGAGCTACGACAAGCCGGCGCTTCTCTTCGTCGCCAAGCATCTGTTCAAGGCCAAGGGCGGCTTGCTGCTGCTCGACGCTTTCGACCGGGCCTATCGGCAGCGTCCCGATCTTCGCCTGACCATCGTCGGCGACGAGCGCAGCCGCGCTTTCGTCGGCGAAAGGCCCGGCGTCACCTTGCACGCCCATCTGCCGTGGGAACGCCTGCAGCAGCTCTATCGTCAATCGACGCTGCTGGTTCAGCCGATGCTGAACGACCCCTGGGGGCAGGTCTATCTCGAGGCCATGGTGTCTCGCACGCCGGTCATGGGCCTCAATCGCAATGGTCTGCCGGAGCTGGTCGATGGCGGCCGGCACGGCTTTCTCGTCGATCGCGCCGATCCGTCCGCGCTCGGCGAGGCCATTGTCAACGCCGTCTCGGATCCGGGGCGGCTCGAACGCATGGCGTCGACGGCTCAACGCCATGTCCTGCAGAACTATTCGTGGGGCCGAGTGGCCGAACGGATCGCCTATCCCTCCTGAAGCGTCGCGTAAACCCGAGAGGTCGGCAAACATGTCTCAAAAAATCGCGCTAATCACCGGTATCACCGGGCAGGACGGCGCCTATCTCGCCGACTTCCTGCTGGGTCGCGGATACATCGTACACGGCATCAAACGCCGCTCGTCTCTGCTCAACACCGAACGCATCGACTACCTCTATCGCGACCGGCACGATGCCGCCGCCCGCCTCTTCCTGCATTACGGCGACATGACGGATTCGACCAACCTGCTGCGCCTGCTGGGCGAGGTGAAGCCGACCGAAGTCTACAATCTCGCGGCCCAGAGCCACGTGAAGGTGAGCTTCGAGACGCCGGAATACACCGCCAACACCGATGCGCTGGGAACCCTCAGGCTGCTCGAGGCCATCCGCATCCTGCGCATGAACGACGACGTGCGCTTCTACCAGGCTTCCACGTCGGAGCTGTTCGGCAAGGTCCAGGAGACGCCGCAGCGCGAGCTGACGCCGTTCTATCCCCGCAGCCCCTACGCGGTGGCCAAGCTCTACGCCTACTGGATCACGGTGAACTACCGCGAAGCCTACGGCATGCACGCCTCCAACGGCATCCTGTTCAATCACGAATCGCCGATCCGCGGCGAGACCTTCGTGACCCGCAAGATTACCCGCGCTGTCGCTGCGATCGAACGCGGCTGGCAGGAGCGGCTCTATCTCGGCAACCTCGACGCCAAGCGCGACTGGGGGCATGCCCGCGACTACGTCGAGGGCATGTGGTGCATCCTCCAGCAGGACCAGCCGGACGATTACGTGCTGGCGACCGGCGAGACCCATACGGTGCGCGAGTTCGTCGAGCTGGCCTTCGAGCAGATCGGCCAGCCGATCGAATGGCGTGGCGAGGGCGACGACGAGCAGGGCTGCTGCCGGCACACGGGCCGGGTGCTGGTGGCGATCGACGGCAACTATCGCCGGCCGACCGAAGTCGACCTGTTGCTTGGCGATCCCGCCAAGGCGGCGGCCAAGCTGGGTTGGCGGCATCGCACGAGCTTCCCCGCCCTTGTCGCCGAGATGGTGGAAGCCGATCGCCTCGTCTTGAAGAGAATGGGAGCCAACAATGTCTACGAACCCAAGCTACACGCTGCGGAATAAGCGCGTCTGGGTCGCCGGCGATCGCGGTTTGGTCGGCAGCGCGCTGGTGCGTCGCCTGCAGCGGGAGGGCTGCGAGATCGTGGTGGCGCCGCGCGACCAGGTCGACCTGCGCCGGCCCGACCAGACCGAGCAATGGATGGCGGCAGCCAAGCCGCAGGCCGTCTTCCTGGCGGCGGCGCGCGTCGGCGGCATCTACGCCAACGACACGCGGCCGGCCGAGTTCATCTATGACAACCTGATGATCCAGAGCAATATCGTGGAAGCCTCGCGCCGCGTCGGCGTCGAGAAGCTGATGTTGCTGGGGTCGTCCTGCATCTATCCACGCCTGGCGCCGCAGCCGATCCCCGAGAGCGCGCTGCTCACGGGGCCTCTCGAGCCCACCAACCAATGGTATGCCGTCGCCAAGATCGCCGGCATCAAGCTCGGCCAGGCCTATCGGCGCCAGTACGGCTGCGACTTCATCTCCGTCATGCCGACCAACCTCTACGGGCCGGGTGACAATTTCGACCTCATGCAGAGCCATGTGGTGCCGGCGCTGATCGTCAAGGCGCACGCCGCCATGCGGTCGCGCGCTCCGGCCATCGACGTCTGGGGGACCGGTGCGGTGCGCCGCGAGTTCCTTTATGTCGACGATGCCGCCGACGGCATGGTTTGGCTGATGCAGAACTATTCCGACGAGGGAATCGTCAATCTCGGGCCGGGCTCCGACGTGGCCATCGTCGACCTGGTCGGCCTGATCTGCAAGGTGGTGGGCTACAAGGGCGGTATCCAGTTCGATTCCAGCCGCCCCGACGGCGTGCCGCGCAAGATGGTGGACACCAACTTCGCCGCTTCCCTCGGGTGGCGCGCCCGCACGCCGCTGCGTGACGGGCTGGCCGCGACCTACCGCTGGTACGTCGACAACGTCGTGCCGGAAGCCCAGCGCGCCGTGGCGTAGAGCACGATGCATCGAGGTGAGACCGCGTGCGGTTCCACCTCGTTGCATCCACTCTGGCACGGCCGCCCGCCGCGGACCCCCGCGAAAAGGCGAGTGGAGGGGTCATGAGCATCGGTCCCGCTCGTGACCCCTCTGTCGGCGGTCCTGCAGACGTCTTTCCCTCCCGTTGAGATCTTTACGCCACTGAGCGCTGCGTGACGCCGCGCGGTCAGGAACACGGCCGCCGTGCGCGGGTGCTGTGGCGCCCGTCGAGCGCTTCAGCCGGACACCGCTGCGGGAATGGGCCGCTGCCCGCCCGATCTGAGCTCCAGATCGTGGATCGTGCCCCGTTTGGCGGTGTAGCTCGGCACGGGGCGTGGGTAGCGGCAATGCCCTCCGTCTGGCCCCGCCGCTGATCACCGACTGCTCGCGCGAGGTCTACCGGGCTGATCGTCGTTCACGGGACCCAGGTGGGTAAAGGGACGCCGTCGTCGAGAGCTTCGGCGGGCTCGGCTGCGCGACGAGTTGCTGAATGAGACTCTCGCCGCCTCGCTCGCGCAAGCGCAGACCGCCCTCGAGGACTGCCGGGAGCTGCTCGGGATGGCCGGGCACGTCCGTCTCACTTCCTGCCGGCACGGCCACGACGTTGCGCCAGGGCGTCGAGAGCCCGCCGAATATGGGCTACTGGATCTGGTCTTCGCCATCCGACTGGCACGGCAGGGCGTCTGAAGACATGCTCCCTCGCGGCCGTTACCGCCAGCTACACGCGTTCAGGCGCTCATCCGTTGGCGATCGCCGAGACGATCTGGTGGCCGCGGCTCGACCAGTCGAAGTTGTTGGCGCAGGCGGCCCATGCCCGTTCCTGCAGGCGATTCAGGAGATCGACGTCGTCCATCGCCTCGAGCACGCCATGGGCGAGGGCGGCATGGTCGGCATAAAGCATGGCGCTGTCGTTGTGGCGCAGCGGCACGCCGGCGAACGACCCGGCCAAGGCGAAGACCGGGACGCGATTGAAGACGTACTCCAGCACCTTGAGCTTGAAGCCACCGCCACTGCGCTCGGGCACGATGGCGATCCGTGCCTGGTCGAGATAGGGCGCGATGTCGGGCACGGTTCCCGTGATGTGGGTGGCGAGGCTCTGCTGGCGGAGCTGTTGCAGGAAGGTCTCGTCGCCGCTGCCGACGGCCTGCAGCTCTGCGCCGGCGTCGGCGAACAGCGGGTCGGCGACCTGGACGAACTCGGCGAGGTTCATGCGCTTGGCGATCCAGTCGAAGCTGCCGACGATGACCGCCCGGCGCGGCAGCGCCGCCGAGATCCGCCGCTGATTGACGCGGCGGCCGCAATAGCCGGGCGTGAGCACGTCCATCGGCTTGCTGGCATTCTCGCGGCGATAGAGCGTCAGGTCCTCGTGCGTGATCGCGGTGATGAAGTCGACGGCGTCGACGAGCTCGCGTTCGAGGCGACAGACCTTGAGGGCATCGAGACGCACGGCCTGGCGCTTGAGGAACAACGGCTGGCTTTCGGCGATCTGGCTGCGCACGCTGCCTTCGTGGTTGTGCGAGACGTAGATGAGGCGCGGCCGGTCGCGGCGGCCGGCGTAGTGCTCGAGGACGGCCGGCAGCGCCCATCCCGCCGATATGCCGTCGAAGACGATGCCGTCCCAGGCATCCCGGCGCAGCAGCTTCTGCAGCATGCGCCGCATGCCGCTGGTGCGGCAGCGATAGGCGATGTTGGGCAGCGTCGAGGCGAGGCTGCCCCACCGCGAGTGCGGATTGTCGTCCGGCAGCCACCACACGACATGCTTGGAACGCTCTCCGCTGGTGCGCGGAGAGTCCGAGCGGCCGAGTCCCAGCACTTCGACGTCGCCGCCCGCCGCCGCCACCGAGTCGATCAACCCGCCGGAATAGACATACTGGCCGTTATGGCGCGGCTCCGGGTCGGCCATCGTCACCCATAGGCAGCGGACGGCCGAGCCGCGTTCCGTCTCAGAACGCGTTGCGGCCGGTGAAACCGCCGACGATGGTGCGGGCGATAATGCGGAGGTCGAGGGCGATCGACCAATGCTCGATGTAGTAAAGGTCATGCTCTACACGCTTCCGTATCTGCTCGAGAGTGGTGGTCTCGCCACGCCAGCCATTGATCTGCGCCCATCCCGTGATGCCCGGTTTCACCCGGTGTCGTGAATCGTAGTGTCTGACGGCCTCCTGATAGAGAAGGCGACCAGCTTTCGCTGCCGGCGCGTGCGGTCGCGGTCCGACGATCGACATCTCGCCGCGCACCACATTCAGGAATTGCGGAAGTTCGTCGAGGCTGGTGCGCCTCAGAAACGCACCAACGCGCGTGATGCGCGGATCGTTGCGTTGCGTGAGCTGCTCGCCGGCGGAGTCGCACCGATCCTGGTACATGGTGCGGAACTTCAGCACCTCGATCAGCTCGTTGTTGAAGCCGTAGCGCTTCTGACGGAACAGCACCGGTCCGCGACTGTCGAGCCGGATCAGAAGTGCGATCGCCGCCATGACCGGCGAGATCAGCGCCAGGATCAGCCCGCCCAGGATCCGGTCCTCGACCGACTTGGCGATCCACCGCCAGTCGCGCAGCGGCCGGTCGATGACGTTGAGGAAGGTGTGGCCGCCGATATGGCTCGTCTGCGCGGCGCCGAGCCGAAGCGCGAACTCGCCGGGGCAGAGCCGGACGTCGACCGGCACGACGGTCAGCTTGTTCAGCGTCTCGACGAGCTGATGCTCGGCCGCCGGCGGAAGGGCCACGATGACGGTGTCGATGCCATAGAGACGCACGTCACGCAC
>JAEWIV010000175.1 GCA_023386865.1 Pseudomonadota bacterium
CGGCATCGCCCTTCAGCGCGGCGCGCTCGCCGAGCAGGCCGACCCTCACCGGCCAGCGCCGCGCCTGGAGATGCCGCGCCGCCACGAAGCCGTCGCCGCCGTTGTTGCCGGGGCCGCACAGCACCACGACGGGCTGCCGCGGATGGTTCGCAGTGACACAATCGGCCACCGCCCGCCCGGCCGCCTCCATCAAGTCGATGCCCGGCACACCGCCCGCGATCGCAGCAGCGTCAGCGCGCGCCATCTCGGCGCAGGTCAGGAGCACGAGATCGTCGCGGGGCGTCAGGTCACGCACAGAGGACTCGACGGCCAGCCGAGGTGAGCGATTGGGGCGGCCGACCGGACTTGAACCGGCGACATCCAGAATCACAATCTGGCGCTCTAACCAACTGAGCTACGGCCGCCACCGTGGTCGCTCCCGCGAAGCGGCGCCTTCCTACGCTTGCCGGCCTAAAGCGTCAAGAAACAGGCGTCGGCGGCAGGAGCCGGTCGATCGACTTGATCCAGACCTCGCGCGCCTCCTCAACGGACAGGCCGCTGAACTCCCGCATGCGCGCCCAGCTTTCGAAGTCGATCAGGCTCTCGATGGCGATCACGGTCTGGCGGCGCTCGATCTCGCCCAGGGTCGAAAGCTCCGGCTCGTACATCAACTCGATACGCTTCAGGATCGCCTGCCGGATGAGCATTATCCTGGACTTGAGCTCGCTTGAATCGCCCTGATTGCCGATCAGCGCGCGCCACAGGGACAGCCATTGCTCGCAGATCCAGCTGCGCGTCTCGACATGGGATTTGAGCCGTGTCCTCCGATCGCCGGAAAACTCGCGCGCCACGGCCTGTGCCGTGCCTTGGGTGAAGGCGTAGTCGGTTGCAGCCACGCGCAGCGCATGCAGGTCGGGAAAGCGTTCGAATACCGAGCGCACGGAATAGCCCGCGCGCTCGGCGATGGCGGCGGCGGTGGGAATCTGCGGGCTTTCGCGCAGCAGCTCCAGGTAGGCTTCGATGATCAGCTGCTTTGTCCGCGCACTGCGCAGGCGGCGACCGTCGGTCCGGGAAAGTTTAGCAGCGGTTGCGGCAGGCAAGGATTCGGATCGTAGTGTGGTCGCCAACCGTTCGCATGAACGGCTCCGCCCGATCATCTGCAAGCCGGGGTACGCAATCGGACGATATCGCAGCCTGCCTGAACTACAATTTCACAGCCCTATACTGAAATTTTTCTTTGCAATTAGTCCATATTTTATAGCAAGTTACTAAATTTCCCTAGTCAAGCGGCCAGCGTTTCCGGCAGCAACCGCTCGATCGCCTGCCGCCACACCAGGCAGGCCTCCTCGAACGACAAGCCAAAGAACTCACGCATCCGCGCCCAGCTTTCGACGTCGGTCAATGCTTCAAGCACGATCAGCAGACGGTGCCGCTCGGCAGCGTCCAGAGTTGCCAGTTCCGGCCCGTACATCAGCTCCAACCGTTCTCGCACGCGTTCGCGCGACAGCAGGATCCGTTGCCTGAGTTCGGGTGAATCGCCCTGGTTGGCGATCAGCGAGCGCCAAAGCGGCAACCAGCGCTCGCAGCTCTGCCCCCGCGTTTCGACCTGGGTCTTGATCCGTGTCGCCCGGCCTCCTTCGGTGTCGCGCGCCGGTGCAAGGGCGGCCACCTGGACCAGGGCGTAGTCGACGGCAGCAATTTGCAGCGCCCGGATGTCGGGAAACCGCTCGAACACCGAGCGCACGGAATAGCCGGCGCGATGGGCGATCTCGGCCGCCGTCGGCACTCGTGGCGAATGCTCCTGCGCCAGCTCAAGATAGGCCTCGATGATCAGCTGCTTGGTCCGCTCGCTGCGCAGCCGCCGCCCATCGACGCGAGTGAACCTCGCCGGCATCGTGTCGATCTTGCTCATGACCGGGCCGCAGGTGTGGGTGGAAGCATGCGATCGATCACCCGGAGCCAGAGCGAACATGCTTCGTCGAACGACAGGCCATAGCCCTCTCGCATGCGTCCCCAGCTTTCGAAATCAACCAGGGATTCGAGAGCGATCAGCAGGTCGCGGCGCTCGTTGCCGGCGAGCAAGTCCAGTTCCGGCCGATACATCAGCTCCAGGCGCTTGACGATCGCCTGTCGAATGAAGGCAACACGGTTGCGCAACTCATCCAGCTTGCCTTGATTGGCCACGACGACGCGCCAAACCGGCAGCCAGCGCTCGCAAACATGGGCACGGGTCTCGACATGGGACCGAAGGCGAGTCGCCCGGTCCCCGTCGGTGTTGCGCGCCGCGGCCTGCGCCTCCGCCATCGCGAACGCATGGTCCACCGTCGCGAGGCTGAGGCCCTGCAGGTCGACGAAGCGTTCGAAGATCGACCGCGTGGAAATACCGGCCCGCGCGGCGATCTGGGCGGCGGTGGGAATCTCGGGCTTCTCCCGCAGCAGTTCGACATAGGCTTCCATGATCGCCTGCCTGGTCCGCTCGCTGCGCAGACGCCTGCCGTCCGGTGGCGACGAAGACGAAGGCCGGGCCATCGTCGGCCTCAGCTCGGCGGCGTCGGCGGCAACATGCGGTCGACGGCGCGAACCCACACGCTGCACGCTTCCTCGAACGACAAGCCATGGAGTTCGCGCATGCGCGCCCAGCTCTCGAAGTCGGTGATGGCTTCGAGCGCGATCAGGATGTGCTTGCGATCCCGGTCCGACAGCGTCGAGAGCTCGGGCCGATACATGATCTCCATGCGCTCGATGGTGCGCTCGCGCGCCATACGGACTCGCGGCTTCAGCTCTTCGTCCTCGTCGACGCTGAAGATCAGCACGCGCCACAACGCCACGCCACGCTCGCATGTGCCGGCGCGGGTCTCGACCTGCGACTTGATCCTGGTCTGTCGATCGCCGTCGATATTGCGAGGTGGGGCCAGCGCCGCCGCCTGCGCGAGCTGGTAGTCGGCGGCCGCGGCCCTGAGCTTGTTGAGGTCGGGAAAGCGTTCGAAGATCGAGCGCACGGAGTAGCCCGCGCGCTCGGCGATGCGCGCAGCCGTCGGCATCGACGTTCCCGGGTTCTCGCGCAGGAGCGCAAGATAGGCCTCGATGATCAGTTGCTTCGTCCGCTCGCTGCGCAGGCGGCGGCCGTCGATCCGGGCAGGTCTGGAGGCAGTGGTTGTGGACACGGTTTCGTCAGCTCATGCGCTGCCAGGCACTGCGATACGACATTTCACACTGGTCCAGCGGCAAATTACCAATATTTTAGCAATCCCGGTGCAGTAAGTACAGGTCGACTTGGCCGGAGTCTGCTGCGCGAAGTTGTAGTGATCCTTGTCGTTGGCGCTATGTGATAAAAGTCACCCATCAAGTGTGGTCACTTTTGAAGTGAGCCCTCAGGCGCTCGATCGCGCTGTCCAGCGTCGCATCGTGCTTGCAAAAACAGAAGCGGGCGAGATGGCGGGGTGCGTTCTCGGGCTGGTCGTAGAATGCGCTGACGGGCACCGCCGTAACGCCGGCCTTCACCGTGATGTGCCGGCAGAAATCCTCGTCGGTGCCGTTGAACCCCAGCGGCCGGAAGTCGGTCGTCACGAAATAGGTACCGTGGGCGGGCAGCACCTCGAAGCCGATGCCGGCCAAGGCGCTGGCCAGGTGGTCGCGTTTCCGCTGCATGTCTGACGCCAGGGTCGAGAAATACCCGTCGCCCAGCCGCAGCCCCGTCGCGGCCCCCCATTGCAGATTTGGCGGCGTGGTGAAGGTCATAAACTGATGGGTCTTGGCGATGACCTTCATCAGCTCGGGCGCCGCCGTCACATAACCGACTTTCCAGCCGGTCAGGCTGAAGCTCTTCCCGGCCGAGCCGATGCGCACGGAACGGTCGCGCATGCCTGGCAGTGTCATGATCGACAGGTGCCGGCGATCGTCGAAGATGATGTGCTCGTAGACTTCGTCGCAGACGGCATAGGCATCGTGCTTGAGGCAGAGGCCGGCGATGAAATCGAGCTCGGCGCGGTCGAACACCTTCGAGCAGGGATTCATCGGCGTGTTGAACAGGATGAGCTTGGTGCGGTCGTTGAACGCCGCCGCCAGCGCCTCGCGCGGCAGCCGCCAGGTCGGCGGCTCCAGACGCACCAGCCTCGGAATGCCCCCTGCCCGTCGCACGATCGGCAGGTAGGAGTCGTACAGCGGCTCGATCAGCACGACCTCGTCGCCCGGCTCGATCAGGCCGAACAGGCAGTCGCCCAGCGCCTCGGTCGCCCCCGACGTCACCAGCACCTCGCTCTGCCAGTCGATGTCGAGGCTCTGGAAGCGCTTGGCGTGCTCGGCCACGGCCTGGCGCAGCTCCGGAATGCCCATCATCGGCGGGTACTGGTTGTGCCCGGTCATCAGGTATTCGGCCGCCGCCGCCCGCACCGCCTCCGGTCCCTTGTCGTCGGGAAAGCCCTGACCGAGGTTCACCGACTGATGCTCCCGGGCCAGGGCCGACATCACCTCGAAGACTGTCGTCCCGAGGCCGGACATCAATGAATTGACGGGTTTCATCACGCCTTCTCGCGTTGGTCTTTTCTTGTGCAGTTTTCTGCCGCGAAATTCGACAATCAGCCCAAGGGATGACCAGCGGCAAGGCGCAAATCACGGTCAGGCGTTGTTGATAAGTCTGGCATGAAGTGTGCTTCCTTGGCGTCAAACGGACCGCCGAGATCGGCGGGCCCGGCGTCTGTGTGCGGGGTGGCTCAAGCCAAATGAAGAAGATCGAAGCGATCATCAAGCCCTTCAAGCTCGATGAGGTGAAGGACGCCCTGAACCAGATCGGCCTCAAGGGCATCACCGTGCTGGAGGCCAAGGGCTTCGGCCGCCAGAAAGGCCATACCGAGCTCTATCGCGGCGCGGAGTACGTCGTCGACTTCCTGCCGAAGGTGAAGCTCGAGCTCGTCATCGAGGACGAGATGGTCGAGAAGGCCGTCGAGGCGATCCGCAGTTCGGCCCATACCGGGCGCATCGGCGACGGCAAGATCTTCGTCTCGAGCATCGACGATGCCATTCGAATTCGTACTGGCGAGCGTGGAGACGCCGCCGTATGACACCTAGCCTCTGGGGGCAGAGGCACCGACTGACCACAGGAAAGGGAAGCACGACAAATGGACGCCAAACAGGTTCTCGCGCTGATCAAGGAAAAGGACGTCAAGTTCGTCGACTTCCGCTTCACCGATCCGCGCGGCAAGTGGCAGCACACCGCGCGCATGGCCTCGGCCACGGATGAAGGCACCTTCGCCGACGGCGTGATGTTCGACGGCTCCTCGATCGCCGGCTGGAAGGCGATCAACGAGTCCGACATGATCCTGATGCCCGACACGTCGACCGCCGTGCTCGATCCCTTTGCCGCGCAGACCACGCTGATCATCAGCTGCGACGTCGTCGAGCCCTCGACCGGTCAGCTCTATGCGCGCTGCCCGCGCTCGACCGCCAAGCGCGCCGAATCGTTCCTGAAGTCGTCCGGCACCGGCGACACCGCGGTGTTCGGCCCCGAGCTCGAATTCTTCGTGTTCGACGACGTGCGCTTCGACGTCCAGATGGGCGGCAGCTTCTACAAGGTCACCTCGAGCGAATCGCCGTGGAACACCGGCGCCGAATTCGAAGGCGGCAACATGGGCCACCGTCCGGGCGTCAAGGGCGGCTACTTCCCGGTCCAGCCGGTCGACTCGCACAACGACCTGCGCGCCGAGATGATGTCGGTCTGCACCGACATGGGCCTGGTCATGGAAATCCATCACCACGAGGTGGCGCCGGCGCAGAACGAGCTCGGCTTCCGCTTCGACACGCTGGTGAAGACCGCCGACAACGTGCAGAAGTACAAGTACACGCTGCACAACGTCGCCCACAGCTACGGCAAGACGCTGACCTTCATGCCGAAGCCGCTCTACGGCGACAACGGCTCGGGCATGCACACGCACCAGTCGATCTGGAAGGACAACAAGCCGCTGTTCGCCGGGTCGGGCTATGCCGACCTCTCCGAGACGGCGCTGTACTACATCGGCGGCATCATCAAGCACGCCAAGGCGCTCAACGCCTTCTGCAACGCCAGCACCAACTCCTACAAGCGCGTGATCCCGGGCTTCGAGGCGCCGGTGCTGCTGGCCTACTCCTCGCGCAACCGCTCGGCCTCGTGCCGCATCCCCTACTCGGCCTCGCCGAAGGGCAAGCGCGTGGAAGTCCGCTTCCCCGATCCGTCGGCCAACCCCTACCTCGCCTTCGCGGCGATGCTGATGGCCGGCATCGACGGCATCCAGAACAAGATCCATCCCGGCGATCCGATGGACAAGAACCTGTACGACCTGCCGCCGGAGGAGCTCACCAAGGTGCCGACCGTGGCGGGCTCGCTGCGCGAAGCGCTCAACAGCCTCGACGCCGACCGCACCTTCCTCACCAAGGGCGGCGTCTTCACCGACGACCAGATCGACGCCTACATGGAGCTCAAGTGGGAAGAGGTCTATAATTGGGAGCACCAGCCGGCGCCGGTCGAGTACAAGATGTACTACTCGATCTGAGCGCGGCGCTGAGGACGTGGAAAGGGGACCCGACGGGGTCCCCTTTCTCTTTCGCGCTGCCGACACACCGCGTCGGGAAGGACCGGCCTGCTTGCGAAAGCAGGCCCTTCTTCTTTACCGGAATGCGTGCGATTTTCCCGCGCCACGGAGGATGCGATGAGCTGGATGGACGAGGCGATGAAGGACCTGCGGCCCTGGATCGGCCGCGTGCGCACCGTCGAGGACGATGTCGGGTTGATGTCGGTGCGGCGTGCCGCCGGCACCTTCAACCTCGATCCGGCGACGTTTTCACGCGGCACCGAGCTGCCGCCGCACTGGTTCTCCTTCATCGGCGTCGAGACGGTGCTGCAAAGCGACATCGGACCCGACGGCCACGCCAAGAAGGGCGTGGTGCTGCCGCCGATCCCGATGCCGCGCCGGATGGGCGCCGGCCGCCGTGTGAAAGTCATGGGCCGGCTGCGCGCCGGCGAGCCGGCCGTGAAGAAGGCGGAGGTCGCCGACATCGTCCCCAAGACCGGCCGGTCGGGCGACATCTTCGTGCTGACCATGCGCCACACCTACGAACAGGCCGGCAAGACCCTCGCGGTCGACGAAATGGACGCGATCTACCGGCAGGCCGTTCCCGCCGGACAGAAGACCACGGCGACGGTCCCTACCCCGGCGCGCACCGACCATGCCTGGACCGAGCGCACCGAGCTCACGAACACGCTCAATTTCCGCTTCTCGGCGCTGACCTGGAACGCCCATCGCATCCACTACGACGGCGACTACACGCGAGCCGAAGAAGGCTATCCCGCCATCGTCTCCAATGGCGGCCTGTCGATGCATCTGATGGTCGACGCCGCGCTCAAGCACGCCAAGGGCACGCTCACGGGTTACACCGCGCGGCTCGTCCATCCGCTGTGGGTCGGCGAATCCATCGAGGTGCGCGGCGAGGAGCAGAAGGACGGCAAGCTCAGGATCTGGGCTGCCGACAAGAACGGCGTGCTGTGCGGCGAGATGGACCTGGAGTTCGCGCGATGAGCGGTCCGCTCGACGGCGTGCGTGTCGTCGACCTGACGACGGTGGTGGTCGGGCCGATCTGCACACGCACCTTGGCCGACTACGGCGCCGAGGTGATCAAGGTCGAGGCGCCGGCCGGCGACCTTCTGCGCACCATGGCGCGAGGCAGCCGCAATCCCGGCATGTCGGGCAAGTTCATCAACTTCAACCGCAACAAGCGCTCGATCGTGCGCGACCTCAAGAAGCCCGAGGGTCTTGAAGCGATGAAGCGGCTAATCACCAAAGCAGACGTGTTCGTGAGCAACGTGCGGCCCGAAGGCCTTGCCCGAGCCGGGCTCGACTATACGAGCCTGGCGCCCACGCATCCCAAGCTCATCCATTGCTCGATCCTGGCGTTCGGCCGCGGCGGCCGCTACTACAACCGCCCAGCCTACGATCCGATCGTGCAGAGCCTGTCGGGCGTCGCCGGCACTTTCGAGCGCGCGGTCGGCGAGCCGCGCTTCGTGCCCATGGTAATGAGCGACCACACCTCGGGGCTGATCGCGGCGCAAGCGATCGGCTTTGCCCTCTATCGCCGCGAGAAGACCGGCAAGGGCGAGGCGATCGACGTGCCTATGCTGGAGAACATGGCCTCGTTCGTCACCAGCGAGCACATGGGCGCCATGACCTTCGACCCGCCGGTCGGTCCGAGCGGCGACAACCGGCTGCTGACGCCGGACTACCGGCCATTGCCGACGAAGGACGGCTACATCACCGTGGCGCCCAACACCAACGCCCACGCCTTCCCCTTCTTCGACGCCATCGGTCGGCCCGAGCTCAAGACCGATCCGCGCTTCGACAGCCCCGGCTCGCGCACCGCCAACTCCGCCCTCTACTTCGAGGTGCGCAAGCAGGGCCTGGCGCAGAAGACGACGGCGGAGTGGTTAAAGATCTTCGACGAACTCGACATCCCGGCCGCGCGCTACAACTCGATCGACGATCTCTTGGACGACCCGCATCTCAACGATGTCGGGTTCTTCACCTCGGAGGAGCATCCCAGCGAAGGCAAGATCCGCCGCACTAGGCCCGCCAACACCTTCTCGGGCGGCGGGCGCGACAAGACCACCCACGCACCCAAGCTCGGCGAGCATACGAGCGAAGTGCTGGCGGAAGCGGGCTACACGCCAGCCGAGATCGAGGCGATGAAGTCGTCCGGCGCCGCGCGCTGATCATCGGACCGCGGGCCTCCAGGCCCGCTCCTGGCCTCGATGTTGCCGAAGAGCATGAGGCGGGCTCCAGCCCGCCGTCCAGACGATCAGACCGGCTTCTCGCCCTCGATCAGCACGCGCTGCATGACGCGCGGCTCGCCCATCGGGTAGTCGATCACGACGCGGTGCATGGTAGCGCGGTTGTCCCAGATCACGATGTCGCCCGCTCGCCAGACATGTCCGAAATGATGCTGCGGCTTGCGCGCCTCGTCGGCCAACTCGTCGAGCAGCGCATCGCTCTCGGCGCGCTCCAGTCCGACGATGCGGTCGAGACGGTTGGGATTGAGATAGAGCGCCTTGCGGGCCGTGTCGGGATGCGTGCGCACCAGGGGATGCTCGACGTCCGGCGTCTCGGCGATCTCCTGGGCAGTACGCGCCGAGGGCCGGTTGCGGGCGCGCCGCGTGTCGTAGCCGTGAATGGCGCGCATGCCGTCGATGCGCTGCCTGAGCTTTGCGGGCAACGCCTCGTAGACCGAGTGCATGTTGCAGAACCAGGTCGAACCGCCGCGACTGGGGATCTCGATGCCGTGCAGCAGCGTCGCCTTGGCGGGGATGGCGAAGTACGAATCGTCGGTATGCCAGTCCTCAGCGCGGATCGCCGTCTTGTCGGTGGTGCCGTCGGCCATCAGGGTCGACACCATGACCGACACTTCGGGCACCTCGCCGCTGCGCTTGTAGCGCAGCAGCTGCGTGCGCGGCGTGCCGAAGGCTTTGGCAAAGGCGAGCGTCTCAGCCGGCGCCATGCGGTCGCCGGGCACCACGACCAGCAGGTGCTCGGCCAGGGCGCGGTTCAGCAGGGCTGCCGTCGCGGGTTCGCTGGCGCGGCTGCGGTCGAGACCTTCGATGCGCGCGCCGAGCGGTCCTTGGCAGGGAACGACCTCGGGCATGCGGCAAGCCTAGAGCGGAATCGGATGAGATGGAACCGCCCGCGGGTCCATCTCTTCTCGTTCACGCACCGGGGATACGTGTTGCAGAAGGCATGATGGGCCCTAGCGAGACGAGGCGCGAAAAACCATTTCGCGCATCCAGCGCCGGGCGTTCCGAATCAGCACTTTGGCCTGCTGCCAGGCCGGCAGGGCGCGCACGAAGGCGTAGAGGCGGTCGCGCCAGTCGAACACCCAGGTCTCCGCGCGCAAGTACCAGGGCATTTTCACCAACGTCGGCCGCAGCACTTGGTAAAGCCGGGCTACCAGCGCCGTGGCCAACATCTTGCCAATGACAACACTGGCGAGCGAAAGGCCGTAGCGATGGTTCAAGGCAAACCAGACAGCGGAAAGTTTGACGGGAATCACCAGGACTGAAGGCGCAACGAAGGCCAACAGGGCGGCCCACGGCGGCAGGGTGCGCAGCCACGCTTCCAGGCGCGCCACGGGCGGCCACTTGGCCACCGCCGCCATGGCGACCCCGAGGTAGTGCAGCAGCGTCTCCTCGATGAAGACGATCGCCGCCGCGATAGGCACGAACAGCAGCTCGAGGGCGTGTTTGAAGTGGCGCTTCACGATGGACAACTAGCGCTGGAATCCGGCATTTGAGTGACCACTAGCATGTACACTCGCCGTACTCTTGCCCGGCTCGTGGGCGCGGCCGCGCTGGCGCCCGCCGGCCTCTCCGCCCAGCCGGGCCGTCCGCTGACCCGTGTCGCCTTCGGCTCCTGCGCCGACCAAGCCGCTCCCCAGCCCATCTGGGACGCCATACTCGCCTACAAGCCCGAGCTCTTCATCTTCGCCGGCGACAACGTCTATGGCGATTTCGACACCGCCGATGCCGCCCCGCTGCGCAAGGCCTACGCCATGGCCAACACCATCGCGGGCTACAACAAGCTGCGCGACAGCGTCAGCCACCTCGCGGTCTGGGACGACCATGACTACGGCCTGAACGACGGCGGCGCTGACTTCGCGCACAAGGCGGTTTCGAAGGAGCTCTTCCTCGACTTCTGGAAGGCGCCGCCGGACGACGTTCGGCGCACGCGTGACGGCGTCTACGACGCGCGCATCATCGGTCCACCGGGCATGCGCCTGCAGGTCGTCCTGCTCGACACGCGATGGTTTCGGTCGCCGCTCAAGATCACGGATCAGCGCGGCGCCCCGGGCAAGGAGCGTTACATGCCAGACCCCGATCCGGGCAAGACCATGCTCGGCGAGGCACAATGGGCTTGGCTCGCCGGCGAGCTCCGCAAGCCGGCCGAACTGCGGCTGCTGGTATCGAGCATCCAGGTGCTGGCCGAAGGCCACGGCTGGGAACGCTGGGGCAACTTCCCGGTCGAGCGCCGAAAGCTGTTCGATACTATTCGCGAGTCGCGCGCCAAGGGCGTGGTCCTGCTGTCGGGCGATCGTCACATCGGCGCGCTCTATCGCGAGGCGCCACCGGACATGCCGCCGCTCTACGAGGTGACGTCGAGCGGCATCAACAAGGTATTCTCGGCGGCAAAGGAGCCCGGTCCCAACCGGCTTGGCGCGCTCTACGCGGCGCCCAACTTCGGCGTCGTCGACATCGACTGGTGGGCGCGTACCGTGACCCTCGCGCTGCGCGATGAAGCCGGCACCGTTCAACGCTCGGTCGCCGTCACGTTCGATGAACTGCAACTTGCCAATTGATTGCTCAGATTAAATCGAGGGATAGCGCTCTTGCCGGACCGCGGGCCTCCAGGCC
>JAEWIV010000193.1 GCA_023386865.1 Pseudomonadota bacterium
GCGGCGATGTGCGCGGCGTGCGCCGCGCGCTTGGCTTCCAGCGCACCGATGTGCTCGGAGACGGTCTTCATGTTCTTGCCCTCCTGGGGCGTCTTGAGTGGTTGGCGATTTCCCGTGACGCCGGGAGGGGTGAGGCGAACGGAGCACACCGCCTTGCGGCCTGACGCGGCCGGCGTGGGTTCGTTCGATTTCGGGAGCGTCGGTTCGGGCACGCCCGCCGCGCGACGCAATTCGCGGTCGATGGATTTGACGGAGGTGATCAGCGCGCCGGCATTGGCCGGGATCGACACTGTCGAAAGCTCGAAGATTTCGATCTCTTGGAAGTCGATGCCGCCGTCGTCGCGGAACGCATACTTGATCGCCTTGAAGCCGATCGAGACTGCGCGGACCAGGCCGGCCTTGATCTCGCCCCATGCCGTGTCGAGGCGATCCTTCAGTGAGCCGGGCTCGGTGATCACCGGGATCTCGGCGTCGAACTCGATGCCCTTGGGCGTCGGCTTGTTCAGCCGGACGGTGCCGATCGGCGACCAGCTGTCGTGCTGGTGGAGCAGCGTCACCGGGTTGGAGAACTTCGCGCCCATGGGATCGATGGTGTCGTTGACGCGATCCATTTCCGGCGTGGTCGCCCAGCCCGAGAACATACGCCGGCCGGTGTCGACGTCGTCGACGGCCTTGGTGATCGTGACCAGGCTGTAGGCACGGCTAATCGCCGCGCCCGCGTTCCTTCGGTCGCTCATGTGCGGGTCCTCCCCGATGTGTGGAAGCGATGGCGACGGGCGAGGCCCGCTAGAGGATGATCATTTGATGCTGTGGCGGCGGCGGCGTGACGCCGGTGAGCTGGCGGCTCAACGCCATGATCAGCGCGACGGGTCCGTCGATCTTGTTCTCGGCCCGCTCTTTGCGCGGATAGATGTTGTCCTTCGCGTCACGATGGCAGACGACGTTCGACATCATCCACGTCATCACCGGGTCGCCGTTGTGGTGGAAGCGGCGCTGCATGATCAGCGCGCCGAGCTCCTTCATCGGCTCTGAGAAGTTGGCGACGGTCTGGCGCACTTCGACCATGGGCACGTCGCGCGCCATCATGTTCTGCGCCATCTGCGTGGCCTGCCAAGGATCGAAGGCGACCTCGAACGGCTTGAAGCGGCCGGCGTCGTCGAGCAAGTCGGCCTCGATCTGCGAATAGTCGATGGCCTCGCCGGGCGTCTCGATCAGCAAGCCTTGCTCGCGCCAGCCGGCATATTGCGAGTTGCGGCCGTCGATGATCGCGCGCTCTGGCAGGTAGAACGTGCCGAACGCGAAGTAGTGCACCTGGCCCTCGATCGGCCGCGTGAACAGCCGCACCTTGGCGGCGATGTCGACCTTGCTCGCGAGATCGAGGCCGACGACGCAGCGCTCGCCGACGAAGTCGGGCAGCGTCATCGAGCGGTCGAGGCACTTGTGCCAGTAGCCCATGTCGAGCCAGGCGCTGTCGGCATTGACCCACACGTTGAGGTGCTTGGTCTTGAACGACGATTGCGCCGAGGGAAGCTGCCGCGCCTTGGCCGCCATGCGGGCGATGTGGTCGGCCTCGACAGAGATGCCGTAATTGGGGTTGGCCTTGCGCCAGCTCACCTCGTCTTGCCAGTCGTCGCCCTGGTCTTCCTCGCTGGCGGCTTCGTCGCGGTCGATCGTGTAGATGACGCCGAACCACGTGTCGTCGATCGCTGCCCGGTCGAGGATCTTCGTGACGTAGCTGCGCACCTCGAAGCAGACGCCGGCGCGGTCGCTGCCGGCCGTCGTGATGACCGCCATCATCGGCTGGTCGCGCTTGCCCATGGCGGTCTCGCACACGTCGTAGACGGCGCGCGACTTGTGGGCGTGCAGCTCGTCGATGGCGACGAAGTGAATGTTGAGACCTTCAAGGCTGTCCTCGTCCGACGCCAGCGGCTTGAAGGTCGATGCCGTGGCCTCCTGATAGATCGCGTGCTTCTCGACCTTGACGCCGAGCGAGCGGCGCAGGGCCGGCAGCTTGTCGGCCATGCGGCGCGCGCTGTCGAAGACGATGCGCGCCTGATCGCGGGTGACGGCGGCGGAGTAGACCTCGGCGCCGGCCTCGTTATCGGCGGCGAGCGCGTAGAGGCAGAGACCCGAGAGCAGGAGCGACTTGCCGTTGCCGCGTGGCACCTCGAGATAGATCGTCCGAAACCGTCGCCGGCCTTTGCGCGGGCCAGCCTTGTGCAGCCAGCCATAGGCCGTCGTCAGGAAGAAGCATTCCCACGGCTCCAGGTGGATGCGCTGGTTATCGCGGGCGAGCGGCCCCTTGATGTGGGGCAGGTTTTCGAGGAAGCGGCAGACGCGCTCGGCCGTCTTGATGTCGAAGCGATAGGCAAAGGTCGCGAGCTTGGCGGCTTCGAGATCGCGAAGCTGGCGCTCACAGGCCAGGCGGACCCAACGGCAAGCCGGGATGCGGCCGGCGAGCACGTCCCGGCAGTAGCGGCGAGCCTCGGCGACATACGTCATCGAAATTCATCGAATACGCTTTCGTCGTCGGCCGCGTGGCCCACGTCGATGCGGGTCCGCGAGCTCGGGGTGAAGCCCATCTCGGCAGCGGCGCGCAGCATGATGAGCGCTTGGCGGTTCATGATCGAAAGCGCGGGGTGCTGGTAGACCTCGCCGCTACGCTGCGATTGCACGATCGTCGCGGTGCGCGCGACCTTGTTGGCGGCATCGGAGTGCGCCCACGCCGCGGTTGCCCAGACGGCGAGCGTGCGCTTGTCGAGTCGCTTGAGCAGGCCAGGCGGCGCGTCGGCGATGGCCTCGTTCCAGAACGGCACCGCCTGGGGCACCAGGTCGGCGGGCGGCTCGAACAAATCGCCCACTGGCCTGGGCTGCTTGCGGTCCTTGGGAATGGTGCCGCGCGTGCCGTCGAGAACGCGCAGGTGCGTTGGCTTTGGTTTCCGTCCTCGCATCGTTCGATCTAACACTGGCGATCAATCAATGTCCACACGCCGTGTACTATGTCATGCACGGGGGCTCGAAAAGCGGCACAGCCACAAATTCCAATATACACAGCATGTTTACACTCGCTCTCATTTCTGCTAACTTTTTCTCACCGCCCGCCATTCCATTCGTGTCGGTCGGCCCCGCGAAAGCGGTGCGCTCTTTGAAAAGTAAAAAAGGACCTACCAATGCAAACGACGTCGTTTCCCCTCGGCGCGCGGGTGCGCCACTCGCGCGCGTTCATCGAGGCGTTTTTGGAGCCAGCTCCTACGGGCTGGCTGCCGGACGCCGAGGATCGGGCCTTCATCGAGATCGCCAGCGGGATCGTATGCGGGCAGGACCCCAGCGGCGCTTATCGCGTCGCCTGGGATTACTTCAGCCCCGACGCTGAAGCCGATTGGACGCTCACCGAGGCGGAGGACATTGAACTGATCTAGCGAATGGAACCGAAGCGAGGGCGGCCGTGGTGGCCGCCCTTCGTGTTTTCGCTTCCGACGAAGAAGGACCTACCAAGATGAAAACGATCAACGTCGAGAATGCGCCACTGCCGCAGGTAGTGGCTTTGATCAAAGACCGCATGGACGAGCTGCCGTCGAAGGATCGGCCGTTCGCCTATTCGCTGGTCGGCGCGTCCGAAGGGCCGCGCGGTCTCAGCGAGAAGCAGGCGATGTGGGCGCGCAAAATGGCGAACCGCATCGTCTACCCGCAGGCCGAACCGCAGCCGGTGGCCGTCGGCGATATCAGCGGCATCATCGCCCTGTTCGACAAGGCGCGGGCGTCGGGCCTCCAGTGGCCCAAGCTGCGCGCCATCATGGAAGACGAAACCGTGCTCACGCTGCGTGTTGCCGGCGACAAGTCGAAGCACGTCGGCCAGATCATAGTGACCAGCGGCAAGCAGGAGAACCGTCTGTACTACGGGCGGATCGATCAGGCGGGGACATTCCACCCGTCGCAGCAGCCGAACGCCAAGGCGCTCGGCCTGTGCCTGCCGACACTCAAAGCACTGGCGACCGATCCGGCCGCAGCGGGTGCCGCCTACGGTCGGCGCACCGGGCATTGCGCGTTCTGCGCGCTGCCGCTCGATGACGGGCGCAGCGTCGAGGTCGGCTATGGCCCGGTGTGCGCCGAGAAGTGGGGCCTGCCGTGGGGCGAGAAGCCCAAGGCCAAGGCGAAGCGCGCGGCGAAGCGATGATCAAAGCCGAGCGGATCGCGGCGCTGAACGATCACCTACGATGGTCGTTCAGCGGCGGCAAGGTGATGCTCACCGCGAGCGTTGCCGCGCTGTCGGACAGCGAGCAGGCCTGCATCCTGATGGCCGCTCGCCAGTTCGACGACTTCAACGAAGAGAACGACCCGAACGGCGAGCACGATTGCGCGCTGTTCGAGGCGGCCGGGCACAGCTGCATGTTCAAGATCGACTACTACGATCCGAACTTGCGGTGTGGCTCAGACGATCCGGCCGATCCAGCAAAGACAACGCGGGTGCTGACGATAATGCTCGCGTCCGATTACTGACGACGCATAGCAAGAGGGGCGGGTGCGCTCGCCCCTCGTCTATGCGCCACGCGCAGAACGCCAGCCAGAAAGGTTGGCGGCAACAACGAGAGAAGGACCTACCAATGTTGACGACGACGAGAGCGGCCGTGTTGGCCGTGGCGATGATGACCGCAGCGTGCGCGGGCCGGGCGCCCCAGCCTGTCCCGGTCGTGAAGGCCGACGACGCCCAGTTGAACTGCACCGCGATCGAAACCGAGGTGCAGTCGAACGACAGCAAGATCAAGGAGCTCGGCCGTGAGAGCGGCGCCAAAGTCGCGCAGAACGTGGCCGCGGGTGTAGCCGGTCTGATCATCTGGCCGCTGTGGTTCGCCATGGATTTTCAGGGAGCAGCCGACAAGGAGACCGTCGCCCTGCAACAGCGCCAAGCGTACCTCGCGACGCTGGCGAAGGAGAAGGGCTGCGCAATCCCGGAGCGGGCGGCCCAGTAAAGCAACCGACAACGGAAGGACCTACCAAATGACAACGACCAACGTTAACGGCGCGGGCGCGCCGATCGCCAAGCCGACCGTCGTCATCGCGATCAAGGACGACGCCGTCGCCGCGCTTAAGCAGCTCGGTTACGGCGAGAAGCTGGCGCGCGATGCGGTGGAGCGCACGACGCGAGACCTCGCGCCCGATGCGCCGCTCGATGCGGTGATCAAGGCGAGCCTCCAGCACCTGGGGGCGAAGTCTTCGACGCCGCCGAAGAACGGGCCGAACCCGCAGCCGATGAAGGCGCTGCCCGCGCCGAAGGCACCGAAGCCGGAGAAGCCCAAGCCGGTGAAGGTCGGCAAGATGGAGGGCATCAGCATCGACGGCCGATACTTGCTAGCCGCGGTGATGTGCGCCGCCGACGACGAGACGCGCTACTACCTAAACGGTGTGTTTATCCATCGCACGGCCGACCGCTTCGTGCGGGTGGTCGCGACGGACGGCCATCGTTGCATCATCGCGAACCTCTATCGCGAGGACGAGAAGAAGCCCGGGCCGAAGTGGCTCGACCAGGGCATCATCGTCCCGAGCGACGGCCTGGCCGCGCGGGTCAAGCTGATCGAGAAGGAGCAGAAGGACAGCGGCCTCGGCGTGCAAATCCTCTTCGGCGAGAACCAGCCGCGCGTCGAGATCGCCGACGCTATGGGCATCAACGTCTTTCGCGTGAAGCCGGTAGACGGGACGTTCCCTGACTACGAGCGGGTGACCACCGCGGGCTGGTCGGGCATGAGCGTTGACCGCGCCGACTGGAAGCCGACCGGGTTCAACCCGGCCTATCTCAAGGCGGTTGGCGAGATAGCCAAGCGCCTCGATCCTGAGACGGCGGTGCAGTGCTACGACTACGCCGCGCCGGATGGCGGAGCGCAGCCGGTGTTGTTCACCTTCGAGAAGGTGCCCAACGTCGTGCTGTTCCTGATGCCGACGCGCGTCGAGCACAAGATGGGCGCAGCGACGCGGCTTCTTTTGGCGCCGGCGGTGAAAGGCAGCATCGCCGCCCTCAAGGCGCACGAGACCCGCAACCGCGAAGCGGCCAAGGATCTCAAGGGCGCGGAGAAGGAGGCCGCGCTCGCCAAGGCCGACGAGTTCGCCAAGCGCATCAAGGCGGTGCTCGAGAATACCGGCTCTGGCGCGAAGCAGCTGGAAGCGCCGAAGGCACTGGAGAAGGCCGCCGAGCCGCCGAAGGCACCGGAGCCGCCCAAGCCCCAGGTGCCGCCGAAGATCGCCGAAGCGGCGAAGCCGTTGACGCCCATTCTCGACAAGGCGGCGAAGCGCACCGTCGTCGGCAATGGCGGCAAGAAGCCGGTCGCGAAGAAGGCCCGGCGATGAACCTGTCGGATCAGGCCCGTCGCTTCGGTGCGCTCGTCATGACCGACGCCGGCGTCCTCGAACTGCTCCTCGCCTTCGCAGGCGAGGGGCAGCCCGCCCCGCTGGCCAAGGTCGCGCTCGAGCGCTTCGGCTCACTGGCCGAAGCGTTGGCAGCCGACGCGACTGCTCTCGGCGATGTCGGCATCGACGCCGATAGCACGACGCTGTTCGCCGTCGTGCGCGAGGCCGCTTCACGGCTGGGCGCTCGCGGCGTGCGCGAGCGGCCGGTGCTGACGAACTGGCAACAGCTCATCGACTATTGTCACGTCGCAATGGCCCGCGATCAGGTCGAGCAATTCCGCGTGCTGTATCTCGATCGCAAGAACTGCCTGCTGGCCGATGAAGTCCAGCACGGCACGGTCGACCATGTTCCGGTCTATCCGCGCGAGGTCGTGCGGCGGGCGCTGACGCACAACGCGTCCGCCCTGATCCTGCTGCACAATCATCCGTCTGGCGAACCCAAGCCTTCGCGAGACGATATCGAAATGACACGCCAAGTGAAGTCGGCCGCCGAAACGCTCGGCATCACCTTGCACGATCACGTGATCATCGGGCGCAGCGGACACGCATCGTTCCGCTCGCTGGGATTGCTCTAGGCGAAAAGATGGGCCGCCGGTCTCTGATCTTTCCGGCGGCCCGAGGTTGTGTTGTTGACCTACCAAGTCAACGTCGTGTGTACTACACCGTCCGTGTATCGGCGGCTAGTACGAAACGCTAGTAGTCGAAGGACCCTCTAATGGCCGTAATGAAGACTCATATCAGCTGGACTGACAGCACGTGGAACCCAACGACGGGATGCACGAAAGTCTCGGCCGGCTGCGAGAATTGCTATGCCGAGTACATCGTCGAGCAGCGGTGGAAAGGCGACTTCACCCAAGTTGTCACCCACGCCGACCGCATCGCCGCGGTCAGCCGCTTCCGTCCGTTACCCGGTCCCGATGGCAAGCCCGTTCCACGCCGTGTGTTCGTCAACTCGATGTCGGACCTCATGCACGACAAGATCGCCGACAGCTTCCGCGATCTGTGCTTCGACGCCATGGAGCGCAAGCGCGACACGGTGTTCCAGGTCTTGACGAAGCGCGGTATGACGATGCGGCGCTATGTCGAAGCCCGCTATCAGGACCGCACCGTGCCGGATCACATTTGGTTCGGCGTGTCGGCCGAGGACAGCAGGGTGCGCGGCCGTCTCGACACGCTGCGCGCCATGAAGCAATCGCTCGGCGGCTGCATCCTGTTTGTCTCGGTCGAGCCGCTGATCGGCAATCCGGATCGCCACGATTACGCCGACTTCGATCAAGTCCTGATCGGCGGCGAGAGCGGCCTGGGTGCGCGCGACTGCGACGAAGCGTGGTGCCACACGTCGGTCGATCTCGCCCGCAAGGCCGGCGCTGCCGTGTGGTTCAAACAGTGGGGCCAGTGGAAGAACAATCCGCTGTACCAGCGGGCAAACGGCCCGACGCATACCGACCGTGTTCGCCAAGCTATCCAGGCGGGCGAGCGCGAAGCCCGTATCGAGATTGGCCATAGTGGTAAGCCGGTGATCACCGGCGAGAAAGGAGGCGCGACGCTGGGAGGCCAAGTCTATCACGAAATGCCGCCGATCTACGGCGAGCTGACGAAGCGACTGAGGGGCATGTTTTGAAAGGGAGGTGTCATGATGCGGATGACCGCGGGTGTCGGCCTTTATGTCGACGTGGGCGACAGATGCGAGGCACTGACGGACACGCTCGATCAATTGGGAGACGTGGTGTCAATCGATGGGCGTTTGCTCGGAGACGCCGCGATCGCAGGCGAGACCTACGTCTGCGTCACGACTGCGGGCCGCAGGCAGGCGATGCACGCCTTGCTGAAACTGTTGGAGTTGTCGCTTGACGACGACGACTTGCACCACGCCCTCGGCACTGCAGGCGCGCCGCGCGTCGCAAGGGTCGGCCATCAATTCCTGATCTGGTGGCCGCACCTGTACGGCCGCCCTCCGACGATGCACTAACCAAACCAACGAAAGAACCTACCAATGATCAACGGACTCAATGAACCTGTGGCGACTGCCAGCTCTGCTGTCGCCTCATGCATGCGATGATGCGTCCAATAATCCTAGTGCTGGTGCTGCTCGGCACCAGCGCGCTTGCTCGCGATCGACAGGTGCCGGTTGACTTCCAGCGGCTTCATCCTTGCCCGTCGACCGGCAAGACGACGGGGCCTTGCCCTGGCTGGCAGCGCGATCACGTCGTGCCGCTGTGCCGAGGTGGCGCTGACACCGTGGCCAACATGCAATGGCTCACCGTCGAGCAGCACCGCCTCAAGACGCGCGGCGATTGCCGTGCCCTGCCTGCCGCATGGAGTGCCCAATGACGAAAGCCAAGAGCAACAAGCCCAAACCCGTGTCTGCCGGCGAGATCGAGCCATGAAGCGGCGGCGCCGCTTGTCGCGCGTCGCCCATCCTGCTGGTCGCACCGGCGACCAGCTCGAGCGCACCATTGCCCGGCGAATCATCGATCCGTCGGCGGTGACGGCCGGCGAGATCGAGAGCGACGTCCTGGCGTTGATCGCCGAGCGCTATGCCGGCCGGCACCTCGACATCGAGACGGCGCAGCTCGGCCTGGCGAACGCGGCGCACAAGCTAATCATGGCGCACCTGCGTGCGGTGGCCGCGATGGGCAAGCCGTCACGGTAGGCCCTCGATCACGAGGCCGAGGTAGATCACGCGCGCCGCCGACTTGCGGCGCTTCACTGTGGAGAGACGATAATGAAATTCAAGTTCCCGCGGCTGCCGCGCGGCGTCCGCATCCGCGTGGGATTTCCCGGCGAGATCAACGCCGAGGTGTCACATAAGATCGAAGCCATGCTGGCGCACTTTCGCGTCGTCGCCGACGATCCTGATCGGACCGAAGGGACGTTGCGCGATCACCTGCGCCAGTCGGCGCAGCTCGCCCAGTCGCTGCAGCGATCGGCGCTGACGCAGTCGAAGTTGATCCGCCGGCTCGGCTGGAATTTCATGATCCTGTCGGTGATGTTCGGGTTGCTGTCCGGATGGCTGGTCGCGGATCTGTTCGACCTGCACTCCTTCTAATGACGCGCCGCTGCTTTGAGCATCAGTCGCCCCCGTCGTCGTCGATCGCTGGCAAGCCCTCGATCACGATGGCGAGGTAAATCACGCGTGCCGCCGACTTGCCGCGTGCGCGCCAGGCGCGGACCAGCCTGCAACGCATCCGGCGCAAGAGTCCGTTGATGGCCTTGCTGATCAGCTCGTCGTGCGACGACGCGAGGCCCACTGCTCTGGCGCGCACCCCGCAGAGCGCGGCCAGGGCCTTGGGTGCGCCGCCCATCTTGAGCTTGAGCGATGCGCCCTCGGTGAAGCAGAAGCCGACCCGCTCGCGGGGTTTCACGCTACGGCGTCCGGCGATGATCGCCGCGCACTCCCACGGCGAGCCATAGGCGTCGAGGTCGAAGATGCCGTACGGCGCCAGGTCGATCGCGCGCAGCACCCGGCGATTGTCGGCGACGAACGCCATGCGCGGATCCTCGGGAAACCAGCGCAGGTCGCAGCCGCAGTAGCCAGGTGCTTTGTGCCAGACTCGGCGGAACATCTGGCCGGAGCCGGCGAAGGCGTCGAACACTGGCGCGTTGACCTCGGCCAGCACGAGCTCGCGCAGCTTGGCCTTGTCGCCCTCCGAGCGCGGATGATTGTCCTGCGGCACGACGGCCGCGATGCGCTGGGAGAACTTAACCGCCGTCGCCATGGGTGCCTTGCTCGACCGTCACGCCGGGCAGCTCGCCCATGAGCGACTTGAGCCGTTGCAGGGCCTCGGCCTGCTGGGCGAGGGGACCGCGCACGGAAATCCAGAAACGATCCTGCACCGTCGAGAAGTCGACTTCCTCGACCGCGACCTCGTCTGCTGCCGGCATGAGCTTGTCGAGTTCGGCCGCGGGAAAGCCCAGGGCTTCAAGGTCGCTGCCGTCGCCGCGCAGCTGGATCAACTCGGAACGCAAGGTGTCGAGGTCCCATTTCGAGTTCTGAGCGATGCGATTGTCCGACAGCATCAGCTCGCGCTTCTCGCGATCGGTCAGACCGGTGATCGCGATCGTCGGTCCCTCGACCCAGCCCAGCGATTGCGCCGCGAGCACGCGGCCATGGCCGGCGATGATCGTGTCGTCCTCGTCAATCAGCGCGGGGTTCGTCCAGCCGAAGCGGCGCATGACGCCGGCGAGCTGGGCGATCTGCTCGGGCGAATGCTTCCGAGCGTTGCGCGGGTGCGGCTTCAATTCGGCCAGCCGTCGGGTCACGACGACCAGGGGAGGGGGGGCTATATGGCGTCGCTGGGCAAGGGCCATTTCTCGACCTCGTGTCAAGATAAACGCGGTGTTTAGTCTTGAATGCGGACTAAATAAACTAAACAGCCCGTGTACAATTATGATTGTAAACGATACGTGTATGTCCTATCTTCCTTTCATCGCAACGGGCAAACGCCCACAAAGAAAGGGACCTACCAATGTTCAACACGATCCAGACCGGCGCCGACATCTTCCACGAGATCGCCGCCATCCGCGCCGCCTCGGCTCCCGCGCACAAGGCCTGGGCGACGATCCGCGCCCAGCAGGCCAGCCGCTCCGCCGCCGCCCATAAGGCGTGGGCCACGATGCGGGACGCCAAGGCCTCGCGCTCGGAGGCCGCTATGAAGGCCTGGAAAACTCGCCGCGCCGCCGCCTAAGCTTTTCCCCGCCACCATGATCAAGCCGCCTCCGGGCGGCTTTTTCATGCCCGGCCCAACAAAGCGCAGAGTGCATAAACATTCAGTGTATGCGCAATTCCGCAGTTTTCCGGCAGGCCCATATTTGCCCGTACAGCAGCAAGTCAGGTCTCTCCCATTCTCTCCTTCTAGTTTTCAAACCGCGTCCCACCGCCCGATTTCCCTAGCCACCGCGCGCCTGCCGTCCCGAGCTCCCACCCATCCCCTGCGCCAGACGTCTATCTACACGCCGTGTGAACTTCCGTCGTTCCCGCCGTATCGCTCCACGATTTGAAGCTGAAACAAAAATAAACACAATGTGTACGATTTGCGTTGCAACCGGCGCGTGTAACGCCTAACTTCTTTTCACCGGCGAGCGATAGTCGCTCGGCACGGAACGAAAGAAAGAGAGACCTACCATGTCAAAGACCAATCCGCTCCAGGCCCTGCTCGACAAGGCCGTCGCCGCACTCCCGGCCAAGAGCCCGGTCCGCGTCGAGATCACCGAAGCTCTGGCCGCCCGCGCCAAGTTCACCGAACGCGCCCAGCGTGCTTGGGAGACGATGCGCAAGAACCGGGGCGATGCTCCCAAGCCCGCGCCGATCGAGGCCAAGGCTCCGGCCAAGTCCGGCCCCGCGCCCAAGGCGACCAAGGTCAAGCTCGTCGGCAAGCGCGACGTGCCCGCCGCCAAGGTCGTGAAGGCCAAGGCGTCGCCGGCCGCAGCGGCCGCCCACTAACGACCAGCAGGAGAGGGGGCCCCGCGCAAGCGGGGCTCCTAGCTTTCCCCATGCAATCCGAGTTTCCATTCCTCGGGCTGGTCGCCATCGTCGCGGCCTTCTCAATCTATCTGCTTCCCTCGATCATCGCCATCGCGCGCAGCAAGGTGTCGGGCGTCGGCGGCATCGTCCTGATCAATCTCCTGCTCGGCTGGACCGTGGCCGGCTGGATACTGACCTTCGTCTGGGCCTTCACCGGCCGCACGCAAGCGGACGAGCGGCGCGACGAACAGCGGCATCGCGAGCTGCTCGCCGCAACGCGCGAAGCGCGGCGCGAATGACAGCGCCAGCCCCAAACCCGCACGAAGAAGGCCCCGTTAGACCGGGGCCTTTTTTTGCGCCGGTTTTTCCGCCGCTCCCCCTATCGTTTTTCCTCGCTCATAAAAATTTCACCCCCCGCGCGGTCGGGCGGCCCCCTTGGTGGAAACGAGAGAAGTCCCCCCCCTGGGCAAAGGTCGCGGAGGTGTCCGCCGCCTCCGCTCGGCTGGCGACGAGGAAGGCCGATGCGCCGTTCCCTAGGTTGCGCTTCGCGTCCGCGCCGTCACTCGGGATCAGGTGAGCCCAAGAAATCCGCTAGCCGCCGTTCCATGTCGCGCCATTGCTGGTCGTGCGGTCGCGTCCTCTCGCGAGAGGCCGCCGAGCATCGCGCAGCAAGCCGAGGATGGCGCGCGCATCGTCGGACGTGATCTCGACGAGCGTGCCGCATTCGCGCGAGCGCTTGAGAGAATGTTCGAGCGATTGGATGAGCCGATTGAGTCGACGCGTGGTCGTCGTCACCGAATGCCGCCGGTGTCCTGCGAAGGCGGCGGAGGATTGGCTGGCGTCGCATCCTTCCAGAGCACGGCGCGCACGGCGCAATCCTTCGCTTCGAGCAGCTTGCGCAGCGCGACGGTGCGCTCGGGGTTGCGCGGCAGCGTGTCGACGATGGTCTCCGCCAGCTCGCCGAACGGCCGCGAGAGTTGCGCCAGGTGCTCGGGCAGGTGGGCGTGGGCGAAGAACTGGAGCAGCGGTTCCATCGTTGATTCTCATCGGCCGGTGAAGGATGAGGCGAACGCGAGCTCGCCGTCGAAGTCCGTGATCGCCTCGCCGTTCTTGAACGCGTCGTGGATGGCGCGGATCTGATCGTCGGTGAGCGGCGTGCTGAACGTGACGACGACGGTGCACTCGTTGTCAGCATCGCGGGCAACGCCGGTCACGCGCGGGAAGTCATCGTCTGGCAACGTCATCGTGTTGGTCCTGCGAATGACGAGGTGCGCGCCGTCTTGCTCGAATGGTGCGAGCGGCAGAACGGCTGTAGGTTCGACCATACGAGGCGAAGGTCGGGCCGCTTGCGGATGTCGATCTTGTGGTCGACGTCGTGCGTCGGCCGACCGCAGCCAGGCTTGCAGCAGTAGGGATGGGCGACGATGAAGCGAGCGCGCAGCGCGCGCCAGGCATGGTCGTAGCCGCGCTCGGTGGCGTTGGGCCGGCGCCGATCGAGGATGGCTTTGCGCTCGCGCTCGGCTTGGGCGCGTGGCTTGAGCCAGGGCGGGCGATGGATCGGCGGGCGTGCGGGCACGGAAGGTGACTAATGATTCCCCAGGTGGAGAGCTGGTCACAGCAGGTGATCGATCCGCTGGGGCGGCGGGTGCATGTCGTAGACCTCGATGCGGGTGATCTCGCCGCGTTCAATGCGCGCGTTGAACGCTGCGATCTCGATGTCGCGGCTCGCCTCGGTGGTGTGCCACGTGTGCATCACGAGCTGACGGCCGCGGTACGCCATGATCTCCCAGCGCCGTGTCGCGTGGCGAAGGTGCCGGGCCTCGGGGGGGATGTGTGGTGAGAGGGGGCATCGGTGAGGCCCGGCGAAGGCAACCTCGGTGGGGAGATACCGACCCAACACGCAAACGTCGGACCGTACCGAATTGATGGGCCAACTATCGCAGCGCCGTCGACGTGAAATCCAAAGTTATCCACATGGCGTGAAGCATTGTCACGGCTGGGGTGTTGGCCGCTTGTGGGCCGCAGTCAGGCGAAAGGTAGGCAAGATGGACAGGCCGACACCGGCTCGTTTCACGCGATGGCTGCTGGCGTTCGTCGTTGCCCTGCTGATCCTGAGCATCGGCGTGGGGCTTTCGTTGGTGGCGCTGCGCTACGGCGTGGGCCGATGATTGCGATCACGCTGAACCTGCCGGCGCAGCTCGACGATCTCTTTCCGAGACCGCATCCGCCGAATCGCCTCGATCGGCGCTCGATGCTTGCGCGCCAGATAGCGGTCCGAAAGGTCCGTGAAGGCCAGGTCGTAGAGCAGTTGGCCGATGGGCGTCTTGCCGTAGGCGATCATGCGCCGCTCGCTCGGGTGTCTTCGATGCTGGGCCGCAGCCAGCCGCGCAGCTTAGCCCACAGATCGAGGCCGCGGCGGTAGACCTCGATGGCAGTGCCTCGGCGCAGTCGGTGGGCGCGTTCGACTTCGACCAGCGTGCGCGGCTCCGACAGGATCTCGATGACGACGGTCCGGTTGATGCGCTTGGCCCGGGCCTCGCTGACCCATTCGAGCCAGGTCTGCTCGAGGTGGGCATAGTGATCGAACAGCGCGACCGTTCCGCCGGCGCCGACGCCCGCGCCGATGCGATCGAGCCGCAGGCCTTGAGCAGCCAGGCCGAACGTGCGGGCGGTCCACATGGCGTGCATTTCGCTCTCGGCTTGGCGCTGCATGGCGTCGAGGTTGTTGTGGCGCCAGGCCTCCGATTGCCGAACCCGCGTGATGTTGCGGCGGGCCTTGCGCTTGGCCTCGGGGTCGTCGACGGCGACCTCGACCGTCGGCGAGTGACGAGCCTGAACAAGATCAGGATCAGACAGCCTCGATCGCCTGCGATGGCTCTCGGCGATCTGCGCGCGTCGCATGTGCCAAAGCACGCGCTGTCGAGCGACGTCGGCTGCTTGCTCGGTGGTGAAGGTGCCAGCGTAGGAGGGGATGGGGCCTGCTGCGGCGAGGGCGTCGCGTAGGTCGCGAGGTGGCCGCTTCGGCTTCTGTCCTGTTGGCCTCTTGGCGGTGTTTCGACGCTTCGCCATGGGACCTACGACGAAGGACGATAGCGCGCGCGCGGGGTCAAAGGGAATGTATGAGATTCTGACTCATTGCATGATTGCATGATGTGTCCACTTTTTTTGGCTAAGCCTTGGATCTATCGCGATGTGCGCCGCAACATCGGCCCGGAGATCATGCGGAGATCGGCACGATCTCTGGCCGAAGTCAGGCGCTTGCGGGCCTTCGCCAGCTCGATCGAGGCCCGCCTGTTGATAAGATATTCACATCTTGTGGATGGGTTCCCCGGCGCGGCCATAGTTATCACCTGAATTTTTTCGAGGGCGATGAGCTTCTTGCGAACGGAACGCCAACGCCTCACGTCGACTCGGATGCGCCGGGCAATGGTCGCGGCGTCGTCGAGGACCGGACCGCCGTTGCTGTAGATCATCGCCAGCAACTCGAAGTAGCAGCAGCGCTCGATTTCGTTCAGCCCTTGTGTGCCTTCGATCCAGTCCGCGATGTAGAAGCGGAAATACCGAAGGCCGCTGGCGCCGAAGCGCATCGTCGTGGTCATGGCATCGTCACTCCCACGTGGTTGAACGCGGCGATCGCGACGCCGCAGGCATCGGCTTGGTGGTCATCGGCCGGCAGCCAGCCGCGGTTGACCGCAGCGGCGAGCATCTGTTGCTTTTTGGCCCACTGCGTGCCGGTGAGTGCGACCTTGGCCGTCGACACGGCGACCTCGATGCAGCGAACGCGGCGACGCGCGGCGACCAGCTCGGCGACCGTGGCGAGCCCGGTGAGGTAGCGAACGGTGTTAGCGTTCGTCGACACTTGCCAGGATTTGCCGTCAATCGGTGTCAGCGGGGCCTCGAACGCCAGCAGCTCGGGCCGGATCGCCTGCACCATGCCGTCGAGCCATTCGTCGAGGGCGTGGAACTTCGGGCCGAAGTTGTCCGCCCATCTTGTGGTCGGCAACATGAACGTGCCGAGCCTGGGCTTGGATTTGGGCGAGCGGAAGTCAGCCCAGCCGACGTGCCGGGAGAGATCGAGCGCCAAGCACCTCATGTGCGTCTCTTCGGTGACGCCGGCAGCTCGTCGATTGCAGTGAGTGTCGGCAACGGGCCGACTGGCGGCTTGAGCGATGGCGCGAGCGGCAGGAGATAGGCCCATACGGCGAGCCGCAGCGCGTCACGCTCGGTGATGCGGTGCGCCTTGGCGAAGCGCTTGAGCAGTCGCGCTTGCGCGTCCTCGATGGTGAACGTGACGCGCTTCATCGTGGCCGCTTCATCGGCTCTCGACCGTTGACGACGACCGGCAGCGGTGGCCGGCGGCCGCTATCGGTGAGCAACGTGCGCAGAATGATCGTGGCACTCGATGGCCGGCCGGTCTCGATCAGGCGGATTGCTTCACCCAAGCTCTGCGCCTGGCCCTCGGTGAGACGCGGCCGGCGCACGCGAGGCCCAGGCGCAACGAACATCGTCATGGCAACCTGCGTCGCTTGCGCCGCAACATCGCGAAGCCGATCGCGCCCAGCACCAGGATGGTGAGCAAGGCGCTGCCCCATATCGGCGACAGGACCCACCACCATGACCAGTCGATGAAGCCGGTGAGCTTGAGGCCGATAAACAGAACGGCGAGCAGGCCGAAGAAACCGATGCCGCTGCTGGATGACGAATCGTTACTCATGCGCGCCGCCAAATCTCGCCGTGCTTAGTGCGCAGGCCGCGATAGCCTTGCCGCAGTAGCGCGTTGCGCCAGGGCCCGACAGGCGTGTCTATCTCGACAGCCAGGCCGGCCGTCTCGAGCCCATCGCGCAGCCGCGTGAATGCGCCCGTCAGAGGTTGGCGAGCGCGCACGAGCACGACGCGCACGACGAGACCGCGCCGCGCCAGCATCGAGTCGTCGTGCCAGTCGTCCGCGTAGAAGCCCATAAGTAGGCCGGCCGCCGAGTTGGGCCTGATGATCTGCCAGCCATCGGCCTCGTAGATCTCGCGCGCGTAGGACGGGAAGTCGGCGGCAGCGGCCACAGCGCCGAGCAGCTGGGCCAGCACCAGGGCGGGGTTCATCGCGGCACCTTGCGAATTTGCACGACACGCGGAGTGACCGTCATACGCGCGATGGCGGCGTCGGCCTCGGCCTTCGTTTTGAAAAACGGCATGGTGGAGTTGATCGTTTTCCATGCGCCCTTGATGCCGTAGCCGAGCAGGCGGCCGTCATAGCTGTGCTGCGCAACGGCCTCGTATTTCCAGGGGCGGCGCATCAGCCGGACCTCACGGGCAGGCAGCGGCGCAGCTCGGCGGCGACCAGCGCCTCGCGGATGATTTCGAGCGTGCCGATGGCTTCGTCGCTGCGGTCGCGCTTCACATCCATGATGTATGTGCGGGCCGCGCGCAGCGCGTCGACTATCAGCGTCTCGGGGTCTCGCTTGTTCATCTGTCCCGGTAGGCGCCGTCGGCTTTGTAGCAAGCAGCGCAGTAGATGATGTGGGAGCCGTCACGTCGCAATCCGACGCGACGCCAGTTGAGCGGCAGCTGAACGACGTCGGGCTCGTCGACGACCAGGCGCTCGCGCGTGCCGCAGCCTGCGCACTCGACGAGGCGAGGAGGCGCAGGAGGCGGAGTGTTCATCGGTCCTCGCGATGGCGCTGGTCGTCGTGCTCGAACTTCTCGAACGGCAGCTCTGTGATCGGCACGCGCTTGCCGAGTGGCGCGAAGCCCGAGCAGACGAACAGCGGCGGCGCGCCGGCCTGGAACAGGTCGAGGCAGCCATCGCACAACACGGCAACGGCACCGTCGCTGGGCAAGCCGCAGACGATGCAGCCCCAGCCGGTGCCCGGGACAGGCGCTCGCTGGCCGAGCATCAGAACATTGGTCACGCCGACGCGCGTCTCACAGATGCAGCAGGGCCCGAGATCGGGCTTGTCGTCGTCGTCGCTCATCGGTGGCTCACCGCAAATCGGGTCGGAGTGACAATGTCCTAGTCGCGCAGCGTCTCGCGCAGCGCCGCTTGGCCTCGATCGTGTCCAGCGCGCCAGGTCTCATAGAGCTGCGTGCCGGGCGTGTGCGGGTTCTCGTCGATGGGATCGCCGCGGCGGCCGGCGAGCTCGCCAGCCATCGAGGCCGTCGTTTCGTCGTCGCGCTTGACCGGCTCGAACAGGCTCAGCTGGGTGGCGAGCGGCGATTGCATGACGCGCAGCACCAGGCCCATGTCGTCATAGTCCTGGGCGACCGTGAGGTGATCGAGCTTGTGCTTAGCCCGAGCCTCCTTGATGGCGTCGATGTTGCAGCCGTCTTCCTTTGCGGCGGCATAGATTGCGCGCAATTCACCTCTGCGTGATTTCGCCTGTTCGTTGGCCCGCTGATAAATGACGTCGGCGTGTTCGATCTTTGAGAGCCAACGGGCGTAGATCTCTTCCTTGTCCCGACCGCCGAGGCGGCCCGAGTTGTGGCCGACGCCGTTGCTGCCGTTGGCCTTGGACTTGCTCTTTCGCTTCGCTTTGGCGCGCTCGGCCATGGGGAAGGCTCCGATGGTGTGGGGCCGGCGATCAGCCCGTCAGCCAGTCGAGGGGAGGGGCGCAGCGGTGCGTTTGCATGAGCTTGAAGACGGCGCCGCGCATGGCGGGGGCGATCCCGCGACGTTTCCAGTTGTTGAGAACTTGCGGAGCGACCTTGAGCGCCTTGGCGAGATCGACGTCGCGCCCATCGAAATGCTCCGCGAGGATTTCGAGGTGTTTCGCGTCACGATGCCGGCGGGGTTTCGAGCCGCCGTTTGCACGCTTTGATTTGGTCGGACTCATGGGCCGGGAGGGTACACGCTAAGTGTTGCGTGTCAACGGTATGTGTATCCCAGCTGTGGAGCAACCCGCTAGATAAACAGAGCGTTTACTGGTAGTGTGGATGGCCTAAACGTAGCGGGGCATCTTTTCCATGAGACAGAAGCGAGATATGCGGAAATTGGCAGCCCAAGGCCAGAGATTGATCTTGACACGGGAAGCTCTCGACGAAGGCCAGGCCTCGATCGCCCGCTACCTCGAGATCACGCCGCAGCGCCTAAATAACTATGAGCGCGGCATTAGACCGCTCGATATCGACCTGGCGGACAGGCTGGTGGACCGCTGGAAGGTGACGCTCGACTGGCTCTATCGGGGCGACGACAGTGGATTGCCCAAACGAGTTGTTGACGCAATCGAGCGGCGAAAATCCCTCAAAAGGTAAGTGTACACATCAGCTTACGATCTGCTTACACAGGATGCCTGTAATCTACACTTGTTGTTTATAAGTCGCTATTGATCGCATCCACATATCGTGTACATTGCGTCTCCTGAACGGGAGCACGCAATGGCACGAATTGATTGGGATGCAATTGTTGCGCGCGCCGCCCTGGCTCGCGAGCCCGACGATTTCAGTCGGGTGTGGGCGGCCTGCTTGGCGTTCGGCGCCGGCTTTGTGTTTGGCTTCGCCATCGGCTGGTGCACGCTGTGAAAGCGCCGCTGTTGCCCTGCCCGCAGTGCGGCACGACAGATCATCCCTACGCCTGCCGGCCGAAGTGGCAGCGTTCCTACCGCGCTGCACTGCGCTGCCGCGCTTGTGGCTTCGCCGGCGGCAAGGCCTTCGGCGACGAGGCGATGGAAGACGCCTGGAACGCCAAGGCCCGCGCCTATCTCGAAAGGCTGGCCCATGTCCCTTGATGTGTGGCCGCCGCTGCCTGGGCTCTATGCAATGCGTCTGCGCAGAGGCGGCATGCCCGTCGCGGTACGGATTTGGTTCGGCCGCGCGATCATCGACGGCGAAGAACAGGACCGCGGTTTCGATTGGCGCTGCGAGATCAACGGATACACAGACCGTGTAGAACACGATAAGGACTCAGGTTACCGTTGCCGGGTCGCACTAAACATCCACGAAGCTTGGCCGTTCTGTGCGAGAGAACCGATCGACCAAGCTGAGTACGAGTTTTTGTTGCGTCGCGCCCGATGGGCTCGCGACCACGCGCCCGAACATCCTGCCGCTCGCCCTCGCGAGCCGATCGATGTCCGGTCGCTTCGGCCGGGGTGGTGAGCCATGACGGGTGCGCCTGGAATGGGCCATAACCAGCCGCCGGAAGACCTCTTCCAGCGGGCCGCCGATTTGGTCGCGAACGCGAATAAGTGGTCGACCGAGCGGCCGGAGATCGCGAACGAAGAACAGGCCGGTGCCTGCCAGCTGGCGATCGACCAGCTGCGCACGGTGAAGGAAGACCTCGACGCGGCGCTGAAGGCCGAGCGCAAGCCGCACGACGACGCCATTGCCGAGATCAGGGCGCGCTATCGCGATCCGCTCGACCTCATCGGCCTCGCGCTGTTGCGTCACCAGCAGATCTCGACGGCGTGGCTCCAGAAGAAGAAGGACAAAGCCGAGGCCGAGGCGGCAGAGCGCAAGCGTCTCGCCGAGGAAGCCGCAGAGCGAGCGCGAGAAGCCGCGACCAAGCAGGACGGCAGCATCGAAGCCCAGCTCGAAGCGCGCCGCCTGCAGGAGGAAGCCGAGCGCGCCAAGGCGGCAGCGAACCGCAAGCCAGGTCGTGCGCGCGTGAAAGGCGACTACGCCAGCAAGGCACAGACCTTGCGCGAGTTCTGGTACGCCGAGGTCACCGACGAGAAGAAGGCGTTGCAGCACTACGCGCGCGATCCTGCCGTGAGGAAGGCGGCGCTGGAGAAGGCCTTGCAGCTCGCCGGCGCACTCGCCCGCCAGGAGAAGCGCGCCGACGCGGCACCGCCTGGGTTCAGGTTTTTCCGGCTGGAGAAAGCGGTATGAGCCACCAGCAGGAGACACGGTTCACCTGCGACCGCTGCGGTTTGGATCGCATCGTGCCGCACAACGATCAGCCGGCGCATGAGCGCGGCAAGCCGCCCGGCGACTGGACGGCCATGAGCGTGGGCGGACCGACAGCGCCGCCAATGCACCTGTGCCCCAACTGCACGCCGCTCTTTCGGTCATTCATGGAGGGCAAGCAATGAACATTGAGCATGCGGAGGGTCTGCTTGAGACAGTTCCGATGGAGACGCTGTTGCGAACGGCCGAGAACATCGTTCCCGGCAAGAAGATCAGCACGACAGCAGAGGCGATCGATGCCCTCGCCGAACAGGCCGCCATCTGTCTGCATTTGATCGCCGCCCTTATCAACGCAAAGGAGCGCGAGCGATGAACGTTGAACGCGTCACGCTCGATCGCGCCGAGGCCGCGCGGCTGTTCCGCAAGTACAAGGAACACCGGGCCTACAGTGCGCCGGTCGATTGGGAAATCCAGCGCACCTATCAACTGCTGGCGGCCGGGAAGGTCGTGATCCGCGCGCTCGAAAGCATCACGCGCGCCGGCCTCGACGGCACAGGGCTGCCGAAGCTCGCGATCGCGCGGGCGACGGCCAAGCAGTGCCATCTTCGGCGGTATCGCGACGGCAGCTTTCACATGGCCGCCGATGCGTGGGGCCGCGTCCGTTCGACGACGCATGAGTGGCCGCGCAACTCGTTTCAGTTTCCGGTCGAGACCTTTCCCTTCGATTGGCACGGCAAGAGCCGCGTCGGGAGCAGCGGCCACCAGGCCCAGGTGCCGATCATCCCGATCTACCTGCGGCCGAAGCGCGGGCTCGAAAACTATCACGTGCTGTGGGAGGCCGAGTGGCAACCGATCCCGCCGCGCGACCCGTTCTTGCTGCGACGCATCGGCAAGGCCGACCTGTGGCTGGTGGTGGCGCAGTGGGATTTGACCGACGTCGAGCGCGCGGCTCTGGCGACGCGGGTGCTGCCATGAGCACAGGCGAGGAAATGATGCAGCGCGCTCTGGTCGCCGTGGGCGAGGTGCTGAGCGAGTACACATCGGGCGCGAGCACGAAGCTGCACTTCGCCCTGGTGCTGTGGCGCGCCGGCGAGCCCGGTGAGCCGGTCTATGGCGCTGGGGCTGACAAGACACTCGGCCTGGAGCGAATGCACGCCGAGACGCGCCAGGCGATCGTCGCCATGGCCGAGAGCTTCGACGAACACAACTTCAAAGGGGTAGATGATGGCCGTTGATTACGACGAGACCGAACGCAACGCGATGGTGCAGGCGTTCTCGCAGCCGGCGATGGGGCGCGAGCTGGTGAAGGACAGCGGCGGGCAGTCGTTGCCGTCTCTCGAGATCGTGGACGGCATCGTGACGGCGCGGCGCTGCGAGGTGCAGCGCGACGAGGGCCGCATCATCCAGAAGATCAACGTGCTCGCCGCCTGGGCCGGGGAAGAATGGTTCTATTCGTGGGAGGTCAATGACCGCAGGCGCGGCCGCAAGGTGACGGTCGAGGGCCTGTCGATAGACGGTGCCGACGCGCTGGCGCGGCTGTGGGGAAACTGCATGGTCGATTGCCGCGTGGTCGATGGCGGCGACAGCTTCATCCTCTACGGCAAGTTCGTCGACCTCGAGACGGGCTACACGCTGATCCGGCCGTTCATGCAGAACAAGGCCGCGTCGAAGATGCAGACCGAGGATGAAGCGCGCAAGCGCGACATGGCACTGTCGATGGGCGTGTCGAAGTGCGAGCGCAATGTCGTCATCCACGCGCTGAAATTCTTTGCCGAGCACGCACTGAGGGAGGCCAAGAAAAACTTGGTCGGGCGCGTCGGCAAGGATCACGACGGGTTCAAGCAGCGCATCGCCGACAAGCTGGCCGAGCTGGAAGTCGCAGTCGATCGCGTCGAGCGCATCGTCGGCCGGCCGATCGACAAGTGGACGGTGCCGGACACGGCGAAGATTTACGCCGAGGTCCGCACTGTAGCCGACGGCATGGCGCTGCCCGAGGACGTTTGGCCGGTCGCGCCGCCGCCCGAGCCCAGGCGATCCGACGCCAAAGAAGCTTCCGCCGCTGCGGCCCCACCGGGCAGCGGAACCGCCGCCGCTCCCCCTGCCAACGGCGGTGGCGGGCCGGCGACGCAGTCCGACGAAACTCCCAGTCCCCCGGAGGAGCAGGCTGCGTCGCCGGCGTCATCTCGAGAGAAGCCGCCGAAGTCCTGGCGGCTGCCGGACAACTTGGTCGGTCAGGATGCTGTGTGGAAGGCGCTGGGCGACTTGCTCGATGGCGTCGAGAACGAAGCCGAGCTCGACCAGTTGCTCGAGCAGAACAGCGAGCGCCTGTTGAAGATCACCGGGATGAGGCGCAGCGAGTGGCTGAACAAGGTCCGCACCAAGCGCGAGCAGGTGAAGGGAGCCAAGGCATGACGATGCCCGGTCCCATTCCCAACCGCGTGGCGCTCAGGCCGCGCGATCATCGCGGCTTCATCGTGCCGTGGTTCGTTGCCTGGATGAAAGACGGCTTCGAGGTCGACGAGGGCGAGGGCGTGCCCGACTTTCGCGTGATCGCGAGCAACAAGCTGGCAATCGCCTTGAACTATCGGCGGTGCTGGATCTGCGGCGAGCCGATGGGCCAGATGGTCGCCTATGCGATCGGGCCGATGTGCGCGGCGACGCGCACGACCAGTGAGCCCGGCAATCATCGAACTTGCGCCGAATGGGCGGTGAAGGTCTGCCCGTTCCTGTCGCGGCCGAAGATGCGCCGCAACGAGAAGGCCTTGCCCGATGCCATGGTGCCCGCGGCCGGCGACCCGATCGACCGCAATCCCGGCGTCATGGCGCTCTGGATCACGAAGGGCCAGGGCCACAAGCCGTTCAGGCCTCACGCCGGCAATCCGGGCGTGCTGTTGCAGTTGGCCGACCCCGTCGAGGTCACATGGTGGCGCGAGGGCAGGCCAGCGACGCGCGCCGAGGTGCAGGAGTCGATCGACAGCGGCGCGCCCGTGCTTTGGGCCGAGGCCAAGAGGGAGGGACCGGAGGCGGAACGCGATCTCGTCCGCTGCCTGGGCGAGCTCGCCTGCCGCCTGCCACACGAATGAAACCGGAGGAGGAACCGATGGACAAGAAGCCACAGCAAGTCAGAGAGCCGACGTTCGACGTCATGTGGCTCGATGATCGCACGCCACCCCAGGCCTACGTTGTCGAGATCGATCAATTGGGGCCGAAGCTGCGAAGCGGCCCGATGGCCAAGCCCGATGCCGTTCGCGAGGCACAGCGGCTGCGATCGACAACGCCGAAGGTGCGCTATGGCTGATGCCGACGAACGCCGGATCACCGATGAGACGATCAATACCCTGATGCGCGACATGCTCGCCCGATGCGACAGGATGATCATGGAGCAGCTGGGTCGGCCGCTGGCCTTGAGCCTGATGTTGTGGCCGTCGCAGCATCACGAGCTGGTGAGCTACATCGCCAACATCGAGCCCGAGCGACGCGCCGAGATCGCCGCCGCCATGATCGAGCTGCTGATCAGATGGGGTTACATCGAGAAATGACCGAGGGGAGCGCCAATGCCGATGAAGGACCTTGGCCGTCTGGCCATGCGCGTCGAAGGTGACTGGTGGGTGGCCTACTGGGCCGCGCCGAACTCGATGAAGCGCTCGACCGAGATCGCCCGCTTGCGCATGAGCCTCGCCGCAGACCCGGTGCTCAAGGAGGCGTTCCTGGGTTTCTGCCAGAGTGCTATGTCAGTCACGATCAAGGCCGCGACTGGCAAGACGCCCGGCTGGAACGATCCCGTTGGCGCGCCAGAGCAAGAGAAGTCCGGCAGGGGATGAGGCTGTGAAGGCTATAGGGCCAGGCCTGTGCTGCCCCACGTGCGGCAGCAACAATACCGAAGTCCGCGACAGTCGGCCGAGCGGCAAGATGGTGCGCCGCCGCCGCTTGTGCATGAGCTGCAACGAGCGCTTCACGACGTTCGAGTCTGTCGTATTCGATAAGACGAACGCCTCACTGGCTTTGCGCAGCGCGCGGCTGCAATCGAGGCTCGACCGCCTGTCGCCCATTCGCCTCAGCGTCGTCATGCAGTTGATCGACGCCTTTGAGAGCGACGCGCCCATCGCTATTTCCGACACGGACGAGCCCGCCGCGATTTCTCCGTCCTAAACCAGTGCCCAAAACCCTTTGGTACACATGGTGTTTACTGCTACCATCATCCACACTATGTTTATGAGGCGGAAGTGAACCGCCGCCTCGCGAACAGGGCGGCCACGCAGCCTCGGCGTGGACTCGATCATGATGAGGCAGCGATCTACGTCGGCGTCACTTTCGCGACATTCGATCAGATGGTGGACGACGGCAGGCTGCCCCAGCCGACCGAGTTCAATGGCGAGCTTGTGTGGGATTTGGTGCAGCTCGATAGGGCGATGGATCGCCTGACAGGGCTGCGTCGCAGCACACTCTGATGAGGCACAGACGATGGGACGAAAGAAACACGACTACTATGTGAGGACGGCCGGCTATCGCAATGGCAAGCCGTTCTTTGATCTAACGGTCGACGGCCGGAAGTTCCGGCTCAAGGCCACGAGCATCGAGGAGGCCGAGCCCGAAGCGAAAGCTCGCTACGATAAGATCAAAGCCGACGAGGCCAATGCGGAGACCACGGGCAAGTCCAGCGTGAAGCCGAAGCCTGGAACGCTGCGCGACGGCATGGCGCTCTACAAGAAATCCGATGCGTGGGACCTCTACAAGCCGTTGACGCACCGGCAGATGAACTCGTCAATGAACATGATCCTCACGACGCCCGCATCGAACGGCAATCACCTGTTGGGCGAGAGCCTGCTGAGCGACTGGCTGCACGATCCCGCAGCGACCGACTCCGTGAAGCGCGTCATGGCGCTGTGCGGTAAGAAGTATGGCGCGGCGAACCATCGCCTCAAGGCGCTGAACAACTTTTTCACGTGGCTGCTGGGCGACGACGATCCGGACCAGGGCGAGGCGCGCGTGGCGTTGAAGGTGGGCAAGCACGCCCGCAATCCCTGCCTGGGTGTCGCGAAGGCCAAGCCGAAGCGTGGACACGACGGCAAGATCAGCCAGGGTTACACACCGTTCACCCACGATCAGGTGCAGGACTGGCTACACACGTCGAAGGACAACCCGGAGGAACACCGCGCCGTGCGATTGCTGCTGATGGTCGGCGGGCGCACCAGCGACTTGCATCGGCTCGGCCGCCACATGATCAAAGACACGCCGGCCGGCCGCGTGCTGCAATTCACGTGCGAGAAGGGCAAGGGCAGCGCGTTCCGAAAGAGCCGCCAGGACAGCATTGCGCGCGTGCCTATGGTGCCCGAGCTCGAAGCCCTCGTGGCCGAAGTTCCCGAGGGGCGGTTGTGCTTCATCCACTCGGAATGGGATCGGCCGTTCTCATGCTCCGAGAGCCTTGGCAATCGCATCCGCAAATGGCGGCGCGACGCTGGCCTGCCCGAAGGCCTAAGCGCGCACTCGATGCGCAAGGCGGCGACCCACTGGTGGCTGCGCAATCACCGCGACCTGATCGCCAACAATTTCAGCCTCAAGACCATCTTCGGCTGGATGACCGACAAAGAGCTTGAGCGGTACACGGCCGACTTCGACCGCGAGGAAGAAGCGCGCGGCATGCTGGTGCGCCTCGCCGACCGGCGGAGGTCAGCATGAGCCAGACCACGAAGGCGCAAGGTGGTCGCGGCGACCTGCAACATCAACGACGACACAATGACATTCGCGACCGAGGGGCGGCAGCGATGTTCACGTTGTGTTGACGATGAAGAACGGCGACAAAATCCTGATCGATGTTCGCAGCGATGATGCGGCAGACTGGAGATGGGAAGAAAAACCCAGCGCAGCGGCGCTCTGTGCCTCGCCGCCACCTGGGCGGGCCGCCTCCGAGGTTCACCGGGGGCGGCCCACAACCATTTCCGAGGGGCGTTTATTTTTACGCCCCTCTCGCTGTAACCCATTGCAATCACTCAAAACTCGGATACCGCCCCCAGCTACCAACTTCCCGTTTGTCTAGGCTTATCAGAGGCTTGAAAGCGACCTTGTCGGCGAGCCACTGTGCCCGGTAGCGCCGCCTTGTGATCGGTGCGGTAAGCCGTCGGAATGAGTCCTCCCAGGATCGAGTGTTACAGTGGCCAGCGAAGCCTTTAAGCGCCGCCGGGCGCTCCTGCTGGGACTGGCTGTGTCCGGCGTAGGGGCTTCGGCCAGGGCAGCGTCGGGAGTTCGCATCCTCACCTCATCCGAGCAACTGCGACGGTCCTACGACACTGTTATCGTCGGGGCGGGTTCCGCGGGCTGCGTGCTGGCCCATCGCCTGGGCAGGGCAGGGCGGCGCGTCCTGGTGATCGAGGCTGGCGGTCGGCCGAACCTGCCTGCGGTCGCCGATCCGCCGCTGTGGCCGACGCTATCGGGTAGCGACCTCGATTGGCGCTATGCCACTGTCCCGCAGCCGGGCTTGGCGGGCCGCATTGTCCCCTATCCGAGAGGCAAGGGCGTGGGCGGTTCGAGTGTCATCAACGCGCTCGCCTATCAGGCGGGCCATCCCGCAGCCTACGATCGCTGGCCTGCGGGATGGCGGCATGCCGACCTGTTGCCGTACTTCAGGCGCGCCGAGACCTTCTCCGGTGGAGGCAATGCGTGGCGGGGCGGCGAGGGCCCGCTGCATGTCCTTTCCCTCGCGGATGTCCCTGACCGGACGCCTGTGGCCTCGGCC
>JAEWIV010000459.1 GCA_023386865.1 Pseudomonadota bacterium
GCGCGAGCGCCGGCCGTGCCTTTCGCGACGGCATCTTCGTCGAGGCCCTGAACCCCAAGACGGCCGCCTTTTTCCTCGCCTTCCTGCCGCAGTTCGTCGAACCCGGCCTCGGCACGGTGTGGCTGCAATTCTTCGTGCTCGGCCTGATCTCGGTGTTCCTCAACACCGCCGTCGATGTCGTCGTGGTGTTCATGGCAGCGCGCGCCCGCTCCGCAGCGCTCGCCCGGCCGTCGCTGCTCGCCCGCCTGCGCGTCGGCGCCGGCATCGCTATTGCGGCTCTCGGCTTCGGCCTGCTGTTCGCGCGCCGGCCGGTCTAGATGTGAGCCTGCAATAGGCGAATGCTCCGAGCCCGGCTCATTCCTCGAAGATCGCCACTGCGCGCGTCCAGCCGGCCGAGGCGCCACGGATCTTGTGCGGGAAGCAGGCGATGGTGAAGCCGTCACCGGGCAGCGCCTCGAGATTGTGCAGCTTCTCGAGATGGCAGTAGCCGATGTGGCGGCCGGCCTTGTGGCCTTCCCAGATGATCGAGGGATCGTGGTCCTTCGCCCACTTCTGGGCGGTCCAGTAGAACGGCGCGTCCCAGCTCCAGGCGTCGGTGCCGGTCAGCCGAATGCCTTTCTCGAGCAGGAACATGGTGGCGTCGTAGCCCATGCCGCAGCCCGCATTGACATAGTCGTCGTTGCCGTAGCGCGAGCCCGCGCGCGTGTTGACCACGACGATCTCGAGCGGCTTCAGCTCGTGGCCGATGCGCTTCAGCTCGTCCTCGACTTCCTTGGCGGTGATGACGTGACCGTCCGGCTTGTCGCGGAAGTCGAGCTTGACGCCGGGCTGGAAGCACCATTCGAGCGGCACCTCGTCGATGGTGATGGCCCGCTCGCCCTGGTTCATCGTCGGATGGAAATGATAGGGCGCGTCGAGATGCGTGCCGTTGTGGGTCGAGAGGTTGACGTTCTCGACGGCCCAACCCTGGCCGTCGGGCAGGTCTTCCTTCTTCAGGCCCGGAAAGAAGCCGGCGATCTGGCCCGCCGTGTCCTCGTGCTTGTGGTACTGGATCTTGGGACCGAAGGGCGGCGGATCCGAAACGACGTCGTTCTCGAGATAGATCGACAGATCGACGAACCGACGCGGCATGACAGACGCCTTCAGGGACCGTTGAGCGAATTCAGAATCGACCGGGTCAGGAGCTTGCCGATGCACTTCTGGCCGAAATCGTTGAGGTGCAGGCCGTCGAGCTGGACGAACTGCGCGTAGGGCATGCCATCCTGGTACCAGCCGCGCATGATGTCGTAGCGGCGGAACAGACCGGCATCGTACTCCTTGGCCGCCGCCGCCATTGCCTTCTCGTAGGCCTCCTTGTCCGGCGCGGCGACGACCGCCGGAACGTACTGCAGGTTCATCAGCACGAAGTCCGCGCCCAGCGACTTGCCGAGCGCCAGGCCGTTGTGCAGCCAGCGCGTGAACTTGTCGATCGGCATCTGGCGGATGGCGGCGTTGGTGCCGGTCTGCCAGACCACCAGCGACGCCGGGTTCTCCTTCATCTCGGCCTGCATGCGGGCCGCCATCTCCTCGACATCCTGTCCGCCGATGCCGCGATTGATGACGTCGACATCGACGCCGGGCAGCGCCTTGTCGAGGCCCATCTTGAGCTGGGCGGGATAGGCGTAGGCCGGGTTGGACACGCCGTAGCCCGAGGTCGAGGACGACCCGAGCGCGATGATGCGCAGCTGCTTGCGCTCGGCGATCGACTTGCGCGCGGCAGGCAGCGAGTTGCCGAGCTCCAGCAGCTCGGGCTTCGCGCGGCACAGCGTCATCGACTGCGCAAAGGCGCCGACCGGCAGCAGCAGCGCCAGCACCGCAGCCATCGAGAAAAAGGCGCGCGCCTTCACGGCATGGCCTTCGCCGTGCTGGGCGTCCTTCCGGAACCGGCCGATCCTCCGCTCTTGAACCAGGTCGCCACATAGGCGGCCGCGCACATGGCGAGAATGCCTGCGACGCTCACGACGATCTGCGACAGGAGCGACTCCTCGAAGTAGCTGACGACGATCTGGGCCGACAACGCAAGGAAAGTACCGATGCAGAATATAAGCAAGGATTGTTCACCGCACCTGCGAAGTGGACGGAAAACCGGCCAGCGCAAGAAGGCCGCGTCGGCCGGCACCAGGACCCGGACCAGCCACGCCAGGGCCAGGAAATGCGTAAGCCGCAGGATGTCGATGTTGGTCTTGTCGATCGGGTAGATCTGCCGGGCAAGCCAGGCCGGCGTGATCTCCTGGAGCGAATTATAGTGCCAGGACAAGGCGATAAAGGCCGCGAACAGCAGGTAAAGGACGGCCAGGACCGAGAGCGGCCAGCGGAAACGGTCGAGCCGGGCGAGCTGGTGGCCCAGCACCGCACAGGCGGTTCCGACGTAGAACACGACCTGCCAGGCCAGCGGGTTGAAGTACCAGACCTTGCCCGCCGGATAGGCCGGCAGGTTCCAGTCGAAGCGGCACGTCGCCGCATAGAGGGCGACGGAGCCGGCAATCACCGCAAACGGCCAGCGCAGGACAGCCGGAAGGACGAAGGGAAAGACAGCGAGCAGGACGATATAGAGCGGCAGGACGTCGAGGTTGACCGGCCGGAACTGCAGCAGCGCCGCCGCCAGGATCGCCTGGTAGGGGTTCTCGCCCAGGCCCATCAGCTCCATCTCTTCGATCAGGGAAGGCATGTCGCGGGCGATCGACACCCAGACGATCTGGGCGGTGAACGCCATGAACAGCAGGATGTGGGCGACATAGAGCTGCCAGACGCGGCGGTAGATGCGGGCGGCCGAGCGCACCCAGCCGTCGCGCTGCATCATGCGCGCATAGGCGATCACCGCCGTGTAGCCCGAGATGAAGACGAAGACCTCGGTGGCGTCGCTGAAGCCGTAGTTGCGCACGGTGAACCAACTCATGACGTTGGTCGGGATGTGGTCGACGAAGATGAACCAGAGCGCCAGCCCGCGGAACAGGTCGAGGCGGATGTCGCGACCGGAGGCGATGACAGGGGGCGCGGCCATGGCCCGTCATTGGTAACGCAGTCGGGCGCCCTAATCCACGCGGCAGGCAGTGGCCGGCGCGCGAGCAGGATCGACGTTCAGCGCGACAAAGTTACACTGCAGAGCCTGCCGACCTGATGCTCGGGCAAAGGCTGGGCCCGGAGGAACGAATGACGAAGACACCCCTGCTCCTGGTTCCCGGCCTGCTGTGCTCGCCGCGGCTGTTCGCAAGCCAGCTTGCCGGCCTCGCCGAACACGCCGACATCGTCGTCCCGGACTGGCGCAAGGCGCCGCTGTCGGTGTGGGATAGCTGGGACAGCGCAGCGCGCTGGGTGCTGGCGCAGATGCCGGCCCAACGGTTCTCCCTGGCCGGCCTCTCGCTCGGCGGCATGCTGGCGGTCGAGATCATGCAGATCGCCGCCGACCGCGTCGAGCGGCTGGCGCTGCTCGACACCGGCATGCGCAGCCAGAACGACGTCGAGCGGGCGATACGGCGGGCGCGAATCCGCCTCGCCGACGAAGGCCATTTCGACCTGGTGCTCGGCCTGCAGATGTCGCGTTTCATCCCCGCCTATCGTCTGCCCGACAAGGCGCTGGTCGACGAGGTGATGACGATGTGCGGCGAGATCGGCGTGGAGATCTACAAGCGGCAGGAAGAGCTGGCGGCCATCCGCGCCGATCGGCGCCCCGACCTGCCGAAGATCGCATGCCCGACCATCGTGGTGTGCGGCCGCGACGACGCCGCCACGCCGCTGTTCCTGTCCGAGGAGATGGCTGGCGCCATCAAGGGCAGCGAGCTGATCGTCGTCGAACGGTGCGGCCATCTCGTGACGATGGAAAAGCCCGAGGAGACGAACGCGATCCTGAGGAAGTGGCTGTCGCTCGACGGAGTCTAGACGATCACCTTCTTCTCTCGCAGCGCGGCGATGTCCTTCGCACTGAGGCCGGCAATGCCCGCCAGCACCTCGTCCGTATGCTCGCCCAGCGCCGGTGGCGGACGCGTGTCGTCGACCGGCGTGTCGGAGAAGCGGTAGTTCGAGCCGATGATCGGCACCTCTCCCGCCTTGCTGTGCCTGTAGGTCTTGAGCATGCCGCGCCGCTTGACCTCCGGCTCGTCGAGCGCCTCCTTCATGGTGCGGATCGGGCCGGCCGGCAGATGACGCAGCTTGTGGCCCCAATTCTCCTTGGTGTCGGTCTTCAGCACCTCTTCCATCATGCGCGTCAGCTCGGGCTTGTTGGCCACGCGGTCGGCAAGCTGGGCGAAGCGCGGGTCGGTCGCCCATTCGGGATGGCCGAGCGCCTTGCAGGTGTCGGTGAACAGCTTCTGGTTGGCGACGGCCATGTAGATCTTGCCGTTCTTGGTCTCGAACGAGCTGTTGGGCGCCGACGCGAAATGTCCGTTGCCGGCGCGGCGCGGCTGCTCGCCGCCGATCAGGTAGTACGACCCCATGTTGCCCAGCGAGGCGAGGGCGGTGTCGTAGAGCGCCAGATCGATATGCTGGCCCCTGCCCGTGGCGGTCCGGGCATAGAGCGCCGCATTGATCGCGGCCACCGAATGGATCGCCGTCATGGTATCGACGATGGCGATGGCGTGCCGCAACCCCTCTCCGTTGGCCTCCCCGTTGACGCTCATCATGCCCGATTCGGCCTGCAGCACGGGATCGTAGCCCGGCCGGTCCGACAACGGCCCGCTCTGGCCGTAGGCCGAGATCGACAGATAGATCAACCGTGGAAACTTCTCGTGCAGGCTTTCGTAGTCGAAGCCGTACTTGTTCAGGACCCCCGGACGGAAGTTCTGGACCAGGACGTCGGCGGTCTCGAGCAGCTTGGTCACCACCGCCTGGCCGTCGGGCTTGGTGAAGTCGAGCGCCACGCTCTTCTTGCCCCTGTTATAGGTCATGAAGAAATGGCTCTCGCCGCCGGCGCGCGGTCCGGCGCCCTTGCGCGTGTCGTCGCCGCCATCGGGATTCTCGATCTTGATCACCTCGGCGCCCATGTCCGACAGGATCTGGGTGCACATGGGCCCCGCGATGACGCGGGAGAAATCGACGACACGAATGCCCTCGAGGGGCGGACGACCGGATTTTGCCATGCCTGCAAAGTAGGGCTGCAGGCGCCGCGCTGTCCACGCGCGGCGTTTCCTTTACACTGCAGCGCATGTCCTCATTTCGCATGCCGCTGTCTCGCCGCGCTCTCTTCGCCCTTCCCGCTTTCGCCGCCCTTCCGGCCGTTGCCCAGTCGGACTTTCCGACCAAGACCATCCGCATCATCGTGCCGTTCGCGCCGGGCGGCTCGGGCGACATCACCTCGCGGCTGATCGGCAAGCACATCGAGGACAAGACCGGCCAGCCGTTCGTGGTCGAGAACAAGCCGGGGGCAAACGGCATCGTCGGCGCGCTCGCGGTGAAGGCGGCGCCGGCCGACGGCTACACCCTGATGCTGGCCACCACCTCGACCAATGCCGCCAACATCCACATGTACAGGAACCCGGGCTACGATCCGGAGAAGGACTTCCAGGTGGTCGGCGTCATCGGCTCCAGCGGCGCGTTCCTCGTCGTGCCGGCCGACAGCCCCTACAGGACGCTCGACGAACTGCTCGCCTATGCCAAGGCCAACGCCGGCAAGCTCAATTTCGGCTACTTCAACGCCAGCTCGCAGGTGCCGGCGGAAGTCCTCGGCACCAAGTCCGGCGTGCAGTGGCAGGGGGTCGCCTACAAGGCGATCGGCAATGCCTGGACCGATCTCTATGCCGGCGCCATCCAGTTCATGTTCGTCGACCTCACCGCCGGCCGCGGCCAGGTCGTGGCCGGCAAGGCGCGGCCGCTGGCCCTCACCCTGCCGCAGCGCAGCCCGCTTTACCCCGATCTGCCGACGCTCAGCGAAAGCTTTCCCGGACTGACGACGACCGGCTTCCTCGCCGTGGCCGTCCCGAAGGCCACGCCTCGACCCGTTCAGGAGAAGCTGAACGCCCTGATCAACGAAGCCATCAGCTCGCCCGAGATCCATAAGCGGCTGACCGACGAGTTCGCGCTCAATTCCCGGCCGCTCACGCTCGAGCAGTGCGCGGAGCAGGATCGCGCGGAGCGCGCCAAATGGGCGGAGTACGTGAAGATCGCCAGGATCGAGCCGCAATAGCCTTTGCCCGACCGCATCTCCATCGTCATCCCGACGCGCGACCGCGCCGGGTGATGACGCCGCGGCGGTGTTGGGCGACTTTCCCGAGGGCCGGGTGGATCCTCACGACGAGCCACCCGGACCGTCCGCTGCCCGCAACAGCGGTTTCTACGCCGCCCTGCGTGCTCGCACACAGGCCAGCATCTTGGCACGAATCCTGCTGTCGTAGCAGGCATTCGCTATCGATCGCACGAGTGGATTGACAAGGCTCAATCGGCTCCGCCGTCGCTAGGCGCAAAAGGGGCATGCTGCTGGTTCGAACAGAGTAGGAGATGGGCCATGAAGGTCAGGGGATGGCTGTCACTGGGGCTTGCGCTGAGCGCCGCTGCCTGCGGGCCGATGTCGACCGGCACGGTCAAGGATCTCAACGTGAAGGACTGGATCGGCCACAGCTCGGCGCATCTGATCCAATCCTGGGGCAAGCCGCATCACGATGACCCCATGGCCGACGGCGGTCGGGCAATCGGCTATCTGATCACCAATCAGGCCGTGACGGGCCCCAAATCGCAGGTCTTTTTCCAGGCGAGGAACTGCATGATCAACTTCACCGTCGATCGAAACGGCATCATCGACGATGCGACGGCGACGGGCACGAAGTGCACGATCGGGCCCCATGGCAGCATGCATCCTCCGTCCAGCAAGACTTGACCTGCCGACCGTTAGGGGAAGAGGTGCCGCCCGATTCGGCGTTGCTCCGACTGTCGAGGCAGTCCAGCTTCTACGCGCTCGTTGTCATAGACAATCACCACGTCAGCATCCGGTACTGCGTAGTGTCTGTCGCTCTCTGCGCAGCTGATACGCGAAAGGATATCGCGCATGACATTCAAACGGGTACGACGCTTGTCATCGGCGTGAACGACATCCACGGCGATGACGGGCTCGACGCGCGCTCACGCATTTCGTTGCAGGCTTCGCTGTATTCGTCCCATTACTTGACGGCGACTCAATCGTCGGCTGTGCCAAGCGCCGCAGACCGGCCCCACTGTCGCAGCGGCGCGCTCGGTCTCGGACTTGTTCGCGGTGGCTGTCATCACGCGGCTTCCTCATCGCCACAGCTCACGGCCGCTTCTCCTCATACGAACGCCGATGATCGGCAGGATGCGCCACTTCCGGAAGCTTGAGCCATGCGCGCACGACAGCCATGCGCAGCATTGCTTCCTGCGTCTTGCCTTCGTTGCACAGTCGAAGGGCGAGGCGGATCTGGCTCCTCATGTACCAGACCTCCCGCGCATCGTGTTCGTGCTCGGGATCGGGGCCGGTGGGAATCGGCCCCGGCACCACGATTGACGTCCACTCGTGCACGAGCTTGTTCAACGCGGCGGTGCAGACGTCGTCCGCCATTGCCTGTCCTCGGAGGGTCGAGAGGATGACTATTGCAATCAGAACTCGGAGCATGTGCCCTTCCCCGTAACTGCGAGCCGCTCAACCGGGCACGGACCGGCGATGGGCGCGCAACGGCGCAGCCACGACGCTGGTGGTCCCAACGCTCCTTGCGCCCACGGTTGGCGACGAATTCAGTGAACTAGATGAAAGACCCGGCGCCCGACGCGCGGGTTACGTCACGCAGAACGGGGAGGATGATCGCCCGGCCTCACAACCGTGCCATGAAGGGAGGGTGCACTCATCAATGGATCGAGACTGGATGGTGGACAAGCCGCGAGATTGGCAAGGTCGGTGCCCCCGACCGCCAAGTGGCAGGACACGGCACAGCATTCATCGCTGAGGCCATGGTTGCATGCACCTTGTTCGCATGGACCGGCCGATCCAACGGAAACCGACCCGAGCGTCCGCTCGACTGCAGCAGATGCCCTGTCCGTCTGCTCGGAACTCGCTTCGTCAATGGAAGGGGGCTGTGGCACCGCCGCGCGCCTGTTTGTCCCGGAGTCCGGTGCGCGCGCAAGATTGTAGGAAGGATTCTCGCGACCACCCGGGCTCGGCGGATGCGCCAAGGCCGCGCTGGCAAGCATCCACATGGCAATGGCGACAACAAGCGGCGAGCCGAGCATCCCGATCGCCAGCCCGTATGCGACGGAACTCAGCCCCCGACGCGGTGAGAGCGTCGGCGTCGATTGATGTCCAAGCACGTCGTGTCTCTCAAAGGCCGCCATGACGTACCCATTTTGTGGGCTTCATGCATACATTTCGCCCGTCGACGCATCCTTGACGTAAATCAACTCTTTGGCCTGCGAAGCAAAGGCTGCTCACGGATCGCCCTACTCCTTGTCGCAAATCCGCCGGAGATGACGGGTCACCTTGATCACGCCGGGTCCCGATGCACCGCCATAGTCTATGAGTCCCAGACGACGGAACTTGGTCAGGAAGTAGTTCACGCGTGGCCGGGTGGTGCCGACGAGCCCGGCGAGCATCTCCTGCTTGACGTTCCGGATGACGCCCGCTTCGGGCGCATTGCTTTCGACGTTCGCCAGCCTCAGCAGCACTCGCCCAAGCCGTTGCTCGGCGGAGCCGACGAACTGATCGATGAGGGCCGCCTCCGTCTCCAGGCCGTGCGTCAGAAGAAATGACGTGAAGGCATCGGCGAAGTCCGGCCAATCCCGACACAGCTTGTGCATCAAGGTCTTCTCGATCCGGACGACCTTGGCATCCTCGACGACCACAGCGGAGGTCATGCGGTACGGCTTGTGGCCGAGGCAGTCCTCGCCGCAGAAATCACCAGGACCCAGAATTGCCATCACGCGGTCGTCTCCCCGCTCGGTCATTATCGTGCGGTGGAGACGGCCCTGCCCAATGAAGAACACGGCGCCCGCCGGGTCACCCTGGCGAAAAACTATCCGGCCCGCCGGATAGTTGACGGACGGAGCGCGAGCACGGAGCTGAGCGAACAGATCCTGCGGCTCGATCCGTTTCGCCGGCGCGATACCGCAGTGTGCGCCCGGGTCGAGTGCATCGGCTGCCGAGGTTCTGCCCGGCATCGAGCACGCGGATCGTTCAACGGGCCTATGCTCCATATCGGACCCGAGACGGCGAGGTTGGTCGACCGGCAATTGCGGGCGAGCGCCTGGGGCGTCACACGCGCGGCGAGTTCGCGGCTTCATCTGTCTGCCCAATAGTCAGGGAAAGGAACTGCTCGGCGCCGGCGCCGACCTTGCCGAGGCTGCACCGTTACGGAGCCGTCGGCCTCATGGCGTGGCGCAGGACGATACGCCTAGGGGCGCCGAGGAGGTCGCTCCAACCGGCCCTGCCTCGTTCCGCGCAGTTCCGAGATGTCGGCGATGACAACAGGGCCAGACGGCGGATGCGAGGCAAGCCTGTCGTCGCCCTTGCTCCCAAGCGCCGGGTGACAGGCGACACCGCAGCAATCGTCATATGGATCCCAATTGTCGCGTGCATCGCGGTCATTGGTAGAGGCGCGCCTGCCCATGCCGGACGGCCGGTCGACCATCGTTGCCGACGACGTCGCGACCAGGCCACGGCATTCACTGGCGTACGTCGAGGGCGCGACCGCTTCCGGCTGCTTGCCCGTGTTGGAGTGGGCTTGCCCACCGTCGCGACCAGACGTGTGGGCCAGCGCCTCACCTTTGAGCAGGATCACGCTCGCTATGGCCACAATGATCACGCCCAAAAGCCGCATGGCGTATCCGCACGCTACCGAGCGGTCGACAGGCGACGCCGTTGTCGTCCGCTCATTAAATCGATCCTACAACGAGCGCTCGCCCGAGCAAACTCGCATCCAAGCCGGCGCACGACGATGCCTCGCGCCTCCGACAGTCGCCCAGCGTGCCGCTTGCCGACATTGATGCGCCGGCCACCGGAAGCCGAGTCCAATATTGGACATCCGGTTTCAGGTGAAAGCGCGATGCTCTCGCAGGAGACAGGCGCCATGAAGCTCGGGGCAGTCGTTTCGCTGGGTCTTGCGATGGCCACCGCTGGATGCGGCCCCATGGCCACAGGCCAGGTCAAGGATCTCAACGTGAAGGAATGGGTCGGCCATCGCTCGGCCCATCTCATCCAGGCGTGGGGCAAGCCGCATCACGACGATCCGACCGCCGACGGCGGCCGCGCCATCGGGTATCTGTTCACCAACCAGGCGGTGACGGGACCGAAATCGCAGGTCATCTTTCAAGCACGACGCTGCATGATCAACTTCACCGTCGACGCCAGGGGCATCATCGACGATGCGACCGCGACCGGCTCGACATGCACGATCGGCCCGCATGGGGACATGCATCCTCCCCCGAGCAAGACCTGACCGCCGAAGAGCCGCCACGACGGGAAAGGCCCGGTTTTCGGCCTCTCCCTGTCCGGCTACCGGACGAGCATGACCATCACGTCGTCCGCCGTCTTCTTCTGCTTGTCGTCGAGCACGGCGTAGAGCTTCGCATAGGCGGGCTTCAGCGCTCGGACGCCTTCGAGCTTCACCGACAGCCAACGTTCCTCGTCATCCAGCCGGTCAGCGAAGGACGCAGTGGTACGTTTCGGCTGCTCGGCGCGGGTCTGCGACAGGCGCTTGCCGTTCTCGCGCAGGGCATTCGCGAATCCTTGCCACGCCGGCATCTGCGCCTCGGTGATTTGAAGCTCGGCCTGCAGGAAGGCGATACGCCCTTCCACGTACTCGGACATGTCGCCCATGCGCCCGCGCATCATCATCATCTGCATCATCGGGCCGCCCGGCATATCCGCGCCCATCATCATGCCCGGTCCCATTCCGCCCATTGGACCCGGCATCGCAGGCGCCGCCTGGCCCTGCGCGCCCGGACCGTGCTGCGGGCCCTGGCCCTGCATGCCTTTGCCGCCCTGCATGCCCTTGCCTTGCATGCCCTTATCGTCGCCATGCATCATCTGGGCGAGGACAAGAGGTTCGGTGCTCTGCGCGAAAGCCGGCAACGCCGCCAAGGCGGCAAAGCCGGCGGCGACGGAGAACGTCGCAATCCGAATCATGAATACACGTCGCATGACAATCCTCCTTCTCAGGGACCTCGAACTCATATGGCGTCCGCCCGATCGGGCATTGACGTGGGTCAACAGGTGACGATCGCGGCTGCTTCAGTGGTGCTTATACCAACCCACCTCCTTGATGTTGTTCCACGAGTCGGTCTGGTGGCACAGGTAGCACTGGTCGACCCGTGCATGGTGCCGCCGGGCCACCACCATCGACACCATCTCGAAGTGATGCATGTAGTGACTAGGCGGCGCCTGATGGCATTGCGCACAGTCGGTGGACGCGGCCGACGGATGCCTGAACGCGGCGATCCGCCAGGTCTCGGTGCCGTGGCAATCCGCGCACTCCTTGCCGAACAGGTCGCGGTGCGGGCTGCGATTGCCGTGGCAGGAAAGGCAGTCGAGACCACCGGCCGTCCCCGCGCTTGCGCGCGATCGCGAGACGCCGATGGCGACGAGCGCAGCGTGGTCCATCCGCGTCGGTCTCACCGCGCCCTGGTGCTCGACATGGCACGACGAGCAGGATTGCACCGTTGCATGAAACGCCGTCGACTGCTTCGCCAGGACGACGGCATCGGTGGCATGGCAAAGCACGCAGCCGGCCGCTTCGACGCCCCGAAACGGCGTATGGCAGGCTTCGCAGGCCTGCCCGAGGAATGCATGTCCGTCCGAGATCACGCCAGGTCGCACCAACTCGACCCAGTGCGGCGGGGGCTGCATGTCCGCGCGATGCAGGGTGAAGGCGACCAGCACCGTGGCCGCCACCATGGCGCTGCCGAGCACGACATAGGCGAAGGCCGCCCATCTCATCGGAGCCACCGCAGCCCGTAATAGACACCGCTCAGGACATGGAGCGCCAGCAAGCCGTAGAGGATGATCGACGATGCGACATGCACGACCATCCATCGGCCGGCGACCCGCCGTATGGCGTCCCGTCCGGCGATGGCATATTCGAGATCGGCGATCGCGTTCACCAAGTCGAGCACCGCTACGTCCCGCGGAGGTCTCGCTTCGTCCGCCCGGCCTGCCAGGCGCTGCGCCATGCGGTCGAAGGAGGCGCGCAGCGTGCCGAGAAGGACCTGCTGCCCGCGGATGTCCGCCGCGATCGCGCCGACATGGAAGCGGCCGATGAAGCCGGTCGCCACGACGATCATGACGTCGACGACCAGCGCCAGGCCGAGCACGCTCTGGTACTTGTGGCCCGAATGCACGATCGCCAACACCGCCGCCAGCAGGCCGGCATAGACATGCAGGCTGAGCAGTCGGCCGATCGAGACATGCCGCGACACGCGCTCGCGCAGCCATGAGACGTATTTGATCGCCGGATAGGCGAGCAGGGCGATCATGAGAAACGCCGCCGCCATGCCGAAAACGGCGCCCGTCAGGCTGCCGGGAAAGCGCGGCGAGACGTGCACGAGGTAACCCGGCGCCAGCAGCACCAGCAGGGTGCCCAGAGCGAGCACCGTCACGCGCTCGCGGTCACTCATGCCGCTTCCCGCCGGCCGGCCCGTCATGCATCGACCGCGATGTTTCCGATCGACCGTGCCTGGCAGGCAAGGATGATACCGTTGGCCTTGTCTTCGTCGGTGAGCGCATCCTGGACCTCCATCGTGACGCTTCCCGCCAGCAGCCTGGTCTTGCAGAAGCCGCACGTGCCCACGCGGCACGAATAGTCGATCGGCACGCCGACGGATTCGGCGACTTCCAGAACCGTCGCCGACGGCGGCAGGGGCGCGGACTTGCCGGATCGTGCGAAGGAGATGATCGCCGTTGCAGGCCCGACGGCCGGCGCCGCATCGGCCGGCTGTCGGCCGGCGACCTGGTTCACCCTGTCGAGCAGCCGTGCAACGCTCCCCGACGGAGGCGCGACGGATACTCGGGCCGGCGCAGGGTCGGCGCCCGTCGCCGGCCCGAACGCCTCGGTCTTGATCTGCCCAGGCGGCACGCCGAGCTCGTGCAGCACCTGGCGGATCGCCTGCATCATTCCAGGCGGGCCGCACAAGTGCACCCGTCGCTGCTCGATGCGGGGAACCGCCTGAGCGATCGTGGTCCTGGTGATGGGACCTTCCAGGCCCATCCAGACCGTGCCCTCGGATCGCGCACTGATCGAAACGGCGAGGTGCAGCTTGGGCCATCGCCGCTGGAGAAACTCGAGCTCCTCCCTGAATATGAACTCTTCGGTGCTGCGGATGCCGAGAACGAGGAAGATCTCGCCGGGCCAGCTCATGTCGGCCAGATGGCGGACGACGCACATCATCGGCGTGATGCCGACGCCGCCTGCGATCAGGACGATGCTGTCGGCGGTTCCGCCGTCGAAGGTGAAGGCCCCGGACGGGCCGCGCACCTGCAGCGTGCTTCCCACCGCCACCTTGTCATGCAGGTAGTGCGAGAACAGGCCGCCTTCTTCGTGCTTGACCGTTATTTCCACATAGGCGTTGCGAGTCGGCGGCGAGGCGATCGTATAGGACCGTCTCACCGTCTTGCCCTCGATGTCCGCTGAAAAGGTCAGGAACTGCCCCGGTGCGAACGTGAAGGGTAGCGGCCCGCCATCGATCGTCATCAAGCGGAAGGTCTTCACCGAGGGTGTTTCCCTGACGATGCGCGCGATGCGCATCTCGCCCGTCCACATGCCGGGAGCGGTGCGAGCAGGCCTGGCTGCAGGTTCGCGTTGGCGCTCGACGCCTCCCGCCGGCTCGGTGGGCACGATTTTGGCAATGGACACGTCGGCGCGGGGAGCGGCCGTCAGTCGATCCACGAGGGCACGGGATCGTCGCCGACGTGCGATGGACAACGCCATCATCGCGAAGGCGAACGCGCCGAGCGTCCCCATCGACAGCACATGCAGCCACGAAAATCCGAAAGGGGCGCCGGGCAGCTCGCCCTGCCGGACCGGAGTCTGCAGGTTCATCTGCTGGCGGAACCAGCCGAGCGCCACGTCGCGAGGCGCCTTGCCTTCGGCCAACGCCTGTAATGCCGACGTGCCGCTTTCCAGTTCCGCCAATGCCGCTCGCTGGCGATCGGTGGCGCGTGACACGGCCGCAAGATCGTTCGCCGCGATCGCCTCGCGATAGTCGGCCTGTGCGGCCGCGAGGGCCGCTTTGCCGGCGTCGAGCCGCGCTTGCGCATCGGCTGTCGCTTTGTCGCGCGCCTCCGGCGACATGGCCGGCAATTCCATCAGCCCGGGGTAGAGCAGCCGCTGCGGCGGGCGCCCCATCATGCCCATGCCTTCCATGGCTCCGGCAGCCGGCGCCGGAGCGGCAGGCATGGAACTCGGCGCCGATGGAGGCGACGACTGGTCGGGATGGTGGCCGGCGTGCGGATCGCTCTGCTGGCTTCGAGCAAGAGTGACGGAACCGAGCAGGAGCGCTCCCGCGATCCAGGGGATGGCGGATCGCTCCCGATGCTGACGGCGGCTGCGATGCATCAACGACTCGTTTGCGCACTCGGCAACTTGTTGAGAGCAACGGCGCAGACAGCCGCTCTCCCGCGCCATCCACTATCAAATATAAAGCCGGGCAGATGTCCGCTCTGGGTCTTGACGTGGTCGAGGCCGTGCATGGCGAGGACCGAGCGAGAGAAAGCGTGCAGCCACATCGCGACCGAGCCGGAAGGCAAGGTCACGATTTCGTCCTATTTCCAGGTCCCTTCGGCCGTCGCGCCCGGGCGTGCGTTGACATTCCTTCCAGCAGCAGCCATTTGTCTCGACATGCGCGAGGGTTTCGTGAACCGGTTGGCGATCGCCGTGCTGCTGCTGGCAGCCGGCGTCTTTGCGCCGATCGGATCTGCTTCCGCGCATCAGGGCCACGCATCGGCTCCGACAGTGCACTCTCCGACAATCCACTCTCCGACCGTCCAGGAGGCTTCGGCCTCCGACGCCGCACTTGTCGGGAACGACGCCTTGGCGCCGGTCTCGGACCATGCGCAGGGCGGCGGGACTCCGTGCTCCGAGGACAGCGGTCCGGGACACATGAGCGGATGCTGCACGGTCGCCTGCCATGCCGCGCTGGCGGCGGCAGCGCTGACGGTCGGGCCATGTTGCGAGCCGGTCGCTCATGCCGACGCTTGGCCTACGGAAGTGCTTGCCGGGCTGTCCGGCCATCGCACCGAAAGACCGCCTAAACAGGCTTGATCCGGTTCGCGCCGAAGGCGCGTGTCTGGTCATGTCTTAGTGCGTCGTAACGCGACCAAACACCTCATCTGCGCGAGTCGTCTCCGGAACCCTGCATGACAGCGGGCGGCCGGTTCGTCTCAACCATCTTCCCTGGATGATATCGCAGATGAAAGCCTTCGCATGGGTGCTCGTGCTCGCCGCCGGGGCGTGCAGTTCGGCCGCGCAGCCGGACCCCAAGATTTCCGGTCCTGCCGATCCCGAGGCGCCGGTCCCGGCGACTTCGTACCAGCCTGTCATGGCGGGAACGGTTCCGTATGGTCCCGCCGAACTCAAGCCTTGGCGCGAGCTGAACGACAATGTCGCGCCGGCTGCAGGACGGTCGCCATGAGCGGAGCGAGTCGTGTGGCCGCAGCGCTCCTGCTGGCCGTGCTTGCAGGCGCGTGCGCCAAGTTCACCGAGGATGGCGGCATGGCGCCGGTGTCGGACGGCGTTCGCCGCGAGATCGGCAAGGACGCCGTGAAGCTCGCTTCGCCGGAGGCGGTCCGCCAGGCGCGAGAGCGGGTGCAGCAACTGCTGGCAGAACCCCTGACCGAGGATGCCGCCGTCCAGATCACGCTGCTCAACAATCGCGGGCTGCAGGCGGCGTACAACGACCTCGGCATCTCGGAGGCGCAGTATGTCCAGGCGACCCTGCCTCCCAATCCCGCCATAACCGCGAGCCGCACGTTCGGCACCGGTGGCTTCGTCGAATTCGGTTTCCAGCTGGTCGGAAACCTGCTGGCGTTCGCGACGCTGCCGCGCAAGGCCGAGATTGCCAAGCGCGAGTTCGAGGAGGCGCGCTATCGCGCGGTGGCGACGACCCTCGGCCTGTCGGTCGACGCCCGTCGCGCGTACGTGCGGGCGGTCGCGGCGCAACAGAAGCTGGCGCTGCTCGAACAGTCGCGGCAGACCGCCGATGCGTCGGCGCAGCTCATGCGGCAGCTCGGCGAAACGGGTGCCGCCAACAAGCTCGACCAGGGACGCGTGGCCGCATTCTACGCCGAGCTGAGCGCCCAGGTCGCACAGGCGCGTCTCAGCGTCACCCGCGAGCGCGAGGCGCTCAACCGGATGCTCGGCCTGTGGGGCACCGACCTCGAATACCGGCTGCCGAAGCAGCTACCCGCCCTGCCGGCAGCGCCCGATCCGTTTCCCGACGTCGAGGTCGAGGCGATGCGCCGGCGTGTCGACCTGATCATCCTGCGCTACGAGATCGTGACCCTCGCCAAGTCGATCGGCTTCGTGGAGGCGACCCGCTACCTGACCTTCCTGGAGCTCGGGCTGGGCTACCGCAACGAGGTCGAAACCAAGGAGTCCGGCGAGCAGACGTCGAAGAACCGGTGGGGCTTCGACCTCGCCATCGTCGTGCCGGTCTTCGACACCGGACAGGCCCGCGTCACGACGGCGCGCGAAACCTACATGCGCGCCCTCAACCGTCTGGCCGAGCGCTCGGTCAATGCCCGGTCGGAGGCCAGGGTGGCCTATTCGACCTATCGCGCGACCTTCGACATCGCCCGCTACTACCAGACGCGCATCGTGCCGCTGCGCCGCCAGATCGCGGCGGAGACGCTGCTTCGCTACAACGGCATGCTGGTCGATGCGTTCGAGCTGATCATCGATGAACGCGAGCGCATCACCGCGAGCATCGCCTCGCTCGACGCGCTGCGCGACTACCACCTCGCCATCGCCGATCTGCAGGCGGCCTTGATCGTCGGCGGCACCGTGCCGCCATCCGGCGTCATCAACACGGCGCCTCCGCCTGAAACCATCCCACTCGGAATCTGACAGGAGACAGCCTTGAGTATCTCCCGACGCGATCTCGTATCCGCTTCCGGCCTGGCACTTCTGGGAGCGTCCGCCGTGAGCGGCCGTTCCCAGGCGCAGTCCATACCGGAGGCGCCGACGACGACCACCAACACCACGCAGCCGCCGCTCTTTCCCACGAGCGGCCCCGACTACCAGCCGGTGGTCACCCTCAACGGCTGGACCTTGCCCTGGCGGCAGAACGGCGACTGGAAGGAATTCCATCTCGTCGCCGAGCCGGTCGAGCGCGAAATGGCGCCGGGCATGATCGCCCGCCTGTGGGGCTACAACGGCCAAAGTCCCGGTCCGACCATCGAGGCGGTCGAGGGCGACAAGGTCCGCATCTTCGTCACCAACCGCCTGCCCGAGCATACGACTATCCACTGGCACGGCATGCTGCTGCCCAACGGCATGGACGGCGTCGGCGGCCTCACCCAGCCGCACATCAAGCCCGGCAAGACATTCGTCTACGAATTCGAGCTCAAGAAGAGCGGCACCTTCATGTACCACCCGCACGCCGACGAGATGGTGCAGATGGCCATGGGCATGATGGGCTTCTTCGTCGTGCATCCGCGCGACCCCAAGCTGCACCGGGTCGATCGCGACTTCGTCTTCCTGCTCTCGGCCTACGACATCGACCCGGGCACCTACGTGCCGAAGGTCGCCGAGATGCTGAACTTCAACATGTGGACCTTCAACACGCGCATCTTCCCCGGCATCGATCCGCTGGTCGTGGCCAAGGGCGACCGGGTGCGCGTGCGCGTCGGCAACCTCACCATGACCAACCATCCGATCCACATGCACGGCTACGACTTCGAGGTGACGTGCACCGACGGCGGATGGGTGCGTCCGGAAGCGCGCTGGCCCGAAGTGACGATCGACATCCCGGTCGGCGCCATGCGCGCCTACGAATTCGACGCGATCTACCCCGGCGACTGGGCGCTGCACTGCCACAAGTCGCATCACACGATGAACGCCATGGGCCACAACATCCGGACCTTCATCGGCGTCAACAAGCGCGACTTCGCCAAGCGCATGAAGCAATTGGTGCCGGACTACATGGCGATGGGCAGCGCCGGCATGGCCGACATGGGCGAGATGGAGATGCCGCTGCCCGACAACACGATCCCCATGATGACGGGCTTCGCACAGTTCGGCCCCGTCGAGATGGGCGGCATGTTCACGGTGGTGAAGGTGCGCGAGGGGCTGGCCGCCGGCGATTACAAGGATCCCGGCTGGTACCAGCATCCGGCCGGCACCGTCGCCTGGGAATGGAAGGGCCCCGTGCCCGCATCGACCAGGGCGCCGACGGCCAAGCCGACGCCACAGGTGCGCCCGCCGGTCCAAGTCATCAAGCCGGGCAGCAAGCCCGGCGGCCACGGCAGCCACTGAGGAGGACGCAACATGCAACGGACATTTCTGGCAGCGGCCATCGCCGCCTCATTGCTTGCGGGATTTTCATCCGAAGGCGTCGCCGGGCCCGGTCACAAGCCCGGCGAAGGCCACGAACATGCCGAAGAGGCCGCCTACGGCAAGCCGGGCGACCCGAAGAAGCCGGCTCGCATCGTCCAGATCGTCTTCCGCGAGCAGGACGGCAAGATGCTGTTCCTGCCCGACACCCTGAAGGTGCGGAAAGGCGAGCAGATCCGCTTCCAGCTCCGCAACAACGGAGCGGTCGATCACGAATTCGTGGTGGCGACGCTCGAGGACAACCTCAAGCACATGAAGGAGATGGAGAAGAACCCCGACATGGAGCACGACGATCCCAACGCCAAGCGCCTGAAGCCCAGGGCGACCGGCGAGATCGTCTGGAATTTCACCAAGGCCGGCACCTTCGACTTTTCATGCCTGATTCCCGGGCATCGGCAGGCCGGCATGTTCGGAACGATCGTCGTCGAATGAGTGGGTAAAGAGGAGTGAGCGCAATGTTGAAACGTTTGCTGAGCGTCGCCGCCGCCGTGTGCATTGCCGCGGCTCCTGCACTGGCCGACGGAAACATGGTCAAGGGCGAGGTCGTCAAGGTCGACAAGCCGGCCGGCAAGGTCACGCTGAAGCACGGCCCCATCAAGAACCTCGACATGGACGCGATGACCATGGTGTTCCGCGTGGCCGACCCGTCGATGCTCGACAAGATGAAGGCGGGCGACAGGATCGAGTTCGAGGCGGATCGCGTGAACGGCGCCATAACGGTCACGAAGGTCGGCAAAGGCCACTGACGGATCGCCGTTCGTCATGCGTGCTTACCTGATGCTGCCTTGTGCGGCAGTCGCACTATGGGGGTCGTCGGCCGCTGCCGACGATCAAGGGCTGCAGGCTGCGCTCCTGCGCCTCAAATGCGTTCCCGCGCAGGTCAGGACAACGAAGCTCTCGCCGACGGTGACGGCCTACGAGGTCACCTGCAAGGGCACCTCCCAGGCCGTCACCATCGTCTGCCTCCAGGACGATTGCCGGGTACAGCGCCCCCAACAGGAAGAGGAACTGTAGCGTCATGGCCGGTCGCTTTCCCCCTGACGAGAGGCGGCTGCCCGAGGTCGCCTCGGCAGCCCGACGTCGCCGGGCGATGCCGGCGTTCGCCGCAATCGCCGTGGCGCTCGTCGCCGGCGTCGCCTTCTATTCTCTGCGCAACGATCTGCCCGGGATCGCTGCCACCGACGCGCAAGCGGTCGACCGGGGCCGCGAGCTGTACGCCGCGGCATGCGCGAGCTGTCATGGCGCTTCCCTCGAAGGCCAGAAGGACTGGCAGCGGCGCGGCCCCAATGGGCGCATGCCGGCGCCGCCGCACGATGCCTCCGGCCATACCTGGCACCATCCCGATGCCACGCTGTTCGCCATCACCAAGCACGGGCCCGCGGCGTATCCCGCCAACTACGAGACGGACATGCCGGCCTTCGCCGGCCGCCTCTCGGATGACGACATCGTTGCGATACTTGCCTACATCAAGAGCACCTGGCCGCCGCCGATCCGTGAAAAGCAGTCGCGGATGAACGCGGAGTCGAAGAGATGATCCGATGCTTCGTTGCCGCCAGGCACCCCGAGGAGAACGACGATGCACAGCAAGCCCTATCTGCGACTGCTGGCAATGGCGGCGCTGTCGTACATCGCCATGTACATCCTGATGTATGCGATGGTCGATCGCCTGGCCAACGTGCTTCCGAACCTCAACCAGGCCTACATGGCCGGCCTGATGACGGCGCCGATGGTGATCATCGAGCTTGTAGTCATGCGGCCGATGTACGAACGACGCGCCTTGAACGCCGCCATCCTCGTGGCCAGCGTGGCACTGCTCGCGGCCTGCTGGTTCGCGATCCGCGACCAGGTTGCGATTGCCGACCGGGAGTTCCTGAAATCGATGATCCCTCACCACGCCGGCGCCATCCTGATGTGCGAGGAGGCACGGCTGCAGAATCCGGAGATCAGGAAGCTGTGCGAGAGTATCATCTCGGGCCAGCAGGCCGAGATCGAGCAGATGAAGGCCCTGCTTGGCAAGGACGGATGACGAAAGCAGGAGGGGAACATGCCGGACGCGACGGTCAACGTGCGCTACATGGTCGAGGACGTCGAGGAGTCCGTCGCCTGGTATTCCCGGCATCTGGGTTTCACCCTGCTCTCGAGTGCCGCGCCGGCCTTCGCCGACGTCCAGCGCGGCTCGTTGCGATTGCTGCTGAGCGGCAAGACGAGCTCCGGCGGCCGGCCGATGCCCGACGGCGAGCAGCCGGTGCCGGGCGGCTGGAACCGATTCCAGCTCGTCTACGACGACCTCGTCGCCGAGGTAGAACGGCTGCGCAAGGCCGGCCTCAGCTTCCGCAACGACGTGGTGCACGGTCCCGGCGGCGCCCAGATCCTGCTCAAGGATCCGTCCGGCAACCTCATCGAGCTGTTCCAGCCGGCCGCCCGCCGCTAGAGGTCAGCGTCGCCGGCTGTCGAGGACGTCCAGCAGCTCGTCGATCTTGGTCTGGCGCTCGCGTTCGTCGCCGGCACGAAAGGCGTCCGCCACGCAGTGCTGCAGGTGATCGCTCAGGATCTCCTGCTCGACACGGTCCAGCGCCGCCCGCGCGGCGCGGATCTGGGTCAGGACGTCGATGCAGTAGCGCTCGTCCGCGACCATGCGGGCAACGCCGCGCACTTGGCCTTCGATGCGGCCGAGCCGCGCCAGCTGGGCCTTCTTCACGCTCTCATCCATCCCTTGAACCATACCCCCATGGGGTATACATGGCAAACCATGAATGACGCCGGCCACGCCCATCGCCACCAGCAGCCCGATCCGAACACCGCCACCGATCCGGTGTGCGGCATGACGGTCGCTATCGCGACCGCCAAGAACAAGGCGGAGCATGCGGGCGACACCTATTACTTCTGCAGCCAGCGCTGCCTCGGGAAATTCACGGCGGAGCCCGAGCGCTACCTGTCGCCCCGGCCGGCCGAGGCCGTGGACAGGGAGATGCCGGCCGGCACGATCTTCACCTGCCCCATGCATCCACAGATCCGCCAGGCCGGCCCTGGCAATTGCCCGATCTGCGGCATGGCGCTGGAGCCGGAGATCGTCTCGGCCGACAGCGGGCCCAATCACGAGCTGGCCGACATGTCGCGCCGCTTCTGGATCGGGCTGGTGCTGGCGCTGCCGGTGGTCGCGCTGGAGATGGGCGGCCATCTCACCAACCTGCACATGCTGCTCGGCCAGAAGCTGTCGAACTGGCTGCAGTTCGCGCTCGCCACGCCGGTGGTGCTGTGGGGCGGCTGGCCTTTCTTCCTCCGCGGCTGGCAGTCGCTGCAGACGCGCAATCTCAACATGTTCACCCTGATCGCCATGGGCACCGGCGTCGCCTGGCTCTACAGCGTCGTCGCCGTCCTCGTCCCCGACCTCTTCCCGCCGACCTTCCGCGGGCCCGAGGGCACGGTGGCGGTCTATTTCGAGGCGGCCGCGGTGATCACGGTCCTGGTGCTGCTGGGGCAGGTGCTCGAACTGCGGGCGCGCGACCAGACGTCGGGGGCGATCCGCGCCCTGCTCGACCTCGCGCCCAAGACCGCGCGGCGTCTCGCCGATGACGGCACCGACCAGGAAGTGGCCCTCGACGCCATCGGCGTCGGCGACCGCCTGCGCGTGCGGCCGGGCGAGAAGGTGCCGGTCGACGGCGAAGTGGTCGAAGGCCGTTCGTCGCTCGACGAATCGATGGTCACCGGCGAATCGATGCCCGTCACCAAGGAGGCCGGCGCCAAGGTGATCGCCGGCACGCTGAACACGACCGGCAGCTTCGTCATGCGCGCCGAGAAGGTCGGCCGCGACACCATGCTGGCCCGCATCGTGCAGATGGTCGCCGACGCCCAGCGCTCGCGCGCGCCCATCCAGCGCCTGGCCGACATGGTCTCGGGCTATTTCGTGCCCGTGGTCATCGCCATCGCCGCGGCCGCCTTCGCGGCATGGGCCGTGTGGGGACCGGAGCCGCGATTCGCCTTCGGCCTGGTGGCGGCGGTGACCGTGCTGATCATCGCCTGCCCCAGCGCGCTCGGCCAGGCGACGCCGATGTCGATCATGGTCGGAGTCGGACGCGGCGCGCAGGCGGGCGTGCTGATCAAGAACGCCGAGGCGCTGGAGCGCATGGAGCGCGTCGACACGCTGGTGGTCGACAAGACCGGCACCTTGACCGAGGGCAAGCCCAAGGTGGTGGCGATCGTTGCGGCCGAGGGCTTCGCCGAAGTCGACGTCCTGCGGCTCGCCGCCAGCGCGGAGAAGGCGAGCGAGCATCCGCTGGCGCTCGCCGTCGTCGCCGCGGCGGCCGAGCGCAAGCTGGCGCTGTCCGAGGTCGCGGACTTCGATTCGCCCACCGGCAAGGGCGTGGTCGGCACCGTCGAGGGACGCCGTCTGGCGCTGGGCAACGCGCGTTTCCTGCGCGAGCTCGGCATCGAGGCGGCGGCGCTCGAAGGCGAGGCCGAGCGCCTGCGCCAGGAAGGCGCAACGGCCATCTTCCTCGCGGTCGACGGCCGGGCGGCCGCCGTCTTCGCGGTCGCCGATCCGGTGAAGGACACGACGCCCGCGGCGCTGGAGGCGCTGGCGCGGGAGAAAGTGCGCGTGGTCATGCTGACCGGCGACAACCGCACCACCGCGCAGGCCGTCGCGCGGCGGCTCGGTATCGGCGAGGTCGAGGCCGAGGTGCTGCCCGATCAGAAGAGCGCCGTGGTCGAGAAGCTGCGCCGCGAAGGCCGCGTCGTGGCCATGGCGGGCGACGGCGTGAACGATGCGCCGGCATTGGCGGCGGCGGAGGTCGGCATCGCCATGGGCACCGGCACGGACGTGGCGATCGAGAGCGCCGGCGTCACCCTGCTGAAGGGCGATCTCATGGGCATCGTGAAGGCTCGTCGCCTGTCGCAGGCGACCATGCGGAACATCCGGCAGAACCTGTTCTTCGCCTTCATCTACAATGCCGCCGGCGTGCCGATCGCGGCCGGCGTGCTCTATCCCCTGTTCGGCGTCCTGCTGTCGCCGGTCATCGCGGCGGCAGCCATGGCGCTGAGCTCGGTCAGCGTCGTCGGCAACTCGCTGCGGCTGCGGCGGCTGCGGCTCTAGCTGGGGCCCCGACGATCATGGCGGAAAGTAGGCGGTCCATTTTCCCTTGATCGCCCCCGGCCGCGTCTCCTAAATGGAGGGCAGTCATGCTCCTGATCCGCCACTCCCAGCGCGCGAACAACGCCGTCCGGACGACCTCCGGCGCCGGCGAGCTGTTCGTCGCCTCGGTGGTGATGTGCATGATCCTGGCCTCGTTCGGCGACGCCGTCGATCCGGCGGTGTTCGGCGAAGCGGGGCTCGAGTTTGCCATCTTCGATTTCGGCGGCGAGCTCTCCGTGCTGGCGATGCGCCATTGGCATCTGATCCAGCTCCTGCTGGCCGGCGCCGCGGGCGCCTTCGGAGTCTTCGTGCTGCGGGTCTTCGCCGCCGGACTCATCCGGATCCTGCGGCCGGCGCGCACGCGCTCCATCGACAAGGTGCCGATAGGTCTCTGACGAAGAGACTGTCGTTTTCGCATCATCTTTCGTTGGAGATTCGTCGTGGAACCCGAACTGTTTTCGGCCGCATTCTTTTCGGCCCTGTTGGCTATCGTCCTCATCGACCTGGTTTTGGCAGGCGATAACGCCCTGATCATCGGCCTGGTCGCCCGCAACCTGCCCAAGAACACCCAGCGCCAGGTCATCTTCTGGGGCACCTTCGGCGCCATCGCCATCCGCGCCGTGATGGCGATCCTGGTCGTCTACATACTCGACGTGCCGGGCTTCATGCTGGCGGGCGGCCTTGCCCTGGTGTGGATCGCCCGCAAGCTGCTCACCCCCGAGGAGGGCAGCGCGCAGAACCACATGGTCAAGGGGCCGGCCACCAGCTTCGCCGGCGCCATCCGCACCATCGTGATCGCCGATGCCGTGATGGGCGTCGACAACGTGCTGGCGATCGGCGGCGCCGCGCACGGCAGCATCCTGCTCATCGTGCTGGGCCTGGCCATCAGCGTGCCCATCATCGTCTGGGGCAGCCAGCTCGTGATCCGCCTGGTCGACCGCTTCCCGTCGGTCGTGCTGCTGGGCGGCGCGGTGCTGGCGTGGACCGGCTATTCCATGGTCGTGCGCGAGCCGCTGCTCGGCCACTGGTTCGAGGGCCATCCGGCGACCAAGCTGGTCGCCGCCATCCTGATCTTCTCGATCTCGCTCGCCCCCTGGTACTCGGCGCGCCTGTCTGAGCAGATGAAGCCGCTGGTCGTCATCCTGCCCGGCGTGCTGGTGTGGCTGCTGGGCTTCGAGGTCGCGGCGAGCGTCTGGACGCTGCAGGTCGACTACCTGCTGGCGACCGAGACCGGCGAGCACATCCTCGAAGGGGTGCGCTGGCTCGGCTGGCTGCCGCTGGTCGGGGGCTATCTGTGGCTGCGCGAGCGCCTGCTGCTGCGCCGCGAGCACACCGCCCGCAGCTGATCGCACGCTTGCCGCGCGCATCGCCGCCCGGTACGACCGCGGCATGCGCGCCAAGATCTCCATCGCCATCGGCCTCTGCCTGTCGTTGACGGCAGAGGCGCAGGCCCAGTCCTCGGCCAACGACATGGCCTACTGCGCCGAGCTGTCGGCCCTCTATCGCCGCTATCTCGGCAATACCGGCGAAGGCCGGACCTTTCCCGATGTCGCCGCGGCGAACGCGATCTCCGAGTGCGAGCGCGGCAACACGGCAGCCGGCATCCCCGTGCTGGAAAAGAAGCTGCGCGACGCGCGTTTCACCTTGCCCAAGCGCGGCTGATCAGCGGCGCGTCGCCTGGAGGGAAAGCGCCAGCGGCAGCCACGGCTCGTCCGGCCAGTGCCAGTCGCCGTCGTCCTTCTTCACCAGCATCTGGAACATGCGCCACGGCGCCTGGGCGTGCTCGTGCAGCCAGTCGAGCGTCAGGCCGGCCTCCAGCAGGCCGCCGACGATGTCGGACAATGGATGCAGCCATTCCACATTGGTGGCATTGGCGAGATGCGCCGCGGGGTCGGCATAATCCCGGTGGTCGACCAGCACCTTGGGTTCGCGTCCGAGATACGGCACGAAATAGCCCGGCCTGCCGTCGGCCAGCCGCTCATCGTCGTCGAAGACATGGGCCGCGGGATGGGCGTCGGCGTAGTAGAGCCGTCCGCCCGGCTTGAGGAACGAGGCGACGATCTCGGCCCAGCGACGGATGTCGGGCAGCCAGCAAGTGGCTCCCCAGGTAACGTAGACGAGATCGAAGGACCGAGGCTCGGGAAGGGCCGAGGGCGCGTCGTAGAGGTCGGCGAGCACGAAGCGCGCGTCGAGCCCGAGCTCGGCCGCGAGCCTGCATGCGCCTTCGATGGCCACCGGAGAAAAATCGAGACCTACGACCGTGGCGCCGCGCTGTGCCAGCGTCAGCGTATCGGCACCGAAGTGGCATTGCAGATGCAGCACGCGCAGGCCGCTCACGTCACCGAGCTCGGCTTCCTCGATGGGATTGAGACGACCGTGGCCGGCGCGCAGGGCAGCGAGGTCGTATCCGCCGCCGGCGCGAGGTGCAGGCCAGCGCGTTCGTCCCAGTTGGCGCGGTTGAGGTCGCGCCAGCGACTGGGCTCGTCGCTCACACCTCGAGGTCCGCGCCGGTCAGCCGGCGATAGGCCTCGAGATAGCGCTTGCTCGTGGCGTCGACCACGTCGGGCGGCAGCCCGGGTGCCGGCGCATCGCCGTTCCAGCGGCCGGCATGACGCTCGATGTCGAGCCAGTCGCGCAAGGGCTGCTTGTCGAAGCTGGGCTGCGCCTTGCCGGGTGCGTAGCCGTCGAGCGGCCAGAAGCGCGAGCTGTCGGGCGTCATGACCTCGTCGATCAGCAGGATCCCGCCGGCCTTGTCGCGGCCGAACTCGAACTTGGTGTCGGCGATGATGATGCCC
>JAEWIV010000510.1 GCA_023386865.1 Pseudomonadota bacterium
CTCCTAGCCTCTCCCCCTGGCGGGGGAGAGGAACATGAGGATGACGTTCATGCTCCTCTCCCCCTAAGGAGGAGAGGAACATGAGTCGTGTCGATGAGGAGAGGGAGCCTTCAATGCGTCACGTGTCGCGCCGTACGATCCTCGCAGCGGCCCTGGCCGCGCCGGCCATCGCCCATGCACAGAGCGACTTTCCCAACCGGCCGATCAAGCTGGTGATTCCCTGGCCGCCCGGCGCATCGGCCGACGCCTTCCTGCGCACCATCGCCGACCAGGCCGGCAAGCGGCTGGGCCAGAACGTGGTGCCCGACAACAAGCCCGGCGCCAACGGGACCTTCGGGGCGATCGCCCTGAAGGACGCCAAGCCCGACGGCTACACCCTGGCGCAGATCCATACCGGCGTGGTGCGCGCCCAGCTCATGGCGGAGCAGCCGGCCTACAACAGCCAGACCGACTTCACCTACATCATCCAGCTCTCGGGGTCGGCGCACGGCATCGTCGTCCGCGCCGACAGCCCCTACAACACGCTCGAGGACCTGATCGCCGCCGCCAAGGCCGCGCCCGGCAAGCTGAACTACGGCACGTTCGGTCCGTCCTCGGTCCAGAACATGACGATGGTCGACCTGCAGCAGCGACTGGGCATCGAGCTGACGCACGTGCCCTATCGCGGCGGCAGCGAGCTCTACCAGGGCCTTCTGGGCAAGCAGATCGACGTGATCGCCGATGCCAGCGGCTGGATTCCCCTGGTGCAAAGCGGCCAGTTCCGGCTGCTCGTGGTGTGGGGCTCCAATCGCATGAAGCTGTTCCCCGAGGTGCGCACGCTCAAGGAGGCGGGCATCGACCTGGTGGTGAACTCGCCCTACGGCATCTGCGGCCCCAAGGGCATGGACCCGGCGGTCGTGAAAAAGCTCCATGACGCCTTCAAGGAGGCGCTGTACGACGCCGCCACGCAGGCCGTGATGGAAAGATTCAGCATGCCGACGCTCTATCAGGACGCCGCCGCCTACCAGTCGGACTACAAGGAGCTGGAAGGCATCGAGCGCGAGAACCTGAAGCGCGTCGGCCTGCTCGCCAAGCCGGGCTGAGCCGTCAGCCGAGCACGAGCAGCAGGCGGCGATACGGTCCGTGGCGGTCGCCCAGGGGCAGCGCATCGGCGGCGCTGGCCGCCGGCAGCGCCAATCCCTTGGCGACCATCTTCTCCAGGAGCTCGCGGGCCTCGCGCGACAATCGATAGGCGATTTCGGCTTCGCTGACCCCGGACGCCACGACGCCGGGCAGGTCCGGAACCCAGCCGACGAACTGCCCATCCTTGGTGCGCCGGATCAGCGAATAGTAAGCGGTGTCCATCCTTGAAGGACACGGAGCGGGCCGGTCTTTGTCCTTGATCCAGATCAACTCGAAAAATGACCGCCGCGTCATTATTCGGGCCTCCGGTGAGGAAGGCCCATGACCACGAACAGTCTGTATCAACTGCCCGTCGACATCACGCAGTGGCACTTCGACGGCAAGACCGAGGTGTTGTTCAACTGGGAGTACGATGACGGTCTGTCCGACCTGCTGAACCTCTACGAAAAGGGCAAGCAGCAGCAGTGGGACGCCTCGACCCGCCTCGATTGGAAGCAGGACCTGTTCGAGGAAAACCCGATGGGCCTTTCGGACGAGACGATCCCGATCTACGGCACGCCGTTCTGGGACAAGATGACGGAGAAGGAGCGCAACTGGCTGCGCTTCAACCTGCAGTGCCATACGATCTGCCAGTTCATGCACGGCGAGCAGGGCGCGCTGATCGCGACGGCCAAGATCGTCAGCACCGTGCCGGACATGAACGCCAAGTTCTATGCCGCCACGCAGGTGATGGACGAGGCGCGCCACGTCGAGGCCTACAAGCGGCTGATCCACGAGAAGTTCAAGGCCGCCTATCCCATCACGCCCTCGCTCAAGATGCTGCTCGAGCAGACGCTGAGCGACCGGCGCTGGGATTTCACCTATCTCGGCATGCAGGTGCTGATCGAAGGCCTGGCGCTCGCCGCCTTCCAGCGCATCCGCGACAGCGCCAGGAACAATCTCGCCGCGTCGGTGAACGCCTACGTCATGCAGGACGAGGCGCGCCACGTCACCTTCGGCCGCATGGCGCTGCGCGACTATTATCCGCATCTCTCCGACGCCGAGCGTGCCGAGCGCGAGGAGTTCGCCGTCGAGGCGCTCTACTTCATGCGCGACCGCTTCAACCAGGCCGAGGTCTGGGAGCGTTCGGGGCTGCCGGTCGACGAGCTCGTGAAGCTCGCCTACGAGTCCGGCGCCATGAAGGCATTCCGCAGCCGGCTGTTCACCCGCATCGTGCCCATCCTGAAGGAGATCGGGCTGTTCGGTCCGAAGATGCAGAAGGCGCTGGGCGACATGGGCGTGATGGAATACGCACGGATCGATGTCGAGACGCTGATCGGCAACGACATGAAAGTGGCCGACGACTTCGACGCCCGGAGGTTCGTACAGGCCGCCGTCGCGGCCGGCTGAGATCAGTCGCGGGTCTTGCCGGGAGGCGAGCCGCCCTGCCGCAGGCCGAGGATGTAGGCGATGATGTCGGTGCGCTGATCGGCGGTCAGCCTGAACATCGGCATGCCGACATGCGGCGTCGTGAGCGCCACGGTCAGCGCCGTGCTGGTCATGCCCGGCGTCGTCGCGAGCTTCAGGAACGTGGGCGCACGGCTGTCCGGCGACTGAAGCTGTTGCGCCTGGATGGCGTGGCATTCCGAGCAGACCTGCCGCGACAGGGCAAGCCCACGCCCGGCGTCGCCGGCCTCCTGGGCGCGCCCGGGCGCAGCCATCGCCGCGACCGCCAGCAGGACCAGGAAAGGTCGAACCAAGGGCGTCATGTCGAGCTGCCGCCTTTCATCGTCGACGGTGTTATTGCGCCGGCCGCGCGTCCTTTGCGTTGACGTGGATCAACCGCGCCGACGAGACAGGCATCAGCTCTTCTCGACCTCGCCGCCGGCGTCGACCCAGCCCTTGAAGCCGCCGAGGTTCATGACCTTGGCGTAGCCCATGTCCTTCAGCGTCTTGCCGACCAGGGCCGACCGGCCGCCCGAGGCGCAATAGGCCACCACCGTCTTGCTCCGGTCGAACGCCTTGTCGTGCATGGCCGAGGCGGGATCGGCGCGGAACTCGACCAGGCCGCGCGGTACGGCCACGGCGCCCGGCACCTTGCCCGAAGCCGCGACCTCGGGCGGCTCGCGCACGTCGAGGAAGAGGACGTCGGCCTTGCCGACGAGCTTCTTGGCCTCGTCGGGGCTGATGCGCGGCACCGCGGCATTGGCCTCGTCGAGCATCGATTGCACGGTCTTCATCAAAATCCTCCGTTGAAGCGCATCCTGTAAAGCCGAGCTCCATAGTGCGCGCGATTGCGGTCGGATGGAACCGCAAGCGGTTCCATCCGTCGGAATCCGCTCCAGTATCGACTATCGCGGGATGACAAAAAAATTGGCCATATGCGATCGACCTGATCGCCGAAGGGTGAGCCTCGGCTCCTCTCAGTCGTTTGCGATTCCAGGTTCAACTCTAGTGAGCCAGCAAGAGCGGGATCGGGCAGGCGGCGATCACCTTGGCGGTAGCGCCACCCAGTCCCAGGAAGTTGGACAGTTCACCGTGTCCGTAGGCGCCCATCACCAGAAGATCGGCCCCCTTGTCGCCGGCGTAGCCAAGCAGCGCACGGCCGCGGCCGCGCCCGGTCAGGCCGCCGAACCTCGTCGCATCGAGCGAGGCGGCAATGCCGTGGCGTCCGAGCCGACGCATCAGCAAGGGAGCCGCCACCTCGTCCGGATCCGTGTTCGCCACCATCACCGTCACCCTGCCGGCCCTCTTCAGGAAGGGCAGTGCCGCGCCGACGGCGCGCGCGGCCTGGGCGCTGCCGTTCCAGGCGACGACGACGGAAGTGATCGGACCGCGCATCGGACTGGGCGGCGCGATCATCACGGGACGGGCGCAGTCGTAGATCGCCGCCTTGACCGTCTCCGGCGCGATGTTCTCGTCGTCGGCGCCCGGCCGCCCGCTCACCCCCAGGCTGGCGAAGCGCCCCAGGCGGACGAGATCGTCCCGTGTCATGTCCTCCTCGCCGGTGAAGGTGGCGCCCTTCAAGGGAGCGATCAGCTCACGGAAGCGGCGCTGCGATTCCTCGGCGCGCGCCTTCAGCCGATCGTCGGACAGAACCTTGAGATACGGCATGGATTGGACGGCAATGTCCGCGTCATGCGCCTGTTGCTCGGCAAAGTGCACGGCGTCCACCGTGCCGCCGAACAGGTCCGCGATGCGCGCGGCCAGGCGGAACGACATCTCGGCGTCCGGCCCACCCTCGGAAATCGCAAGAATGGATTTGTACAAGACTCCCCCGCCCCCACTTCGTCGTCCCATCACTACTGCCATTGCTCCGAATGTTTTTCCATGGGACGATGAACAAATCCCGACGTCGGGAGCGTCGCGGATATTCTGGGATAGGCGCGGGAGCAGATGCGATCCAGTCGAGTGCGGCCGTCCGGCATGCCGATCGGTCTGGCGTTGAAGTGCGTGGCGTGCTCGGCAGGTGTGGCGCTCGTGGCGTCGAGGCTGGATCCGGCGCTTGCGGCCGACGGCGTCTGGGTCGGACCCGGCAGCGAATGGACGACCGGCACAAACTGGAGCTCCAGCCCGGTGGTGCCTGACGGCACCGCGACCTTCACCAACAACGGCGCGCCGACGGCCCTCACCATCTCGAGCAGCACGTCGATCGACACGATGGAGTTCACGGCGGCGGCGCCGGCCTATTCCTTCATGGTCACCAACGGCGCGTCGTTCGCCATCAACGGCACCGTCAACAGCAGCTCGCCGTCGCTGCCGAATTTCGCGGTCAATGCCGGCGCGACGTTGACCGTCGGCGACACCGCCGCCGTGTGGCTCGGATCGCTCACCGACGGCCCGGCGGGTGGCGGCGCGGTCGTCATCGGGCCGACCAGCCCGGCGGCGTTCCTGTCGCTCACGCCGGCCACCAGCACGACATTCTCCGGCTCTTTCTCCGGCGCGGGCTCGTTCGAGCTCGCCGACACGGCGACGACGCTCACCCTTACGGGCGCCAGCAACGGCGGCAACATCGGCACGATCGGCGGCGACCTGACCTTGTGCAACTGCTTCGGCGGCGGGCTCACGATCGACGGCGGCCGGCTGACCGTGAACGGCCTCGGCCAGGGCGTGTTCGTCGACGGCGGCACGCTTTCGGTCGTGAACGGCGGTACCCTGCAGGACAACCTCGACCTCCTGGTATCGAGCGCCATGGTCATTTCCGGCCCAGGCTCGTCGGTCACGGTGGCCGGGTTCACCGGCGTCGGCATCTTCGGGCCGGGCACGCTCAGCATCGGCAACGGCGGCACGCTCAACAGCCAGAGCGGCGCGGAGATCGATGCGTTCTTCGGTACGCCGAGCGTCACGGTGACGGGCGCCGGCTCGACCTGGACGGTCGGCGGCGGCGGCCTCGCGGTCGGCGGCGGCTCCACCGGAGGTCCGGGCAACCTCACGGTCTCCAATGGCGGCCGGGTGAGCACGGCCGGCATCGTCGGCGTGGGTGACCAGGGCCCGGGCACATCGTTCATGACCGTCACGGGCGCGGGGTCGACAGTGACCGCCGGGGGCAGCCTCTTGATCGGCCAGACCGCGGTCGCGATCGGCACGGTCACCATCGCCGACGGCGGCGTGGTCAACGCGGCCGGCCTCACCAGCATCGGCGCCGGCAGCACGCTCTATCTCGGCTCGGGCGGCCTCAGCGGCGCCATCGTCACGCCGACGATCGAAAGCGACGGCGCGATCATCGCCAATTTCACCGATACGCTGACGGTCGCCGCCAACATCGCTGGCACCGGCACGCTCAGCAAGGCCGGCCCCGGCACGCTCGCCCTCACGGGCACCAACACCTTCAGCGGCGGCACGACGGTGACGGGTGGCACGCTGCTGGTGAACGGCAGCCTCGCGGGCGCCGTCACCGTCAACAGCAGCGCCACGCTGGGCGGCACGGGCAGCGTCGGCACGGTGGTCGGCAATGGCGGCACGTTCGCACCCGGCAACTCGATCGGCACGCTGAACGTCGTCGGCAACTTCACCCAGAACGGCGGCACCTATCAGGTCGAAGTGAACGGCGCGGGCCAGAGCGACCGCATCACCGTCGGCGGCATCGCCACCCTGAACGGCGGCACGGTCCAGGTGCTGGCGGCGCCCGGCACGCGCACCGCCACCTACACGATCCTGAGCGCCACGGGCGGCGTGAGCGGCGCCTACTCGGGCACCACCAGCAATCTCGCCTTCGTGAGGCCGTCGCTGAGCTACGACGCCAGCAACGTCTATCTCACGATGACGCAATCCTTCGTCTTCGGTGCCCAGACGCCCAACCAATACGCCGTCGCCAGCGCCCTCGACCAGGCCAGCGCCGGGGCGACCGGCGACTTCGCCAATGTCCTGGGTGCGCTGAATGCCCTCACCCTGCAGCAGGCCCCCGCCGCGTTGAACGCGCTCAGCGGCCAGCAATATGCCGACTTCGGCACCATGAACGTCCAAGGCGCGGCGCTGTTCATGAATGTCGTGGGCCAGCAGATGGCGCTGGCACGGAGCGGCGCGGGCGGCGGCCAGCGCCAAGCGCTGGCGCAGGCCTGCGACGTCGAGGCCTGCGAGGCGCTCGGCCCATGGAGCGCCTGGGCAAGCGCGCTCGGTGGGCTGGGCGCCGTGGCCGGCAACGGCAGCAGTTCGACGCTCACCTACAATTTCGGCGGCGCGGCGGCAGGCATCGACTATCGCCTCGATCCGCGCTTCCTGATCGGCCTCGGCGCGGGCTACGCGGCGGGCAACCAATGGGTCGACGGTTTCCTGGGCCGCGGCTGGACCGACACGGTGAGCGTCATGGCCTACGGCTCGTTCGCCAATGCCGGCTTCTATGCCGACGCGCTGGCGGGCTACGCCTGGTCGGGCAACCAGATGCAGCGGCAGATCCAGATACCCGGCCTGCAGCGCACGGCCAACGGCAGCACCGGCGCCAACCAGTTCCTGGGACAGATCGAGACCGGCTATCGCATCGGGATCTTCGCGCCGGCCGGCGCCAGCATCACGCCGTTCGCGCGCCTACAGGCCTCGACGGTGACGCAGAACGCGTTTTCCGAATGGGGCGCCAACTCCTTGAGCCTCAACGTGGCACAGCAGACGACCAACTCGCTGCGTACCGTCCTCGGCGCCGACCTTGCCGGCGCCGTCGGGCTGGGCGGCGACAGGAACCTGGCGCGCGCCCTGCGCCTGGGCTGGCTGCACGAGTATGCCGACACCGGGAGGCCGATCACGGCGGCCTTCACCGGCGCGCCGGCCGGCGCCTTCACCGTCTATGGCGCGACGCCGCAGCGCGACGCCGCCGTGATCGGCTTCTCCGCCGGCACCAGCGTCGCCGAGGCAACCCAGCTTTACCTGCGCTACGACGGCGAGATCGGCACGGGCGCCAGCAACCACATGCTCAATCTCGGCCTGCGCATCACCTGGTAGGCTCAAACGAGCTCGGCCAGCATCCGCGCGGCCCGCGCCGCACCATCGGCTTCGACCGGCTCGAAGGCGGCCGGCCGCGCCAGCTCGGCGATCATGGCCTCGGCGATGGCCTGCGGCGTGGCCGATGCGAACTCCATGCGCCGCCCGGCGCCATAGCGCTCCAGGCGATGCGCGACATGGATGTTCTGCTCGAAGTGGTTCTGCAGCGGAAAATAGACGAAGGGGGTGCCCGCCGCGGTGAGCTCCATGCAGGTCGTCAGCCCGCCCTGGACCAGGGCAAGGTCACAGGCGGCGAGATGGCGGTCGAGATCGGGAACGAAGGCGTGCATCTCCACGCCGGCCGGCGCGCCGAACGCTGCGGGATCGATGCGCGGGCCCGCGACCAGCACCATGCGGAGCTCGGGCATCCGGGCACGGGCGATCGGCCAGGCCGCCAGGATGCGCCTGATCAGGTGCGTGCCCACGCTCGAGCCGCCGACCGTGACGATGCAGACGCGCTCGTCCGGCCGATAGCCGAGCTGCCGGCGCAGCTCCTCGCGCGGGCCGAAGTCGCGGGGATGCCGGCCGAGCACGTAACCCGAGAAGTCGAAGTGCCGCGGGATCCAGTCGCGCATTGCCGGCAGGTCCCTGCCGAAGGACAGCGGCACGACGTCGTCGGGCCGGCCGACGAAGATCGCGCGATCGCGCACGCCCGGATGGCGCTCGATGTGCTCGATCATCTCGGCATTGTAGTCGGCCGTCAGGAAGGCCTCGCGCTCGCCGCCCGACGGCATGGGCACGAAGCCGACGAAATCGGTGAGCCAGGCGAGGCTCGACTTCTTTAGCTCGGGATGCTCGTGCCAGAAATGGTCGACGTCCCAGGCCTCGTCGGCGACGACGAGATCGTAGTCGCCGCCATCGACGGCGTCCTGGAAGGTCATGAAGTTCTTGACCAGAAGCTCGTCCATGCGGCGGATCGCCTGGAACGCGTTGAGGTCGTGCTCGCCCGATTCTTCCTCGATGTGACGGGATTCGCTCACGAGCCGGGCACTCAGCGGGTGGATGGCCTCGCCGTTGGCCAGCAGCAGACGGGTCACCGGATCCTGGGCCAGCCAGTCGACCGCGAGGCCGGGACGCAGCCTGCGTAGCTCGCGCGCGATGGCGATGTCGCGCCGGCCATGGCCGAGCCCGATCGGCGAGGAGAGGTAGAGCACGCGCTTTTCCCGGCCGACGCGGCGCGGCGCCGTTCGCGGCGTCGCGATGCCGAGCCGACGCTCCAGGAAATCGTTGATCAGGCCGTTGCATCTCGCGGGGTAGCGGCCGAGCGGGTTGTGTCCGACCCCCGCCATGGTCACGAGCTCGGCGCCCGTCAGCTCGGCCACGCGCTTGCCGCGTCCGCAGGGCTGGATCTGGTCTTCTTCGCCGTGAATCACCAGCACGGGGCAACGGATGCGCCGATACATCGCTTCGGCGACGTCGAACTTCGGCACGATGGAGCGCGCCTCGACGGTCTTCACGATCACCGGTCCGCTGGTCTCGTTGGCCCAGGCGATGCCGTCCTCGATCTGCTTGGTCGAATGCGGCTCGGGGAAGATGCTCGAGATGAAGTGCCGGGCGAAGTCGGGATAGTCGGCGAGCCAGTGGGTGCGATTGTATTTGTCCCAGCCCTCGAAGGTCTCGCGCGGCGTCAGGAAATGTTTCGGCGTCATGTGCCCGTGGGTCGGCCCGACGACGCCGGCTACGCCCGCGAGGATGGCGGCCTTCACGCGCTCGGGATGATAGGCCGCCAGGCAACAGGCGAGCAGGCCGCCGAACGACAGGCCGACCAGGATGGCTTCGCCGGCCTCGGCAGCGTCCATGACGCCGAGCGCGTCGGCGACGCAATTGTCCAGCGAATAGGCCGTCGTGTCGTCCGGCCGGTCGCTGCGGCCGTTGCCCAGCGCGTCATAGGCGATGCAGCGGAAGCGGTCGCTGAAGTACGGGATCTGCGCCTTGTAGACGCGCGAATGCACGATGCTCCAGGGCGGCAGGAACACCATGGCCTGCGGCCCGCTGCCGTAGACCTCGTAGTGGATGCGATTGCCGTTGCGCTCGCAGACTCCGTCCTTGTCCGGCAGCTTGGCGCGCATGCCATCACCTCGTGGATGCTTTGCCTTCGGCGATGCGAATGAGATCGCCGACGCGGCGCAGCGACTCGCGTATCGGCGCCCCCTTCTTCTCGGCCCCCAGCAGGAAGAGGCTTTCCGCCCCGATGAAGGCGGAGCTCACCAGGGCGGCGATCGCTTCCGGCGAAAACGGGCCGAGACCGCCCAGCTCCTTCTCGGACTGCCGGGTCGCACCGGCGATCAGCTCGAACCAGCCCATCAGGCCGGCGCGCACGACCTTGGCGACCTCGGGATCGGACCAGCTCGCGGCTATCAGCTCCTGCAGGACGCGCACGTAGCCCGAGGCGATATCCTCGTCGAGATAGTCGCAGGCACGATCCCAGCGCTGGGACAGCGACAGCGTCGTGTCGTGGAACATGGCGTCCTGGCGATCGAGGAGCTGGGCGTTCAGGTAGTCGAACAACGCCAGCATCAGCCCCTGCTTGGAGCCGAAGTGGTAGTGGATCTGGCTGAGCGGCACGCCCGCCGCGGCCGCCACGTCGCGCGTGGAGAGGCCGGAATGGCCGTTCTGGCGAAGCACCTTCTTGGCCGCTTCGAGCAGCGAGGTGCTGGTTTCGGCCTTCTTCGCCAGGGCGCGCGCCATCCGGACTCCCCTCGATCGACGACGGTTTCTACTCGGCCGGTCGCGGGTATTTGACCTGCGGCTCGGCCTTCACCTTGCGACCCGGCCACGGGATCAGCATCGAGACCTGATCGCGATAGCGCCGGTACTGGTCGCCGAACAGATCGATCAGGTCGCGTTCCTCGAGCCAGATGCCGATCAGGATATAGCCGGTGGTCGCGACGGCGAACAGCAAATGGCCGGCGGTCATGCTGGGCGTCGCCCAGAAGGCCAGCAGGAAGCCGAGGTAGATCGGATGGCGCACGCGCTTGTAGACGAAGGGCGTGCGGAACTGCGGCGCCGGCAAGGTGTATCCGCGCAGCCGCGCCCACACCTGGCGCAGGCCGAACAGCTCGAAGTGGTTGATCAGGAAGGTGCTCAGGAGCACCAGGAACCAGCCCAGCCAGAAGATCGCCTGAAGCGCCATCGCGCCGAGCGGGTTCGTCACCGTCCAGACCGGCATCAGGATCGGCCGCCAGTGCACGAACAACGCCACCAGGGCGAGGCTGGCCAGCAACACGTAGGTCGTGCGCTCTACCGCGTGCGGCACGAAGCGCGTCCACCAGCGCTTGAAGGCCGGCCGCGCCATGACGCTGTGCTGGATGGCGAACAGCCCGAGCAGCAGGGTGTCGATCACCAGCGCCGGGACCAGGGGCCCCTCGACACCGCTGTCGATCGTCTTGGGCACCGGCAGATTGCCGGTGAAGGCTATGGCGTAGAGGAAAGTGCCGAAGAACAGCGCATAGACGGCCACACCGTACAAAACCGAAGCGATGCCACCCATGGAAACCTCCTGGTCCGGGAATAGATCGGTCGACCGACCTATTATCGACTAATTAGTTCGGTCGACCGACCGAGTCAAGGACCAGGAAACGCGTTCGGCACGCGACGGCGCCCCGGCATTGCAGCTCCGATGCAGCGGGCGTGGCGGTAGCAGGAGGTTCGGCTTTACGCCCGGGGGTTACGATGCGTACCCTCGGCAGGAGCGTGTCTACCAAGGGCGGGGGCCTACGATGAACGCATTCATCATCAATCAGAAGAACCTGGGGCTGGTGGCTTTCGTCAGCGCCTTCGCGCTGTTGATCGCTTGCTTCAAGCTCAGCAGCCTGTTCGCCGAAGTCTACTTCCAGTGGAGCAGCCTGTTCTCGGAGACCTTTCCGGAGGGCTACAACCTCGGGCTCGCCCTGCTCGTGCGATTCACGATTCCGGCGCTGGTCGGGCTGCTGCTGGGAATCGTGTTCGCGCCGGACATGCGGGCAAGCGTGACCGCCGGCACCTTCTTCGGGACGTTGTTCCTCGTCTGGCCCGCCTTCCTCTACTTCGATGTCGTCATCGTCCCCCAGCTTTGGCAGTACAGGTACATCTTCTACTGCTTCTACAGCCTCTACCTCGCGTTCTTCACCTTGGCGGCCTACGGCGGCTTCTCGCTGGGGGCGCGGCTCGTGCCGCTGCTGCCCAGCTTCAAGCTCCAGACCGGCGAGGTGATCAAGCTGAGCGTCGGGCGGCACATCCTGCTGCCGATCGCGGTGTCCCTGGCGGGCAATCTGATCACCAGCACCGTGCTTCGCGACTTCGTCCTGCGGGTTCTGGGGAGCGGGTGACGGGCGGGAGCGCCGTCGATGAGCCGGCTGGCGGCGGCGCTGGCCGTCCTGCTCGTCCTGGTGGCGGCGGTCGCCTGGCAGCCCCTGGCGCGGGAGCCCGCCGAGCTGGTCGTCCACCGCCTGTGCACGAGCAAGACCGTCGGCGCACCGATCGCCGCCCTGCGGGCGTCGACCCCGCCCGACCGCCAGCTCCATGCCCGGGCGGCGACGATCGCGATCATGGCGATGGAGGACCTCAATCGCCCGGGCCCGCGTCGATTCGCGGAGGAGATGCTGTTCGCCGCCGCCGCCTCGACGATCCCGCGCGTCGACCGCATGACGCTCGGACCGGGTCAGATCTCCCGTGCGTTCTTCGATCGCGAGCTGGCCGCGCTCGCCCCCGGGGCCCGCTTCCCGGAAGCGGTGGTCTCGACATCCGGCGCCAGGAACCTCATCGAGGCCTGGATCGAAAGCCGGGTACGGGGCGACGGCGTCCCCCCCTACGCGGGGC
>JAEWIV010000511.1 GCA_023386865.1 Pseudomonadota bacterium
GACCACGGCGCCGACGCCGGTGCCGATCGTGCTGGGGCACGAGGGGGCGGGCGAGATCGTCGAGGTCGGGGCGGGCGTGCACGACGTCAAGAAGGGCGACCATGTCTGCTTCACTTTCAACGTGAGCTGCGGCCGCTGCCGACGCTGCCTCGAGGGCCGGCCCTACATCTGCGAGCGCTCGGTGAGCCCGCGCGCCGCGGGCCAGCTCCTGTCCGGCCATCATCGCCTGCATCTCGACGGCAAGCCGGTGAACCATCAGTCCGGTGTCTCCTGCTACGCCGAATACGCGGTGGTCGATCGCGGCTCGGTGGTGGTGATCGATCCCACCCTGCCGCTCGACGTGGCGGCGCTGTTCGGCTGCGCCGTCGTCACCGGCGTCGGCGCCGTGGTCAACACCGCGCAGATCCGGCCGGGCAGCACGGTGGCCGTGGTCGGCCTGGGTGGCGTCGGCCTGAGCGGCCTGATGGGCGCGGTGCTGGGCGGCGCCAGCCAGATCGTCGCCATCGACCTGTCCGACGAGAAGCTCGGCCTGGCGCGTCAGCTCGGCGCCACCCACACGGTGAACGCCAAGGACGCCGACCACGTGAAGCAGGTCCGCGACCTCACCAATGGCGGCGTCGACTATGCCTTCGATCTCGCCGGGACGATCAAGGCCATGGAGACGGCCTATCTGGTGACGCGCTGGGGCGGCACGACCGTGACCGCGGGCCTGTCGCCGATCTCGGCCGACTTCTCCTTCAAGCAGAGTGTGCTGGTGAGCGAGGAGAAGACCATCAAGGGCAGCTACATGGGAAGCTGCGTGCCGGTGCGCGACATCCCGCGCTTCATTGCGCTCTACCAGCAGGGCAAGCTGCCGGTCGACCGCATGATGAGCCAGCGCATCGGCTTCGACGAGGTCAATGCGGGCTTCGACCGTCTGCAGGACGTGGCGACGGTACGGCAGGTGCTGGTGCCGCACGGATGATCGGCAATCTCGCCCTCGCCGCGCTCATGGTGGGGCTCACCGTCGTCGTTCACTTCGTCGGGCTGCTGATGCTGATGTGGCTGCTGCGTGCCCGCGGCCATCGCTTCCGGGCCCACGAAAGCGCGATCGGCCAGGGGGCGGCCATCGTGGTCGTCGTGCTGGGCCTGGTCGGCATCCATACCGTGGAGATCTGGCTTTACGCGATCGTGTATTTCTTCCAGGGCGCGCTGCCCGACTTCGAATCGGCGCTCTATTTCTCGACCGCCAGCTTCACCACGATCGGCTACGGCGACGTCGTCCTCGACAAGCAGTGGCGGCTGGTGAGCGCCATCGAGGGCGCAAACGGCCTGCTGCTGTTCGGCTGGTCGACCGCCTTCCTGTTCTCCGTCACGGCGCGCATGCGCACCCTGGAGCATGACTGGCTCGAACACCCGCCCGGACAGCGGCGCCCGTGACGAACGCCGGAGCGGCAGCCCATGACCGTCGCGATTGCCGTTGAAAGTCTGCTGCAGGAGGACGTCTGTGCCCTCATCGGCGAGCTGAACGCGGCCCTGCTCGAGTTCACGCCGCCGGCGTTCGTGTTCCATAGGACCGTCGAGCGACCGCCATCCCGCCGCCTGGACGGTCTACGAGCGCGGCGGCTTCCGGCGCTGCGGCCCGGTGCTCGACGACCCCGACTCCCCATGGTCAGTGTTCTACGACAAGTCGCTCACATGAAAACGGCGGGCCGTGAGGCCCGCCGTTCTCTGCATCGATTTACGGCCGGATGGTGATCGAGAAGCCCGGCGCCGGCGATGGGCTGTAATAGACCGGCGGCGGATAGTAGCCGTAGTTGTACGGCGTCGAGTACACGACCGGCGGCGAGCGATAGTAGTAGCCGTAGTAGCGGTCGTTGTAGTTGTTCCACCGGTTGTCGGAATGCCACTCGCCGTTGCCCCACCAGGCGGCGCTGGCCGGGGTGGCGATGGCAAGGGCGGCAATCGCCGCACCCAACGCCAAGCCGATGCCGTTACGGATCGTCATGGTTGCCTCCTCGGGTTAACCCTGCTTGCCCTGTGCCGGCGTATAACGCTCGAACACCAAGTCGGCGTTCTTCTTCTGCTCCGGCGTCATCGCATCATAGAGCGACTTGAACGCCGAGGTGAGGTGCTTCAGGCCGTCGAGACGGGCCTCCGTGAACTCCTGGTAGGTCTTGAGATCGTCGACCGCGGTGGTCTTCTCGGGCGGGATCTTGCGCTTCTCCGCCACCAGCTTCTCCATGCGGCTGGCATTGTCGCGCATCGCCTTGGCCACGCCGTCCCACTTCTTCTCCTGGTCGGGCGTGATCTTGAGCGCCGCCTTCAGCGTGGTGATGCGCTGCTCGACGGTCTCCGGCTTCTGCGAGGTCGCTGCCTCGGCAGCCGGCGGCTTGGCGGCCTGCTCCTTGGTCTGGGCCAGGACCGGCATCGCGAACAATGCGGCACCGGTCACGCTCGCGATCGCAAGCGGTCGGGTCACTTTGAACAAAAGCGATTGGGTCATGCGTGCTTCCTCTTCCCTTTAAGCGGCCGAGGATGGCCGCGCAGGAAAAAAACGGGTGGCCGGAGGAAGCGTTGCGGTGGCCGCGACAACGAAGCCGCAGCCATCGTTTGGCCACAGATCAGCGGATTTCGAAACCCAGCTTGGCGAGCGTTGCGCGGATCCGCTCGCGCCCGTTCATGGATTTGATCGGGCCCATGCGGTTCAGCATGCGTGCGGTCCAGGTCGTGGCCTGCATTTCGTTGCGTGCCGAGAATTGGGCCATTTCGGCGTCATAAGCAGGGCGGTCGCGGGCCTCGGGTGCTGCGTCATAATGCTCGCGATGCAACACGGTCGATTGCGGCAGGCGCGGCTTGACCTCGTTCTTCGCGGTCGGGTCGGCATAGCCGACGCACAGGCCGAAAACGACGAAGGCCTTCTGCGGCAGGCCCAGCAACTCGTGGACCTTGGCCGGGTCGTTGCGCATGGCGCCGATATAGACCGTGCGCAGGCCCAGCGACTCGGCAGCGACCACGGCGTTCTGGGCGGCGAGTGCAGCGTCGATGCAGGCCACCATGAATGTCTCGAGATAGGGCAGGTTCTCGAACGTCACTTGCTCGGCCTGCGACATCCGCTCGTTGCGCGACATGTCGGCGACGAAGGCGATGTAGAGAGGGCACTGCTCGATGTGCTTCTGGTTGCCGGCGATCTCGGCCAGCACCTTGCGCTTGGCGGGATCGGTGACGGCGATGGCCGACCACAGCTGCATGTTGGAGCTGGTGGCCGCCGACTGTGCGGCGGCGATCAGGGTCTCCAGGGTCCCCGGCGGAACCGGGTCGGGCAGGAAGGCGCGGACCGAGCGATGGTCGAGAAGGATGGCGATGGTCTCGTTCCATGGACCCGCCGGCGGGACTGCCGCGCCGTAGCGGCGGCCGAAAGCAGCCTGCTTGGCCGAGGTGTCGGTCTGGGTCAGTGCGTCCATGCTGCTGCCTGTGGTTTGCGGCGCGTGACGGCGGTCAGCAGCGCCAGGAGGATGAAGCCGGTGACGATGGCGAAGATCATCTGCGGCTGGCCGCGATCCATCAGCCAGCCATAGAGCAGCGGCGCCACCATGCCGCCGAGGTTGAAGCCGGTCGAGACGAAGCCGAACACCTTGCCGAACGAGCCGACCGGCGTCACCGCCCGCACCATCATGTCGCGCGACGGCTGGATGATGCCGTTCAGGAGGCCGCCCAGAGACATCACGAAGATCAGGATGGCCGACGGCATATCGACCCAGCCCATCAGGATCGCCATGGTCGAGGTGAAGGCGAAGCCCAGTGCCGCCACCCATTCGTGGTGTGGCGTGCGGTCGGCGATGATGCCGCCCAAAAGCACGCCGGCGGCGCTGAACAGCAGGAAGCCCGACAGGCCCATGTTGGCGACCGCGGACGGGGTTCCATGCAGGGAGCCCAGGGCCACCACCGAGAAAGTCTGGATCCCGCCATTGGCCATGGCGATGCAGACGAAGAACAGGAGGTTGCGCAGGATGGGCCCGCTCAGCAGCAGTTCCAGGCCGACCTTGGCGCCCGGCCGCGCGTTCTTCGGCAGGCGTACGGTCTTGGGCAGGATGCCGCCGGCCACGATCAGGAGTGTCGCCGAGCAGATGGCGAGCAGCGCCGCAGCGAAGAAAGCGCCCTGCCAGCCCCAGATGGCGGCAATGCCCAGCACCAGCGCCGGTGTCACGCCCGAGCCGAAGAAGCCCGCGAAATTGTGGATCGAGAACGCCTTGCCGATGCGCTTCTCGTCGACCGTGGCCGACAGGATGGAATAGTCGGCCGGGTGATAGACGGTGTTGGCGAGGCCGAGGAAGGCGTAGGCCACGACGAAGATCCAGTAGTGCGGCAGTAGGGCCGCCACCAGCAGCGCCGCGGCGCCCAGCAGCAGGCCGCTGGTCAACATGAGCCGCGGGCCGATCCGGTCGACCAGGAAGCCGGCCGGCGTCTGCAGCGCCGCCGAGATGACGTTGTAGGCGGTGAGCGCCACGCCGATGTCGAAGTAGGAGACGCCGAAGGCCTCGCGCACCGGACCGAAGATCGGCGGCAGCAGCATCAGGTGGACGTGGCTGGTGAAATGCGCGGCCGAGATCAGGCCGATCACTTTGGCGTCGCGCGCCGCGCCGGCCTCGGCGGCCGGTGCGCGCAGCTGTTCACTCGTCGACGACATCGACGCTCAACGTTCCGATGCCGGAGATCTCGACGTCGACCTTGTCGCCGGCCTTCATCCAGAGCGGCGGCTTGCGGCCCAGGCCGACGCCGTCGGGCGTGCCGGTGGCGATGACGTCGCCCGGCTCGAGCCAGGTCACGGTCGAGAGATATTCGATGATGGTGGCGACGTCGAAGATCATGTGATCGGTCGTGTCGTGCTGCACGATGTTGCCGTTCAGCCGCGTCGTGAGCTCGAGACGTTGCGGATCGGTGATCACGTCGGACGTGACCAGCCAGGGGCCGAGCGGACCGGTCGCCGGGAAGTTCTTGCCGGCCGTCACCGAATGCTTCTGGAAGTCGCGCACGCTGCCGTCGAGGAAGCAGGTGTAGCCGGCCACGACCGAGAGCGCGCTGGCCCGCGGCACATGTCGGCAGCGCTCGCCGATCACGACCGCAAGCTCGCCCTCGAAGTCGAAGTCGATCGAGGCGCGCGGCCGCACGATGCTGCCGCCGTGCGGCACCAGGGTGTTGTGCAGGCGGGAGAAGACGCTGGGCACCGTCGGGAGCTCGCGGCCGACCTCGCCGACGTGGCTCGCATAGTTGAGGCCGATGCAGAGGATCTTGTCGGGGTTGGGAATGACCGGCGACAGCTCGACCTCGTCGAAGGAGAGATCGGCCTTGGCGCCCTTGGCCGCGGCGGCGAGCGCCGGCAATGCCTTGGCAGCGATGGCATCGCGCAGGCTCGGCCAGCGCGACGACGTCCGTCCCGAGAGATCGACAATGCCGCCTTCGACGACCGCGCCAATTTTGGCGACGTCCGCATGGCGAAAACTGACCAACCGCATGGTTGGACCCTAGAGCGGAATGAGAAGAGATGGAACCGTCCGCGGTTCCATCTTCTCTTCTCATTCGCGCGCACTGGGGATGCGTGTTGCAGGAGGCATATGGGTCCAGCTGATTCCAGCTCGACCCAGCATGCTTTAGGGCGATCCGATCAGCTTTGCGAGAGCTTTGGAGAGACCAATGCTGTCGACCGGCGCGGGCAGCGCCAGGGGCTCCAGCGCCGGGTGGTCCAGCGGCAGGCCGCTGACGGCGATGCCGCCCGCGCCGAGCGCGCTTGCGACGATGTCCGGCAGCCAGGTCAGCGTGACCG
>JAEWIV010000373.1 GCA_023386865.1 Pseudomonadota bacterium
CCCCCTCCTCTACCCCCCCCCCCGTGGGGGTGTTTGTTGTGGGGGGGGGGCGACGCACCGTCGCTGATCAGATTCTGAATCGTCGCCCAAATGCCATCAGGGTTTTGGAGGACTTCAACCGCACTAAAGCGAACGACACGCCATCCCATGCTCTCGATCAACGCCGTGCGTCGGGCGTCCGCTTCAAGCTTGTCGTCATGATGAATCCCATCGATCTCAATGACGAGCCCTTTCGACACACAGGCAAAGTCTGCAAAATACGGCCCGATCGGATGCTGTCGGCGGAATTTGATGCCCTCCATCCGGTGGGCGCGAATCAGTTCCCAACATACGCGCTCTGCTCGGCTGGGATCGCGCCTGAGCTCACGTGCCTTGTTCGACTTTCTACTCATGCCCCCTCTCCCAACCTCTCCCCCTAGCGGGGGAGAGGAGCTTGAGGGAGACGATGTCGACGCCAATCACTGTCCTACCCCAGCGGCTGGGCAGCGATGTCGGATTTCACCTTGCGCAGGATCTCGGCGGCTTCCGAGCCCTGCAGGCGCTGGATGTCGTCCTGGTATTTCAGCAGCACGCCCAGCGTGTCGTTGATGGTCTTGGGGTCGAGGTCGAGCGCGTTGAGCTCGGACAGCGCCGTCGCCCAGTCGATCGATTCGGCGACGCCCGGCGCCTTGAACAGGTCGAGCTTGCGCAGCTCCTGGACGAAGCCCACGACCTGGCGCGATAGCCGCTCGCTGGCGCCCGGCGCCTTGACCTTGAGGATCTCGAGCTCGCGCTTGAGATCGGGATAGTCGACCCAATGATAGAAACAGCGCCGCTTCAGGGCGTCGTGGATCTCGCGCGTGCGGTTCGAGGTGATGATCACGATCGGCTTCTCGGCCGCCTTGACGGTGCCGAGCTCGGGGATGGTCACCTGGAAGTCGGACAGCACCTCGAGCAGGTACGCCTCGAACGGTTCGTCGGTGCGATCGAGCTCGTCGATCAGCAGGATCGGCGCGCCCTCGGTGTGCGGGCTGAGAGCCTCGAGCAGCGGGCGACGGATCAGGAAGCGCTCGTTGAAGATGTCGGCAGCGAGCTCGCCGCGATCGTGGACGCCCTGCGCCTCGGCCAGCCGTATCTCGATCATCTGGCGCGAATAGTTCCACTCGTAGACGGCCGAGTTGACGTCGAGACCTTCGTAGCACTGCAGGCGGATGAGCGGCCGTTTCAACGTCGCCGACAGCACCTTGGCGATCTCGGTCTTGCCCACGCCGGCCTCGCCTTCGCAGAACAGCGGGCGGCCGAGCTTCAGCGCCAGATAGAGAACGGTGGCGAGGCTGCGGTCGGCGATATAGTCGCCGCCCTTCAGGAGCTCGAGCGTGGCGTCGATGGAAGCCGGTACGGGAGTGGACATGCGTAACTGTAGCGGATGGAGGGGCGGCTCGATATGGTAGGAATCGCGAGATAATTCAAGGATTTGGGAGGCAGCCATGCAGGCGGGGTTGTTCAAGGATCGCACGGCCATCGTGACCGGTGGCGCGCGCGGCATCGGGCTCGCCTGTGCGGCCAAGATCGCCAGCGGCGGCGGCCGGGTGGCGCTGTGGGACCGCGACGTCGAACGCGCCAAGCAATCCGCGGCATCGCTCGGCAAGGATGCCATCGCCGTGCAAGTCGACGTCACCAGCGAGGAGTCGGTCCATCAGGCGCTCGCCGCCACCGAAGACCAGCTCACGCCGCCCGACATCCTGGTGGCCTGCGCCGGCATCACCGGTCCCAACACGACGGTGGTGAGCTATCCGGTCGATGCCTGGAAACAGGTGATCGACATCAACCTCACCGGCGTTTTCCTGTGCAACCGCGCCGTCGCGGGCGGCATGGCGATGCGCGGCCGCGGCCGCATCGTCAACATCGCCTCGGTGGCCGGCAAGGAAGGCAATCCCAACGCCTCGGCCTACTCCGCCTCGAAAGCGGGCGTCATCGGACTGACCAAATCGCTCGGCAAGGAGCTGGCGACGACCGGTGTGCTGGTCAATTGCGTGGCGCCGGCCGTGGTCAAGACCGAGCTGTTCAGCCAGATGACCGAGCAGCACATCCAGTACATGCTCTCGAAGATCCCGATGAACCGCTTCGGCGAAGTCGAGGAAGTGGCCGAGATGGTCGCCTGGCTCGCATCGGACCTTTGCACTTTTGCGACCGGTGCGACTTTCGATTTGTCCGGCGGCCGGGCTACGTATTGATTCCGCCAACGCAAGAGAGTGGTCGACATGCAGCTTCATGATCTCACCCTGACGGAGCTTTCCGGCGGGCTTGCCGCCAAGAAGTTCTCCTCGCGCGACGTCGTCGACGCCCTGCTCGGCCGCATCGCCAAGGCGAACGACAAGCTGCACGCCTTCACCGAGGTCTATGCCAAGGAAGCCAAGGCGATGGCCGACGGCGCCGACAAGGCGCGCGCCGGCGGCTTTCCGCTGGGGCCGCTGCACGGCCTGCCGATCGCCTACAAGGATCTGTGCGACATCGCCGGCCGCATCGGCACCGGCGGTTCCAAGATGTTCGAGAAGCGCGTCGCCACCGAGACCTCCAACACGGTCGAGCGCCTGACTGCCGCCGGCATGGTGCCGCTCGGCAAGCTGCACATGGTCGAGTTCGCCTTCGGCGGCTGGGGCACCAATCCGCTGATGGGCGCGCCGTGGAATCCCTGGGATCTCGAGACCCATCGCGTGCCCGGCGGTTCGTCAAGCGGCACCGGCGTCGCCGTCGCCGCGCGGCTCACGCCGGCCGGCATCGGCAGCGACACCGGCGGCTCGGTGCGAATCCCCTCGGCGTTCAACGGGCTGGTCGGGCTGAAAGTCACGTTCGGCCGCATCGGCCTTTCGGGCACGATGCTCTTGAGCTGGACACTCGATTCCATAGGCCCCATGGCGCGCTGCGTCGAGGACTGCGCCCTCCTCCTCAATGCTCTTGCCGCCCCCGACGCGCGCGATCCGACCACGTTCGGCCAGCCAATCGAAGACTTCACCCTCGCGACCAGACCAGGCTCGATCGAAGGCATGCGCATTGCCCTGCCCGACACCAGGCAGCTGCCCGGCTTCATGCATGCCGACGTGCTCAAGGCCTGGCAGTCGGCCGGCCGCACCTTCGAGAGCCTGGGCGCCACCATCGAAGCGGTGCGCCTGCCCGACTGGTACTTCGACCTGTCGCGGCCGGCGGGCACGATCATCGCCTCGGAAGCCTACTCGCTGCATCGCGACTACATCGAGGATACCGGCAAGGCGATCGGACCCGGCGTACGCGCCCGCGCACAGGCGGCCAAAGCCGTCGTAGCGGGTGCCTACCCCGAGGAGATGCGCGTCCTCCAGGAGCGGCGGCGCTTCTTCAACGAGTGGTTCTGCGCCTATGACGCGCTTCTGCTGCCGACCATGGCGATCCCTGCGATCCCGCTGTCCGAGGTGGACGAGACCTCGCCGATCCCGGGCTATCTGACCCGGCCGGCGAACTATCTCGGCCTGTGCGGACTCGCCATGCCAGCCGGCCAGTCCGGCGGGTTGCCGGTCGGCGTCCAGATCGTCGGCAAGCCGTTCGCCGAGCGCGACGTTCTGCGCCTGGGCAAGGCCTTCCAGGATGCCACGGACTTTCATCGGCGGGCGCCGGACCTGGCGGCGCTGGGCCTCTGAGTGGCGCCCCAGCCGGAGAAGGTCGCCCTCGTCACGGGCGCGGCGCGCGGCATCGGTCTCGCCACGGCGGCGCGCTTCCTGGAGGAAGGCTGGCATGTGGCGATGCTGGACATCCTGGCCGACACGCTGCACTCCGCCGTGGATGGCTTGAGCCGCAGAGAGGCAATCCTGGCGCTGGAGGCCGATGTTTCCGAGGCCGCGGCTGTCGAGGCTGCGGTAGAGCATACGCAGCGGCAATTCGGTCGCATCGATGCCCTGGTCAACAATGCCGGCATCGCCGTGTTCAAGCCCATGCTGGAGGTGACGCTCGAGGAATGGCAGCGCGTCCTGGCGGTCAACCTCACCGGGCCTTTCCTGATGACCCAGGCGGTGGCGCCGATCATGCGCGACCAGGGCGGCGGCGCCATCGTCAACGTCACCTCGATCTCCGGCCTGCGCGCTTCGACCTTGCGCGTCGCCTACGGCACCAGCAAGGCGGGACTCGCGCATCTCACCAAGCAGCAGGCGGCCGAGCTCGGCGAGTACGGCATCCGCGTCAACGCCGTCGCGCCTGGACCGGTCGACACCGCCATGGCCAAGGCCGTGCACACGCCGGCGATCCGCGCCGACTATCACGACCATATCCCGCTCAACCGCTACGGCCTCGAGCAGGAGCTCGCCAATGCGATCTGTTTCCTGTGCGGCGACCAGGCGGCCTACATCACCGGCCAGGTGTTGGCGGTCGATGGCGGCTTCGACGCCGCCGGGGTCGGCTTGCCGACTCTGCGGAAGGAACGGCGGAATACATGAGCAAGGCGTGTGCCAGAGCCCTTCGACGTTTGCTTCGAACGTTGCACCAGCCCTTCTCGACAGGCGGTCCGATCGATTCCTCGAAATGTGCTATGAGATGAGTGAGTAAGCGGGGCAAGCCAAGGGGGAGAACGTGTTGCGAGCAGCGAGAATAATTGCATTGGTTGGTGGGCTGCTGTCCTGTGCCAGCGCTTATGCCGAAACGCCGGCCGTTCCCACGTCACCTTCGGAGCCGTGGCTGCTGGGAAACTGGGGAGGCGCACGCACGCGTCTCTTCGAAAAAGGCGTTGATGTTCAGCTCGGCTTCGTCGGCGAGGTCGCCTACAACGCCGCCGGCGGCAGCCAGCACATCGGCAGCTTCACCGGCCAGGCGTTGTTCGGCGCCACCTTCGATCTCGAGAAGCTGATCACCCTGCCGAAGACGAAGATGCAGGTGACTTACACCTCGCGCTTCGGCCGCAACCTCGTGGAGGATGCTAACCTGGACACGATCTCGCTCGTCCAGGAGGTGTGGGGCCGCGGCCAGACCGTCCGCCTTACGCAGCTCTTCCTCGAGCACCGTTTTTTCGAGGATCTGCTGACCGTCCGTTGGGGCCGCGTTGCGATGGGCGATGCCTTTGCTGCCTTCTCTTGCGACTTCCAGAACCTGACCTTCTGCGGCTCTCAGCCCGGCAACATCGTCGGTAACTATATTTACAACTGGCCGATCAGCCAGTGGGGCGCGATCGCCAAGGTCAACATCCCCGATTTCGGGTATGTCCAGGCCGGCATCTACGATGTGAACGGATCCTACCTCACCTACGAAAACAAGCTGTGGCCGGTTTGGTACTCGGATTCGGACGGCGTGCTCATTCCTTTCGAGATCGCTTGGCTGCCGAAGTTCGACGGCGGCCGGCTGCCCGGCAGCTACAAGATCGGCGCCTGGTATTCGACGGCGACGCTCAGCGACGTAGTCGCCGACGTCAGCGGCACCGTCCCGCCGACGACCGGCCTGCCGGCGCAGCAGTACACGGGACTCTATGGTTTCTACCTGAACTTTGCCCAGCAGCTCACACGCAACGCCTCAGTCGACCCGAAGGGCGGGCTCAACGGCTTTGTCAATTTCTCGATCGCGGACCAGGAGACGTCGGCCACCTGGCTGCAGGTCGCGGGCGGACTGATCTACACCGGCCTGTTCGACTCGCGCCCGCACGACCAGATCGCCTTTGCCGCCGGCACGACGCAAGTCAACCCGCGCCTGGTCGGCGCTCAGAACACGCTGAGCGGTCTCGGCTTGCAGCCGGCCGTGGTGAGGTACTCCGAATATGTCTTCGAGCTCCAATACGGCTTGGTGCCGGTCCCAGGCCTCACCATCCGGCCGAACCTCCAGTACGTGTACCGCCCCGGCGCGATCTCCCAGAACGTCAACATCTTTGTCCTCGGCCTCAAGACGGTGATCAACTTCTGAGCTTGGTCCTCCCGCCCGGACAATGCCGAGTTTGCATTCCGCGCCGAGCTACCGCTGCGGCATGCCCTGCGGCACGACGGTCTCGACGAGCGAGGCGTCGAGCGCCTCGTACTGGTGGTAACCGATCGTCTGGTAGAGCTCGGCGCGCGTCTGCATCTCGCCGATCATGTTCTGCGTGCCGCCATCGCGCCTGAGCGCGCGGTAGAGCCTCTCCTGGGCCTTGTTGGCGACGCGCAGCGCCGAGACCGGCCAGATCACCATCCTGTAACCCATGGCCTCGAATTCACTCGCCGTGAAGAACGGCGTCCGGCCGAACTCCGTCATATTGGCCAGAAGTTTCACGCCGGGCATCGCCTTGGCGAAGGCGCGGAACATCTCGGCGTTGTTCAGGGCCTCGGGGAAGATCGCGTCGGCGCCCGCCTCGACATAGCGCCTGGCGCGGGCCACGGCGCCGTCGAGGCCCTCGCTTGCCGCCCCGTCGGTGCGGGCGATGATGAACAGATCCCGGCGCGCCTTGACGGCCGCCGCCACCTTGGCCGCCATGTCGCTGGGATCGGCGAGCTTCTTGTTGTTCAGGTGGCCGCACTTCTTCGGGAGAATCTGGTCCTCGATATGGACCGCGGCAGCGCCCGCATCCTCGAAGGCACGCACCATGTGCATGACGTTCAGCGCTTCGCCGTAGCCGGTGTCGCCGTCGACCAACACCGGAAGGCCCGAGGAGCGCGTGACCTGGCGGATGAAGAAGCAGACCTCGTCGACCGTGATCACGCCGAGATCGGGCAGCCCCATCGACGACGTCATGCCGGCGCCCGAGAGATAGAGCGCGTCGAAGCCCGCGGCCTTGGCCTGCAGCGCTGCCAGGCCGTTGTGCGTCCCGGGCATCTGCAGGATGCCGGGTCGCTCGAGCAGTGCCCGGAAGCGCTGGCCGGCCGGAGCTCCGGGCAGGTCGGCGGCAACGAGGTAGGGCATAGTATTCCTCCATACTCGAATGCGTCATCCCGAGCGGAGCCGGCCCCGTAACGAAGTGGAGGGGACGGCGCAGTCGAGGGACCTGTTCTGTCGACGCGACAACAGAATAGGTCCCTCCACTCCGCCTCGCTACGCTCGGCACCGGTCGGGATGACGGTTAGCGACTGGTCGGCCTCCTGACCTGCAGGGTCACCAACAGCCCTGCCCCGATGATCAGCACCGTGCCGAGCCACGTGTAGGCGTCGGGCACCTCGGCGAACATCAAGTAGCCGACGATGACCGAGCCGATCATCTGGGTGTAGTTGAGCGGCGCGATCAGGTTGGCCGAGGCATAGGTGAGCGCGCGGGCGACGCAGTAGTGGCCAAAGCCGCCCAACGCGCCGAGAGACAGGAGAAGCAGCCAGTCGGCCAGGCTCCTGGGCCACATCCAGACCAACGGCATCGCCGCCGACATGACGATGGCGCCCAGGAGCACACTATAGAAGATCGAGGTCGCAGGATGGTCGACGCCCGCCAAGCGGCGGATGATGACCTGGTAGCCGGCGTAGCAGAGCGCGCTGCCCAGCAGCAGCACCGACGCCCACTGGAACACCGAGCTGCCCGGCCGGATCACCACCAGCACGCCGGCGAAGCCGAGGACGACGGCGATGATGCGCATCGTCGTGATGCGTTCGCCGAGCAATGGCCAGGCCAGCAGCACCACGGCGAGCGGCGCCACGAAGCTCACGGCGATCGCCTCGGCGACGCCGACGAACTTCACGGCCGAGAAGAAGAACAGCGTCGACAGCAGCATCATGACCGAGCTCAGGAACTGCAGGCCGATGCTCTGGGTCCGAAAGAGATCGAGCCCCATGCGCGGCGTGAAGACCAGCGCCACCAGCCCGAGATGGACGACGATGCGGAACCACACGATCTGGGTCGGCTCATAGGTGGCGGCCAGCAGCTTGACGAAGCCGTTCATGATCGGGAACAGGACGCAGGCCGCGCACATGTAGAGCACACCCAGCATGGGGCGCGAGACCCGTGCCGGCGGCCTGGCGTCGGCCATGTCAGCGGAAGAAGCGTTCGAGCGAGCCCAGCAGCAGCGTTCCGGCCGTGGCGATCACGATCAACGAGGCGGCGATCGCCGTGAACCGGCCGATCTCCTGGCTGCGGCCGTCGGCGATGATCAGGCGATGCGCCACCATCGATGCGAGGC
>JAEWIV010000536.1 GCA_023386865.1 Pseudomonadota bacterium
CCTCCAGCCAGCGCAACGACGGTAGATGCGCGGCGATCGTGCTGATCAGGATCAGCAACGGCACCGCGACGATGGCGCCGATGGCGCCCCACATCCAACCGAGCAGGGCGATGGAGGCGAACACCGCCACGGTGTTGAGGGCGCAGCGGCGGCTCACGAACATCGGCGTGACGAGATTGGCCTCGACGACATGGATGGCCAGCAAGGCCGTCGGCGCGCCGACGATCCGCGGCCAGTCGTCGAACGTGAGCAGCGCCACCGCGGCCACGACCGCGATGGTCACCGCCGAGCCGATGAACGGCACGAAGCCCGCAATGCCCATCAAGGCGCCCCAGATGATGGCGTTGGGGAAGCCCAGCACAGCCAGTGCGACCGTCGAGCAGGCAGCGACGCCGGTATAGATCACCGCGAGCGAGAACAGGTAATGGCCGACGCGCTCATTGATGTCGCGCATGACCCGGGCCAATCGCACGCGTGTGCTGAACGAGGCCGGAATGCGCATGATCTGGCGCCGCGAGTTGTTGCGATGGGCGAGCAGCAGGAAGGCCAACACCGCGGCATAGAACACCTGCAGCACAACGCCGGGCGTGGTGCTGGCGAGCTCCGCCATCAGGGATTTCTCCCGCACCACCACCTTCTCTGGCGGTGTCACCGTCGGCGTCGTCGGGGTCGCCGCAGAAGCAGCCTGCTCGACCTGTTTCGAGACCTCCTGGACGACGGCGAGCGACTTGCGCACGCCCTCGAGCTTGCGCTCCAGCGTGTAGGTCAGATAGGGCGCCTGGTCGACCCAGTTGGTGAGTGCCGGAATGGAGATCGCGAGCAGCGCCACCAAGCCCATGGCGAGAAGCATCACTGACGCGGCGGCCGATGCCGGCGGCGGAAGGCGCAGGCGCTCGAACGTGTTGGCGACGGGCGTCAGGACGAGCGCCAGCACCACGGCGCCGGCCGTCGGGATCAGGAAGTCCCGCGCGACATAGCCAAGTGCAGCGACGGCGCATACCGCCAGGACGATCAGCGGGCGGCGAATCGCCGAGCCGCGGTGCACGTGGACGACGGGGAAACGATCTTCGCTCTGCTCTGTGGTCTGGACGCCCACCGCCCCATCGGCTCCTGTTGGATCGTATTCAACGGCTGGATGCCTGTCCGGTTGCGGATCACCCGCGCGAGGACAGCGAAATGGCTCTGCAGCGGTGGAATCCCCGGCTGGGCGGATCAATCGCGTCAGGCTCACGCTCTGAAATTGCGTTTCTCTGTGTGGCTTGCCGGGTTTGCCGACGGCGCATGAGCGCCTCTACGCTCCCGGCGCCATGCCGACTTATGCCAACACCGTTCCTGTCATGGAGCGTCACCGCTTCGACAGCGCGTCGCTCGACCGTTACCTCCGCCGGCATCTCGACGGCTATCGCGGCGGGCTGGAGGTAAGCCAGTTCGACTCCGGGCATTCCAATCCGACTTTCTTCGTTTCGGCCATGATGTCGGACGGCGATCGGCGGGACTTCGTGCTGCGCAAGAAGCCGCCCGGCAAGCTGGTAGCATCGGCCCATCAGGTGGATCGGGAGTTCCGCGTCATCGCAGCGTTGGCACGGACCGACGTTCCGGTCGCGCGCGCCCGCCTGCTGTGCACCGACGATTCGGTGATCGGCCAGATGTTCTACCTGATGGATGCGGTGCCGGGCCGCGTTCTGGTCGACGCCACCATGCCCGGCCTCAGCCGCGAGGAGCGGGCCGCGATCTTCGATTCCATGAACGACGTGCTGGCGCGCCTTCACAGGGTGGATCCGCCGGCAGTGGGCTTGGCCGACTACGGCCGCAGCGGCCAATACATCGCCCGCCAGGTGGCCCGCTGGACCAACCAATACGCCGAGCTCAAGACGGAAGAGATTCCGGCCATGGACAAGCTCTCGGCCTGGCTGCCGGCGCACATGCCGGCGGATGATCCCACGACGATCGTCCATGGCGATTACCGCCTCGGCAACCTGATCGTGCATCCGACCGAGCCGCGCGTCGTGGCGGTGCTCGATTGGGAGCTCTCGACCCTCGGCCACCCGCTGTGCGACATCGCCTACAACTGCCTGGGCTATCACCTGCCTGGCCCTCCGCACGGCTTCGCCAATGCCGATCTCGCCGCGCTCGGACTGCCGACCGAGCAGGAATACGTCGCCGCCTACTGCCGGCGTAGCGGGCGCGAATCGATACCGCACTGGAACTTTTACCTCGCGTTCTCGCTGTTCCGGCTCGCGGCCATCGCCCAGGGCGTCTATCGCCGCGGGCTGCAGGGCAATTCGTCCAACCCCGAATCGATCAAGATGAGCCGCTCGGCGCGCGAGCGCGCCGAGCTGGCGTGGAGCCTGGTGAGTTGAGTAACGCTTTGTTGGAGGAATGAAAAATGACGAAAAGGATCACCCGCCGCTCGACACTCGTGCTTGGCGGATCCGCCGCGATGATTCCCGCCGTGGTGGCGCGCGGGCAGCAGACGGGACTGCCCGACAAGCCGCTCAAGATCCTGGTCGGGTTTCCGGCGGGCGGCGGGACGGACGTCATGGCGCGCTTCCTTGCCGAGCCGCTCAAGCAGCGTACCGGGCGCAACGTGCTGATCGACAACAAGGCCGGTGCTTCCGGCACAATTGCGGTCGAGACCTTGAAGAACGCTCCGCCCGACGGCACGACGATCGCCTACGTCCCGTCGGCGAGCATCGTGCAGAAGCTCACCATGGAGTCCGTGCCGTTCGATCCCCTGACGGACATTCAGCCCATCACGCTGGCCGGCACGGTGCAGACGGCGTTCTGCGTGTCGCCGACGATCGGCGTCAACACGCTGCCCGAATACATCGAATGGCTGAAGAAGAACCCGACGCGCCAGAGCTTCGGTACCACCGCAATGGGCTCGTTCACCCACTTCTTCGGCGTCATGGCCGGACGCGAGATCGGCGTTCCGCTCGAACCCGTCCCGTACCGGGGCGCGGCCCCGCTGGTCGCCGACCTGCAGGGCGGCCACATCGCGGCGGGCTGCGGCGGCATCACCGACTTCCTGGAGCATCATCGCGCCGGCAAGGTGAAGGTGATCTTCACGTCCGGCGTCAAGCCCACCACCTCGGCGCCGGAGATCCCGACGGCCACGCAGCTCGGCTATCCAAAACTGCAGATCCTGGGCTGGTACGTCTTCTTCGCGCCCGCCAAGCTGCCGGCACCGCTGGTCGACGCGTGGGGTGCGGAGCTGAAGTCCGTCCTCGCCCTGCCGGACGTCCAGAAGAAGCTTACCGAGCTCGGCCTCGATGTCGAGACCTCGACTCCCGCCGAGTTCACCCGGCGCATGACGGCCGACCTCGCACGATGGAAGACGATCATCGATTCGATCGGGTATAAGGCGCAGTAAGGGAGTCTACATGCCGATCCTCGAACGTCCCGACGCCGAGATCTACTACGAGGTCCACGGCGCCGGCTTTCCTATCCTGCTCTACGCGCCGGGCGGGCTGAAGTCCGAGGCCGGCATGTGGGGCGGCGCGTCGCCCGCCTATCCCAACGGCTTTCCGTGGATGGATCCGCGCAAGGCGCTCAGCGACAAGTACACCGTCATCGCCATGGACCAGCGCAATGCCGGCCGGTCGGTGGCCGACGTCAAGCCCGACCACGGCTGGCATACCTTTGCCGCCGACCACCTCGCGCTGATGGACCATCTCGGCTTCAGGAAGTTCCACGTCATGGGCGGCTGCATCGGCGGCAGCTACTGCTTCGAGGCGATCGAGCAGGCGCCCGACCGCGTCGCGGCCGCCGTGCTGCAGAACCCGATCGGCTTGTGGGAGAACCGCGACAGCTGGGACGCCGCCGTCAAGGGCTACGGCGAGACCGTGCGCAAGCGCGATCCGTCGATCAGCCAGGAGACCATCGACTCCTTCGGGCGGAACATGTTCGGCCGCGACTTCGTGTTCTCCGTCACCCGCGATTTCGTGAAGGCCTGCCGCACGCCGCTCTACCTGCAGCCCGGCACCGACAAGCCGCATCCGGCGCACACCAGCGCCGAGATCGCCAAGCTCGCCCCCAACATCGAGATCCAGAAGGACTGGCGCGGGCCGGAGTTCCTGCAGGAATCGATCCGCCGCGTGCACGCTTTTCTCGAGAGGACAACGCCCAAGTCATGATGCGCCGTCTAGCCCTTGCAGCTTTCCTGTCGGCTGCGGCCGCCATTCCATCCTCGGCACAGCAGCAGCCGTGGGTCGCCGTGGCGAGCGACGGCGCCGGCCTGTGGGGCGTCGCCGTCGGCATGGCGACGCGCCAGGCCGCCGAAACGTCCGCTCTCGGCGAATGCGGCATGTACTGCAAGCTGAAGTTCACGGCGCAGGCGCGTTGCGTGGCCTATGCCTTCAGCGAAACCGGCCGCGCCGAGGGATTCGGCGCCGGCGCGACCAGGCAACAGGTCGAGCAGCCGGCCCGGGCGGAATGCAACGCCAACGTGCCGGCCGATTCCTGCAAGCTGAAGACCGCGCGCTGCTTCGAATAGGCGGAACGGCATCCGATCGCGTCCGCTCCATCTAGCGCTTCATCTCTACCCTGGCGACCTCGTCGAGCCACCTGCGGGCTTCGTGGAGGCTGGTGAACACGCCGACAGGTCGTTCTCCCTCCTCGCTCGCCGCCATGAGCTCGCGCACCGTATCACCGCGCTTGCCGTCGACGACGAATGCCAAGGGGCCGCGTTGCGCGGCTTGAGGGGAGCTACGGACGATCACGAGAAGCTGCTTGAGACGCTCCATGTCCGCATCGGTGTTGGCCGCCGCGACGTCGATGATCTTGCGATAGTGCAGCGCGCCCTGCTCGACGGACTCTCGGACGGCGTTCATGAACTCCTCGGCAGAGATGGTTCCATGAGCGACGGCGACGACCAAGCGGTCGTGATGGGAAATGCGAACGTGAATCGGCATCGGACCGCGCCCAGTCTTAAGCAGCGACCGGGCGAGATACAAGCATCGGAACTGCGCTTAGTTCAACGCTCGTAGCCGGGCTTGCCCATCTTGGCGGCGGCCCCGGGCGCTTGATCCCGTGTGGATACCGCCGACGCCTCCCGGGCCTGCAGGTGATTGCGGACCACGACCACGCCCGGTACGGCGCAAGCATGCGCTTCGGCGCGCTTCATGTCAGCCGCATGACGAACGGTGCCGCTCAAAGTCACCTCGCCATCCTTCACTTCGACGTCGATGCCGCGGGAATCAAGGCCGACATCGTCGTCAAGGCGCTCCCGCGCCTCGCGGCCGATATCGTCATCCGAACACCGATAGCCGGCGGGTTCACGCACCTCCGGCACATGGTCCTCAGGCTCCACATGATTCATCTTCTCCTCCCGAGCGCTGGCGCACTCTTCAAGCGAGGAACTCGGCCGGCCCGAACGGGTTGCCCGCGGAAGTCACGGGCGGTTGTTCAGCGCCCAAGGCTGAACCGCGCCGCCCGTCCGTCAAGCAAAAGTCCGACCCGAGGGCCCTTGCCAAATAGATGATTAGCGTCCTAACTTTTTATGATGCCTACCAAGCACACCGATTTCGGCTTCCGCGTCGCCCGCATCGCGCGGCGCCTGCGCCAGGCCGTAGACGCCGACCTGCGCGCTTATGGACTGACGGATGCGACGTGGCGGCCGCTCGCCTATGTCGGCAAGCTGGGGGGCGGGGTGCGGCAGAAGGAGCTGGCCACGGCGCTGTCGATCGAAGGGCCGACGCTGGTGCGACTGCTCGACAACCTGGAGCGTCGCGGCCTGATCGAGCGGCGCGAGGACGAAACCGACCGACGCGCCCGCGGCATCCATCTGACGCAGGCCGGCCGCGACCTCGCCGTGCGCGTGGCCAAGGTCGGGGCCGAGATCCAGGCGCGTGTGCTCGCCAAGGTGCCGCCGGCCGACCTGGAAATCTGCCAAGCAGTCTTCGACAAGATCGAACGCGAGCTGGACGCACGGCTGGATGTCGCCGCGCCGACGGGAGAGTAGACGAACAAGAACGAACGATTGAGGAGGAAGCGATGGCTCAAGTCGTGGTGAACGAACCAAACCGCTGGCGCCTCGAAACACCGGGCGCTTCCCGTTGGCCGCGCAGCGCGCGACCGGACGCGGCGAAGAAGTACTTCATGGTGTCGGCCGACGGCCATGCCAACGAGCCCGCCAACCTGTGGGCCGAGCGCATCGAGGCCAAGTACCGCGAGCGGCTGCCGCGGGTGATCACCGACAAGGACGGCGTGCAATGGCGCGTCAGCGAGGGACATCGTCCCGACCGCCTGCGACTCTCGACCCTCGAAGGGGAGGATCAGCTGCGCAACAAGGCCGGCGCCGATCCCGTGGGGCGCCTCGCCGACCATGATCTCGATGGCATCGACGTCGAATTGATCTTCCCCAACAAGGGCTTGGCGATGTGGGCCACGCCCGATCCCGAATTCGCCATGGCGCAGTGCCGGGTGTGGAACGACTGGGCATGGGAGCAGTTTTCCGAGCACCAGGATCGCATGATCCCCGCCGGCGCCATCGCTACCGCCGACCTGGACGGCTCGATCGCCGAGGTGCAGCGGTTGGCGAAGCTCGGCTTCAAGTGCCTGACCTTGCCCTGCAAGCCGATCTGGGGAGGCCATGACAGCGGCCATGTGAACTACAACCTGCCGCATTTCGATCCGCTGTGGGCGGCGATCTCGGATGCCAACCTGCCGATCACCTTCCATGTCTCGACCGGCCGCGATCCGCGCGCCGCGCGCGGCAACGGCGGCGCGGTGGTGAACTATGTCTCGCATTCGCTGTCGCCCACCATCGAGCCGGTCGCCAACCTCTGCGCCTCGGGCGTGCTGGAACGCTTCCCCAAGATCCGCTTCGCCACCATCGAGGCCGGCATCGGCTGGGTGCCGTGGCTGCTCGACGCCATGGACGAGGCCTACAAGAAGCATCACTTCTGGGTGCGGCCCAAGCTCAAGCACCTGCCGAGCGAGTACTACCGCGCGCACGGCTTCTCCTCGTTCCAGGAGGACAAGCCCGGCCTCGATCTCGCCGAAAGCCACAAGCTCGACGGCAACTTCATGTGGGCCAACGATTACCCGCATCACGAGGGCACCTGGCCGCACTCGGCCGAGGCGATCGAGCGCACGATGGGTCAGCTCTCGGACGGAGCGCGGGCGAACATCCTGGGGCTGAACTGCGCCCGCTTCCTCGGCATCGAGGTGCCGCAGCGCTACCGCCTTTGAGGAGCAGACTTCCGTGAGCAAACGCACCCTGCGCGGCAAGGTGGCGATCGCCGGCGTCGGCGAGACCACCTACTACAAGCATGGCAAGTCGCCGGTCTCCGAGTTCAAGCTCGCTCTGCAGGCGATCCTCGCCGCCTGCAAGGACGCCGGCATCGACCCGCGCCGCATCGACGGCTTCGCCTCCTATTCCAACGATCGCAACGAGCCGTCGAGGCTCGCGGCCGCGCTCGGCCTGCCGGCGCTGCGCTTCTCCAACATGAACTGGGGCGGCGGTGGTGGCGGCGGCTCGGCCGCCATGGGCAATGCCGCGGCGGCCGTCGCCTGCGGCATGGCCAACTGCGTCGTGGTGTTCCGCGCGCTCGCACAAGGCCAGTTCCAGCGCTTCGGCGCCGCGCCGCCGGGCGGCGTCGCCTCGGGCGAGGCCGCCCTCAACGCGCCCTACGGCGTGATGTCGCCGGCGCAGCGCTACGCCATGCGCGCGATGCGCTTCCTGCACGAAAACAGGATCAAGCCCTCGGCGCAGCGCGCCATCGCGCTGGCCTCCTATCACCACGCGCAGAGCAATCCACGCGCGGTGATGCATGGACGGCCGCTCACCGCCGAGGCCTACGACCAGTCGCGCTGGATCGTCGAGCCGTGGCGGCTGTTCGACTGCTGCCAGGAGAATGACGGTGCGGCCGCGCTGATCGTCGTGCCGGCCGAGGAGGCGCGCGACTTCAAGCACAAGCCCGCCTACCTGCTGGGCTCGGCGCAGGGCTCGGAGTACCGCAACGGCGCGCGCAGCCACAATGCCCCCCTCTATGCGACTTCGAGCTTCACCACGGTGGCGCCGCAGCTCTACGACATGGCCGAGGTGAAGCCGAACGACGTCGACGTGGTGCAGAGCTACGAGAACTTCACCGGCGGCGTGCTGATGAGCCTGGTCGAGCACGGCTTCTTCGCGGCCGAGGAGGCGAACGACTTCCTCACGCCTCGGAACCTGATGGCGCCCACCGGCAAGCTGCCGCTCAACACCTCGGGCGGCAATCTCGCCGAGTGCTACATGCACGGGCTGGAGCTGCAGATCGAGGCGGTGCGCCAGATCCGCGGCAAGTCGACGGCGCAGGTGCCCGAGGTCGACGTCTCGATGGTGATCTCCGGCCCCATGGTGACGCCGGTTTCCAGCATGATCCTGGGTTCGGAGGCCACGCTGTGAGCAACTACCTCCCGACCGGCCTTCCGACTCCCGTGCCGGAGAATGACGGGCTCGACAAGCCCTATTGGGACGCCACGCGCCGTGGCGAACTTTTGGTCCAGCGCTGCAAGAAATGCGGCACCTTCCAGTGGGGACCCGAATGGATCTGCCACAAGTGCCTGTCGTTCGACGTCGACTGGCACAAGGTGTCGGGCAAGGGCCGCATCTACAGCTGGGAACGACCCTGGCATCCGGTGCACCCGGCGCTGAAGGACCACGGCCCCTACATCGTCGTGCTGGTCGAGCTGCCCGATGCCGGCAATGTCCGCATGCTGGGCAATCTGTTGGGTGACCCCAAGCAGGAGGTCCGCATCGGCGCCGAGGTCCAGGCCGTGTTCGAGCCGCACGACGACGCCAAGCCGCCCTTCACCCTGGTGCAGTGGCAGTTGGCTTAGTCTCGACGGACCGCGGGCCTCCAGGCCCGCTCATAGCTGTCGTCCTTAGCGTAGCGAAGGATGAGGCGGCCTGGAGCTTCGCTTCCAAAGAGCAACAAAAAGGTTGCATTTTGGTTCAGAGCAACCTAGATCAAAAGGCAACCCGGAGGTTGCCCATGCCCGATCGTATCGAGAAGACCATAGAGCTCAAGGCCCCTGTCTCGCGCGTGTGGAAGGCTTTGACCGACCACAACGAGTTCGGCACGTGGTTCCGCGTCAAGCTCGACGGTCCCTTCGCGGCAGGCGAGCGCTCGACCGGCCGCATCACCTATCCGGGCTACGAGCATCTCAAGTGGGAGGCCGTCGTGCAGAAGATCGAGCCTGAGCGATTGTTCTCCTTCACCTGGCACCCCTATGCCGTCGAGCCCGGCGCCGACTACAGCAAGGAGACTCCGACGCTTGTCGAGTTCATCCTTGCGGCGACCGCGACCGGCACGCGTCTCCGCGTGGTCGAATCCGGCTTCGACAAGCTGCCGGCACACCGCCGCGACACCGCCTTCCAGCGCAACGGCGAGGGCTGGACGATCCAGATGCAGAACATCGCCCAATACCTCGACCAGCATGCCTAGCGCCGCCGCAAGCTTGCGCGCGCGCGCCTCGGTCTTCGCCGCCTTGGGCGACGAGACGCGCCTTGGCCTGCTGGCCAAGCTCACCAACGGCGAGCCGCTGTCGATCGCGCGGCTCACCGAAGGCACCAGGCTGACGCGCCAAGCGGTGACCAAGCACCTGCGCGTTCTAGAGGAGGTCGGCGTCGTCTTCTCGGTGAGGGCCGGCCGCGAGAGCCGCTTTGCCCTCGATCCCCGGCCAATCGTGAGCGCCCAGGACTACCTCGAGCACGTTGCGCGGCAATGGGATACCGCGCTGACCAGGCTCAAGGCGCTGGTCGAGGAGCCCTGAGCAGGCCTATGCTTGGGCCATGTGGGCGCTCACCGTGGCCACGATCTACTTCGGCACGTTCCTCGTGATCGGCTGGGTGGCCAAGTGCGTCCTCGATGGCTGGATGGAGCGCCGCGGCGTCGGCCTCGACGAGGTCCAGAAGCAGGCCGGCCGGCGCGGCGAGCGCACGGTCTTCCTGCTGGGCATCTGGCGCAAAGAGAGCGATGACTAATTGGACGCTACGACTGACTGCCAACCGGCTGCGCCAAGAAACTGAAAACTGGATCGGAGCGCCGAATTCAGGGCGACGCCTTGTTCTTCTCCTATTTTGCAAACTGCAGTTTCGATCGATGGCTGTTCGATAAGGGAGACAGGAAAGAGAGTCTGGACAAAGCCATGATCCACCGACGCTCGCAGTAGTTCGCAATCGATTGGAATTAGTTTCGAGGCATCACCTCGAACTACCTTCCCATACAGATTATAGAAGGCAGTAATTGGCGAAACGATCACCTCGGGATCGATGGCGCGGCCACCAAGCATACGGATATTCGCAGCCCGCATTGAAGACACCAGAAACAATACCGTCGCCCCCTTCGAATTGACATGGAATCTGCTGCTGTCATCGCGCCAGCGCTGAACCTCTAAGTCGGTGTATCCCAAAAGCCGACTTATCAGCTCATCGATGGCATCGCTCCAGCCGACCCTCATCGCAAACAGAAAGGCAGGAACGCGCCAAGCCTCCTTTTCGTCACGAATAATGAATAGATAGGTGTGAGGAATTGGACCCTCGTATTCAGGATCTAAGCCCTTTCGCTCGATCGAAAGTAGCTTCAGCCTCGAAGCGGTTCCGGTGACTTCGAGGTATAGCCGGTCAGTATTCTTGTCCGCATCCGGGAACGCAAAGAATGACATCGGCTTCACGCCCGCAGCTATGGCCCGCATTTCGTCTTCCAACGACGCGTACGTAGAATATCGATCCCAAACCTCGAATAGCTCATCGAGATCAAAATTTGGCATGTATCCTCGCCTGTATGGCGAATTCGGTGGTGGCGGTGGCATTTCCGGCCGCGGCGGTGGAGACAGGCACTCCTTGGGAGCCCACGGGTATAGGTACCATTTGTGGCATTCCGGCGGGAGCAGCGAGTCGAACCGTGAGTTAGTTCCCCTTCAGAATCTTCGCCGCAGCGTCGGCGAACACCTGACAGCCCAGCACGATATCTGCGTCAGCGGTATTCTCGGTGAAATGGTGCGAGATGCCGCCGATCGAGGGCACGAACATCATGGCCGCGGGCAAGCGCTGAGCCAGAATCTGCGCGTCGTGGCCGGCGCCTGAGGGCATGCGCATGTGGTCGCCGGCGGCATGCTTTTCGGCCGCCTCGTCGAACGCCTCCTGCAGGCGTTCCTCCATGGGCGCCGGCATGGTGCGGCTGAGGTTGACGCACTCGACCGCGCAAGGACCGCGCTTGTTGTGCGCCGCGACGATCTCGTCGAGGCAGGCAGCCAGGCGATCGAGCACTGCAACGTCGACATCGCGGAACTGCAGGATCATCTCGGCCTTGCCGGGGATGATGGCGGGCGCTCCGGGTTCGACCGACATCCTGCCCACGGTCCAGACGCTGCGGGGGCCGGCGAGTGCGGGGAAGCGCTCCATCACCTCGTTGTAGAGCCGCATCATGGCCACGCCTGCATCCTTGCGGATCGGCATGGGAGTCGTGCCGGCATGGTTCTGGATGCCGCTGAAGGTCAGGCGAAACGCATAGATGCCGACGATTGCCGTCACCACGCCGATGCGCTTGCCGGTGTGCTCCAGCACGCCGCCCTGCTCGATATGGGCCTCGAGGTAGCAGCGGTACCGTCCCTCCTCCAGCTCGAGGCGCGGAGTCGTGTCGAGACCGGCGGCCTTGAGCGCATCGCGCATCGCCGTGCCGTCTTCGCGATGGCGCGCCTTGTCGATGTCGGCCTCGGTGATGCGGCCGATGAAGCTCTTGGAGCCGATCATGCCGCCCCAGTGGCCTTCCTCGTCGGCCCACGAGGCGACGTCGACGGCGAGATGGGCGGTGTCGGGATCCTCGGCGAGCGCGCGTGCCACCTCGAGGCCGTAGATCACGCCCATCACGCCATCGAGCCAACCGCCACGCGGCTGGGTATCGGTGTGAGAGCCCATCAGCAGGCGCGGCCCGCTCTTGGGGCTGCGGCCGATCACGTTGCCCACGCCGTCGATCACCGGCTCCAGTCCCGCGTCTTTCATGCGGTTGGCGAGCCAGTGCCGGCTTTCGACGTCCTGAGGCGACAGGTGCGGGCGATGCACGCCGGTCTGGTAGCGGCCGAAGTCGGCGATGCGGCGCAGATCGGCCAGAAGTCGTTCGCCATTGATGCGGGGCATTGAGAGGCCTCAGTTCAGGTGCGCCGCCACCCAAGCGGCCGTGGACAGCAGCCGGTCGTCTTCGTGACGCAGCCCGACGAGCTGGATGCCGAGCGGCAGGCCGTTGGTCCCGGTGCCGGCGGGCAAGGTAACACAGGGCGTGCCGGCGAGGGTCCAGATCGAGTTGAAGCGCGGATCGCCGGTGAACTCGATGCCGGCTGGCGCCTCGCCTGGCGCGCTGGGACAGACGAGCACGTCGACCTTGTCGAACAGGGAATCGACGTGCGCCTTGAACGCGACCGACTTGCGTTGCGCGGCGACATACCGCTCCAGCGTGACGTCCAGGCCGCGCTTCAGGCCGGCCATCAGCTCCTGGCTCACCTTGTCGGGATTGCGCAGCCGCTCGTCGGCATAGTTGCGCGCGCTCTCCCAGCCCGAGATCGCGCCGTGATCGTCGAGGATGTCGTTGAAGGCGGGGGCGAAGGCGACGTCGACGACCGCGGCCCCCTTGCCGGCAAGCCTGGCAACCGTCGCCTCAAGCAGCTTCTTCGTGTCGGCCGAGGCCTCGTCCCAGATCGGCGTACGGCAGAAGCCGATGCGCGGTCGCGGCAGGCCGCGATCGATCGCGACCGGCGGCAGCTTGAGCACGGCTCCGCGGAACAGGGCAATGTCGTCCAGCGTACGCGCCATCAATCCCAGAGTGTCGAGCGAATGGCACTGCATCTTGATGCCGACGCGGCTGAACTCGTTGAAGGTCGGCTTGTAGCCGATGACTCCGCAATAGGCCGCCGGCCTGATCACCGAGCCGCCGGTCTGGGTGCCGAAAGCGAGCGGCACGTGGCCGTCGGCCACCGCAGCGGCCGAGCCCGACGACGAGCCGCCCGGCGTATGGCCGGGATTGTGCGGATTGGTGGTCGGCCCGGGATGGCGGTTGGCGAACTCGGTGGTCACCGTCTTGCCCAGGATCACGGCATTGGCCGTCCGGCAGAGCGCCACGCAGGCGGCGTCGCCGAACGGGATCTTGCCCTGGAAGATCGGCGAGTTGTGCCCGGTCGGCATGTCGTGGGTATCGATGATGTCTTTCACGCCGATGGGCACGCCGCGCAGGATCCCGCCGCTCATGGCGTCGGCAGACCGCGCCTGGGCGATGGCGAGGTCGGGATTGAGGAAGGCCCATGCCCTCACGACAGGCTCGCGCTCGGCGATGCGGTCGAGACAGTCGCGCACCAGCTTTTCCGACGTGAGCGTGCCCGCCTCTATGCGGGCGACGGCCTCGGTGGCGCTGAGCGGCTTCATAGCGCGCTCCTCACCCAGCCGGCGATGTCGAGCAGGCTCGTGTCCTCGTGCTGGCGGCCGACGAGCTGGATGCCGACCGGCAGGCCCGTCGGTCCCTTGGTGAACGGCAAGGTCACGCAGGGCATCCAGAGATAGGTCCACAGCAGGTTGAACGTCGCCTTTCCGGTGGTTTGCAGGCCGACCGGCGCCTCCCCGACCGCCGGTGCGGTGAGGATGACATCGAAGTCGCTGAACAGGGCATCGACGGCGGCGCGGCCCTTCTCGCCGAGCTTGCGGGCGGCGACCCAGCTCGCGTAGTCGATCGCAGCGCCCGCCGCGAGCTTGTCCTTTTTCAGGCTCTCGCTCAGCAGCTCGGGAAAGCGCCGCGCCTCGTCGGCATGGGCGCGCGGGCCGTCGAAGGCGCTGAGTGTCTGCTGGCCCGCGGTCATGTCGCGCACCGGCGGCGGCAACTCGATCTCGAAGACTTGCGCGCCCGCCTTGGCGAGCAGCGCCGCCGCATCGCTCACCGCCTTGATGCCTTCGGCCGACAGCTCCGGCTTGTGATGGGTGAAGCACACGGCGACGCGCGGCGACCTGTCGAGTCTGGCGATCGACCGATAGGGCATCGCCATCAGCGCGGCGCGAAACAGGGCGATATCCTCGATCGTGCGGGCGTAGGCGCCGATCGTGTCCAGCCATTCCGTGTTCGCTTTCATGCCGGCCGGAGCGAAATGGCCGTAGCTCGGCTTGTAGGCGACCACCCCGCAGAAGGCGCCCGGCCGGATCACCGAGCCGCCGGTCTGCGTGCCGGTCGCCAGCACGACCTGGAAGTCGGCAACCGCGGCCGCCGAGCCCGACGAGGACCCGCCCGGCGTGTGGGCGGGGTTGTGCGGGTTCTTCGTCACACCGGGATGGCGGTTGGCGAACTCGGTGGTGACCGTCTTGCCGAGCAGGATCGCGCCCTCGTTCTTCGCCAGCGCAATGGTGGCGGCATCGGCCAGCGGCTGGTGCGTCTTGTAGATCGGCGAGCCGTAGGTCGTGGGTTGGTCGACGGAATCGATGATGTCCTTCACGCCCATCGGGATGCCGTGCAGCAAGCCCCGGCGTGGTCCGCGATCGAGCGCTTTGGCGCGTGCAAGGGCAGCGTCGCGCGCAAGATGCGACCAGGCGAGGACATCGAGGTCGCGCCGGTCGATGTGATCGAGATGGGCGCGCACGATGGCTTCGGCGGTCGCCGTGCCGGCGTCGATGCGTTGCGCGAGCTCGGTGGCGCTCTGCCTGTTCAGTGCGGTCATGGTCGGCGATGGAACAGCAAGAGCGCTGCCGCGTCCAGAAGGCTGTCGTCCTGATTGCCGTGATGACGAGGCAGACTAGGCCAGGCTCGAGAAGGCCCCCTTCAGGGGATCACCGAGGTCGATGACATGGGCCTCGCGTTCGCCGGCGACACGAACCCTGCCCGCCACCTTCGGGTTGTTCTTGAACAGCGCGGCGAGGCTGTGCTTCGCCGGCGACCACTTCTCGCGCACCTTGGCCTTTGGATTCTTCTTCTTCCGCGCGACCTCCTTGTTCCGCTCCTTTTCCCAGTCCTTCTTCCGCTCCATATCGATTTCGTCCACGGGATAGGTGAGATGGATCTCGTAGTCGGCATTGCCGCGTGCCCCGATCAGCATCTCCAGCGCCTCGCGCTCGGGATTGCCGTGCTCACCGTTGCCCGAGAACACGTAGTGCCTGGCGACGATCCGCTTGAAGAAGTCGCGATCGAGGTTGTTGGCGCTGCCATGGTGCGGCACCTTCAGGAGGTCGACCTCGACCTTGCTCGCGGTACCCTTGCCCAGCAGGCCGACCAGCTGCAGCCCTTCCAGGATCTTGTCGCCGCGGGCGTCGCCGGTCAGCAGCATCGTCTTGCCGTCGGCCTCGGCCCACAACACGATGCTCGAGAGGTTCGGCACCGACTTGTCGACATAGGCAGCCAAGGCATCGGCCGGCGACTTGCCCTCCTTCTCGAGCTTCTTGAGCCACTCGACGTGCTTCTTGTGGAGCGCCTTGAGTTCGGGCTTCATCGGCCCGACCACCGTGAGCTTCAGCCGCTTGGCGACGGTGAACGGCTTGGCGCCGGCAGCCGCCATGATCAGCTTTCCACCGAATCCCAGATTGCGCGGATAGTCCAGCGCCTTCGCGTCGAGCCGAAGGCGGAACCCCTGGGCGATGCTCGCGAGCACCTTGAGGCTGCTCTGGACCATCTCCTGGTCGTCCGGATCGAAGCGGTCCTCGATGTCGATCCTGGCCCGATCGGACAGCTCGCCGCCACCCGATACGGCGGCTTCGCCGAACTGCTTGCGCAGAGACGCGGTCAGCTCCTTCGGTTCGTGGTCGATGATCTCGTCGAAGCTGTTGTGCCAGAAATTCAACACCTTGAGCCGGCACGCCCGACGAGCGGCCTTCCTGACCGTTTCCTCCTTCGTCAGATCGAGGATCCCCTGAATGTGATCGTCGTCGACGTGGCTGATCAGCAGCATGTCGACAGGCAGCGACTGTTCGTCCTCGAGCGCGCGTGCCGCCCTGATCTGCTCGATCCGTGGCTTGAGGTGGGGCGCGTAGACGCCCTTCGGGCCGCCGTCGATCATGACCAGCCCGGGATCGTCCTTCGAACCGAAGTGCACCAGCAGGCAGTCACCCTTGCGCGCGCGTCGCACATCCAAGCTGAAGATCATCTGCCGCCTCCTAGCTAGATGCTCTGGAATGCGCGCAATACGTCCAGCATGCCGTAGCCTTGAAAGCTGCGCTCCCTCCCGAGGTCGGTCGCGCTGTCGCACAACACTTGCTTGATCCGCCGTGGCTCGCCGATCATCTCGGCGTACCGCGCCAGCAACATCGCGGCCGCGCCGCTGACATGCGGTGCCGCCATGCTGGTGCCGTCGAGCTCGCCCCACGTGCTGTTGCTGAATGGCGCATGGATCCGCTCGCCGGGAGCCACCAGGTCGGGCTTGCGGCGGCCGTCACCGGTCGGCCCGCGACTCGAGAAGAAGCTCACGCCGAAGGTATGCGGCGAGTCCCGATGGGTCGAGCCGACCGTGATCACGCCGTCGGCATTGCCGGGATCCGTGATGCTGAAGGCCGCGTAGCTCTCGTAGGAACCCTCTTTCGTAGTGAAGCTCTGATAGCCGAAGTTCCCGGCGGCGGCGACGACCACGACACCGCTGTTGACCAGGCGCTCGCACTCCACGCACACCGGTGTCCTGCCGCAGGCGTAGTTGCGCACGTCGTGTGGAATCGAGAGGCTGAGATTGGCGCCGTGGATGACGAACGACTGGCGTCGCACGTTCATGAACTGAATGAATTGCAGCGCTGCAATGATGGCGAACTCGGTGTTCTCGATCGTGTCGGACAGCACCCTGAAGTCGTAAAGCTGGATGTCCGGACAGACGCCGCCGGCATCCTCTCCCTCGACGCCACCCCGACCGCCGATGATTCCGCCGACGTGGGTGCCGTGATCGCTCGCGGGCGGCGTCGCGCCCTTGATCTCGATGAACTTCTCCACCTGTTCCCAGTTGATGGGACGGTTCAACCTCATGTCCTCGGCGAGGTCGAGGAGAATCTTGGTGGCTGCCTTGGGGGTCAGACGCCCCATCAGATCCTTGTGCACCAATGTATCGAGAATGGCCTTCTGCTCGGCCTTGGCGTTGTCGTCGGAAAAGATGCGGCCGTTGTCGAGGCTCACGATCTTGCGGAAATTGCTGAAATCGAAGCTCTTCTTCACTCGCGACTTCTTGGGGTTGCCTTCCTCTGCAAAGGCCGGGTGGTCGGCCTGGATGCCGGAATCGAGGACGGCCCAGGCGATGTCCTTGCACCGGACGTCGAACAGCCGACGGGCAGCGTCCGCCTTGATCGAGGGTACCGACCGCGACGTAGCCAGCATGGCCTTGCGGTTGAGCGAGACCTGATGAACCAGCGCCGGCTTTTTCGTGTCGAGCAGCGCTTCGTTCCTGCTGAAGAACCGAGCCAAACGATCGTCCATGATCGAGGCAGCCTTGGCGATGGCCTCGACCAGCGCCTGCTCGGCGCTTGCCGGCGCGCCCGCCCCTGTCTTGGTCTGCTGTTCCGATGCCCAGAGAATGAGGCCAGTGAGCGCGGTGTATCGGTCGAATGCCGATCGGAACGGCTGAATCCGCGGCGCCGAGTTGGGCGCGCTCCAGTGCTCCGACATGCTTTTCAGCGTGTCGAACACCTTCTGCAGCTTCCCGAGGCCTCCCCTTCTTACGTAGCCCTGCAGCTCGGTCTTGATGCGCGGTGCTTTCCACCACTCCGTCCGCGGCACGACGAAACGCAGGACCTCGTCGAAATACAGCCGGGCGGCGATGATACCGTGCAGGGGAGCGATATCCGCGCCGCGCGCGGCACGCTTCTTGCCCTGCCGACGCCGATCCTCGGCGATCAGCTTGTCGAGCTCCACGGCGACGGACGCCGCGGTCTGCGATCTGTGCGGCGTGATCAGCAGCTCCTGCGCTTCGTCCGGCTTGTCGGCAAACGCGATCCAGACGTCGCCCAGGATCGGCGAGTCCTGAAGCTGCCGGCGGTCGCCGGTCGGCCCGAGCAGGATATACTCGACGAAGCTGCGCGGAATGGCGACTGGCATCTCGAATACCTGCTTCAGACTGCCGTGCTTCGGGGGCTACAACTTTTCGTTGCAGCCGTCAACCCGACGACGGCTTGCGCTGCGTCCAGCCGATGTAGAGGCCCGCGGCTACGATGACGGCGGCGCCGGCCCAGCCCAGCGCGTCGGGAAAGTTGCCGAAGAAAAGGTAGCCTACGGCGACCGAGCCCAGGAGCTGCATGTACTGGAACGGCGTGACGATGTTGGCAGGCGCGTGGCGAAGGGCGCGCGCCACGCAGTAGTGGCCGAGCGCGCCCAGGACACCGAGACTGCAGAAATAGGCGATGTCGCGTGGCGTTTCTGGCGTCTTCCAGACGAACGGCAGGACGAACATCAACCCGAAGGCGCCGACGGCCGAGCTGTAGATCGCCGAGGTCTCGGGGCTATCCGTCCCGGAGATGAGCCGCGTCAGGATCTGATAGAGCGCGTAGCAGGTGGCGCTCAGAACGACGCCGAGCGAGGCCCACTGGAAGAGCTCGGTGCCGGGCCGAATCACGATCAGCACGCCGACGAACCCGACACCGAGCGCCACCAGCCGGCCGACCGTGGTGCGCTCGCCCAGCATCGGCCAGGCGAGCAGCGCCACCACCAGCGGCGCCGTCAGACTGATCGATGCCGCCTTGGCGATAGGGATGGTTATGATGGCGAAGAAGAACGACAGGTTGGATGCCATCAGCAGCGTGGAGCGCAGGACCTGCATCCCGGGCCGCTGCGTGCGCAGCATGGCGAGCCCGAAGCGCGGCACGAAGGCCGCCAGCATGAACAGGATGTGCCCGAACGCGCGCGCCCAGGAGACCTGCAGGGAATCGTAGCCGCTCTCGCCCAGGAACTTGGCGAAGCCGTTCATCACAGGAAAGAGGATGCCGGCGCCGCAGATGAAGAGGATGCCGCTCAGGACGTGATGCTGACCGGCGCTCGGCTTGTCGTTCAACGCTGCTGGGCCTCGCGTAGCGCGCGCCACACGCGCTCCGGTGTCGCCGGCATGTCGAGCGTCTCGACGCCGGCCGGCCGCAGCGCATCGAGGATGGCGGCCATGATGGTCTGCGGAGCGGCGATGCAGCCCGCCTGCCCCGACCCTTTGACGCCGAGCGGATTGGCCGCGGTCGGCCGCTCGACGAGCTCGATGTCGAAGGGCGGCAGATCGTCGGCGCGCGGCAGGGCGTAGTCCATCAGCGAGCCGCTCAGCAGCTGGCCCGACGAGGCGTCGTAGACCGTGTGCTCGACCAACGCCTGGCCGATGCCCTGGGTCACACCGCCCTGGACCTGGCCTTCGGTCAGCAGCGGGTTGATCAGGCGGCCGTAATCGTCGACCGCGGTGTAGCGCAGCAGCGCCACGGCGCCGGTCTCGGGATCGACCTCGACCTCGGCAACGTGGCAGCCGCTCGGGAAGGTGAAGACGTCGGTCATGTTCATCACATGCACGCCAAGCCCCTTCGTCATGCCGTCAGGCAGGTTGGCGGGATCATCCGCACTCCGCGCCAACGCCGGCAAGGCGATGGACCGACCGCTGTCTTTGGGACTGCCCTGCACCACGAAACGTCCGTCAGCGAAGACCAGCTCGTCCTCGGATGCCTGCAAGAGATGGGCCGCCAGCGTACGCGCCTTCGCAAGGGTGGCATCGATCGCCTTGACGACGGCGGCACCCCCCATGTGCATGGAACGCGCGCCGCCATGGCCCGCACCGCTCTTCACCTGGCCGGTGTCGGCCTGGACGTAGCGGATGGCTTCGATCGGCACGCCCAGCCGGTCAGCCGCGATCTGTGCGAAAGCCGTCTCGTGGCCCTGACCGTTGGACTCGGTGCCGACCGCGACCATGACCTTGCCGTCGCCCTCCAAGCGCACCTCCGCGCCTTCGTTTGGCGCACCGCGCGAGGTCTCGAGGAAGCAGGCGATGCC
>JAEWIV010000011.1 GCA_023386865.1 Pseudomonadota bacterium
CGCATCGCCTCCGAGCGCGGCGGCGCCCTGCACAGCCGCCGGGCGGGTCGCTGCAACGTGATCGCCACCGGCGGCGGCGGCGGCATCATGGAGGCGGCCAACCGGGGCGCATCGGAGGCCGGGGCGCCGTCCGTCGGCTTCAACATCCGGTTGCCGATGGAGCAGCAGCCCAACGCCTACTCGACGCCTGAGCTCACCTTCCAGTTCCACTACTTTGCGATGCGGAAGATGCATCTCGCGATGCGTGCGGCGGCGCTGGTCGTCTTCCCCGGCGGCTTCGGCACGCTCGACGAACTGTTCGAGATCCTGACCCTGACGCAGACCCGCAAGGCGCCGCACGTGCCGATCGTCTGCTTCGATCGCGCCTACTGGCGACGGATCATCAACTTCGATGCCCTGCTCGAGGAGGGCATGATCACCACGACCGACCTCGACCTCTTCAGCTTCGCCGACGACGCGGAGGAGGCGTGGAAATGCCTGGTCGATCGAGGCCTGAGGACCGAGGTGCCGCCCGACGACTAGGATGCCGGGCGCCACTAGGCTACGATAAGGGCGATTCACCGGAGTCTCTCGCATGGCTGACCACGACCACGATCATTCGCACGAGCACGGCTCGGAGCTGTCCGAGACCCAGCTGCGCGTGCGCGCGCTGGAAACCATCCTGACCGAGAAGGGCTACGTCGATCCGGCCGCGCTCGACGCCATCGTCGAGACCTACGAGACCAAGGTCGGGCCGCGCAACGGCGCCCGCGTGGTCGCCAAGGCCTGGACCGATCCCGCCTTCAAGCAGGCGCTCCTGAAGGATGCCTCGGCCGCCGTCGGCACGCTCGGCCATGTCAGCCCGGTCGGCGATCACCTGGTCGCGGTCGAGAATACGCCGCAGCGCCACAACATGATCGTCTGCACGCTGTGCTCCTGCTATCCGTGGGAAATGCTCGGCCTGCCGCCGGTCTGGTACAAGTCGGCGCCCTACCGCTCGCGTGCGGTCAAGGATCCGCGCGGCGTCCTCGCCGATTTCGGCGTCGAGCTGCCCAAGGGAACCGAGATCCGGGTGTGGGATTCGACGGCCGAGACGCGCTTCCTGGTGCTGCCGATGCGGCCGGCCGGCACCGAGGATTGGAGCGAGGAGCGCCTGGCCGACCTCGTGACCCGCGATTCGATGATCGGCACCGGCCTCGCGCTGACGCCGGCGGAGCTCGCCAAATGAACGGCGTGCACGACATGGGCGGCATGGACGGCTTCGGCAAGGTCGAGGTCGAGGCCAACGAACCGCCGTTCCACGAGACGTGGGAAGGCCGCGTGCTCGCCATGGTGCGCGCCATGGGCTACGCCGGAGCCTGGCACATCGACGATTCGCGCTATGCCCAGGAGACGCTGCCGCCGCGGACCTATCTCGCCGTGTCCTACTATCAGCGCTGGGAGCTGGCGGCCGAGAAGAACCTGCTGTCGCGCGGCTACGTCACCGAGGAAGAGCTGAAGGCGGGCCATGCCATCGGCCCGACCAAGCCGCTGCCGCGGAAGCTCACCAAGGACGTCGTCGATGCCGGCATGACGCGCATGTCGTTCTTCCGGCAACAGCAGGGCCCTGCCCGCTTCAAGCCCGGCGACCGCGTGCGCACGCTCAACATCAATCCCCTGGGCCATACGCGGCTGCCGCGCTATGCGCGCGACAAGCTGGGCACGGTCGAGCTGGTCCACGGCTGCCACGCCTATCCGGATTCGGTCGCGAGCGGCCGCGGCGACGACCCGCAGTGGCTCTACACCGTCGTGTTCGATGGCCGCGAGATCTGGGGACCGGACGCCGATCCGACGCTCACCGTCTCCATCGACGCGTTCGAGCCGTATCTCGAACCGGCATGACGGAGCGTCCGACCATCCCGGTCCCCGGCCTCCCCAGCGACGCCGAGGGGCCGGTCTTCCGCGAACCGTGGGAGGCGCAGGCCTTCGCCATGGCGGTGGCGCTGCACAAGCGCGGCCTGTTCACCTGGCCGGAATGGGCGGCCACGCTCGCCACGGAGATAAAGCGCGCCCAGGCGGCCGGCGATCCCGACACCGGTACCACCTACTACGTCCACTGGCTGAACGCCCTCGAGCGGCTGGTCACCGAGAGGGGCATCGCCGACGCAGGGCTGCTGGCCCGCTACCACGATGCCTGGGACCACGCCGCCGACCGCACCAGGCACGGCGACCCGATCGAGCTGCGACCCGAAGACTTCAAGTCGTAGCGAAGACTACAGGTACTTCGCCGGCCGGATCATCGCCCGCCACATGTGCGCGACCGGGCTGTTGTCGAAGCCCAGCCCCTGCTCGGGCTGGCGGAAGTTGCGGCCGATGACGTCGGTGAACTCCTCCAGCTCGACATGCACGTTGGGATCGAACGAGTAGATGTCGTGCACGGTGATCATGCGGCCCGACATGTACCACTTGTGGTCCCGCATGCGCTTGTAGTCCTCCTCCACATAGGGATCGGGACGATAGTCGGCGCCGAACAGCGTGATGTATGACTGAGGATATTCGTAGCCGACCGATTCGTCGGCATAGAAGCGCAGCACCTGGTGGGCGCGGATCGCCCATGTGACCTCTTCGTCGACATAGGGCTCGACCAGCTGGGCGCCCCAGTAGCCGTGATCGCCGCGGATGAAACCGACGCCGGCGATGTCGTGCAGCAGGCAGGCCAGCACCATCTTCTCCGGCAGGCCGCCCTTCACCGCGTGCCGGGCGCTCTGCAGCAGATGCATCGAGGGACCGAAGCGCAGCTTGAAGAAATCGATCAGCGTCGGCTTCTCGGGCATCTCCGGCAGCCGCGGATCGTCGCCCATCAGCACGCGCAGCTTGGGATTGGCCCGGATCATGGCGCCGGCGTTGGGGGCCGGGCTCATGTCGGCTTCGGCCAGCTGATGCAGGCGCGACTTGACGACGATGTAATCGAGCTCCTCAGCCATCTTGGCTTCGAGGGCATCGGCGCGTTGCGCCGCACTCATGCTTGCGTTCACGGCACGTCTCCTCCGACGTTTCGCCAAGCCTAGAGCACATTGCATCCGGCTTCCAGCCGGACGCAATGTGCCGTGTGAACGAGGCAGCCCGAACAACGCGTTTCCGACCAGACGGAGCCGCGACGCGGCGCCGGCGGGGCGGAAGCCGCG
>JAEWIV010000014.1 GCA_023386865.1 Pseudomonadota bacterium
CGCCGCGGCCTATCGGCGCCATGGCGCCGCTGTCCGCCCGCTGCCGGGCGCGCGCGAGCTGCTGGCATGGCTGTCGGACGCCGGCGTGCCGTGGGCGATCGCCACCAGCGGCCGCATGGAGACCGCCGCCGTGAACCTTGCCGCCCTCGGCGTCGATCCGGCCAAGATGCCGGTCGTCACACGCGACCAGGTGAAGTACGCCAAGCCCGACCCCGACCTGTTCCTCGCCGCGGCGGAACGGCTCGGCCGGCCGATCGAGACCGCCGTGGTCGTCGGCGACAGCATCTGGGACATGCTGGCGGCAACGCGTTGCCGCGCCCTGGGCGTCGGCCTCCTGAGCGGCGGCTACGGGTCGGACGAGCTGCGCCAGGCGGGCGCGATCCGTGTCTACGAGGATCCGGCCGACCTGCTGAGCCACATCGACGAGGTCGGTGGCCGGCGCTGAGGGCGCCGCGGAGCGTCCGACGGCCTCGGGGCGACGGCCGGGCTAGCGATTGCCCGCTTCGCGCAACGCCGCCTCGATCATGGCGTCGACGATCCAGCGGGCGATCTCCTCGACCTCGCGATCGCCCGATCCCCAGATGTCCTTGAGCACGACGTAGGGTTCGATGCCGTAGACGATCGACAGGGCCTTCATCAGCCGGTCGTAGCGGCGGCGCCCGAGCTGCCGGCGCAAGGGTCCCGCCGCCCTCTCCAGCAGGCCACGGCGAAAGCCGCGCCGATAGCGCGGCTCCTCGAGCAGGCCGACGCGCTCCAGCGATTCGTGCTCCAGCGACAGCTGCAGGGCGGCGCGCATGTGCGGCTCGAACTCCTTGAAGCGCGGGAAGGTCTGCTTGAAGAGCTCGCGCACGCGCTGCCCGCCGTCGCGTGCCTTGGGCTGGTAGCTGCGCACCGGGCCAAGGCTTTCCGCGACGACCGCGGCGATCACCGTGCTGCGGTTGGGAAAGTAGCGATAGGCCGTCGCCCGCGACACGCCGGCAGTCAGCGCCACCTCGGCGACGGCGGGCGTACGGCCACGGCGGACGAGCTGCATGGCCGCGGCCAGCAGCTTGCGCTGCGTGCGCGCCTTGGCGTCGTTGCCGTCCGGCGGCAAGGTCAGGGTGCTGTGGGTTGGAGCAGGTGTGGCCTTCCTTGACACGCTTCGACCCCGGTCCTAGCCTTTGCACAATCTGTGAGACGCGCGTCTCATGCGGCATCCGCTCGAGGCGCGCGGCTTCACCAAATAGCAACAGGACCGGTTGTTGGCCATCGCCGAGGGCCGGGTCGGGTGGAAACGTTGAAGATCGCCTCCTATTGGTGGGCGGGAAGGCGGCATGTCGGGCGGCTGAGCGCCGACGAACGCGATGTGACGCCTCTTGCCCTCGGCGACCGCGCCCATGACGTGGGCGCGCTGGCGCTCGTCGAGGCGATGGCCGAGGGCGCGCCCGTCCCCAAGCCGTCCGGCCCGGCGCTGCCCTTGTCGGCGGTCAAGCTCGATGCGCCGATCCCCGTGCCGCGGCGCAACATCTTCTGCGTCGGCCTCAACTATCGCGCCCACGCCACGGAGTTCGCCAACAGCGGCGTCGGCGGGCCGAGACCGCCGCAGCAGGCGGTGCCGGAGTTTCCCGTCATCTTCTCCAAGGTGCCGGAATGCGTGATCGCGCCCGAGGCGGCGATCCGCATCCCCGATGGGCTTTCCACCTCGATCGACTACGAGGCCGAGCTCGCCGTCGTCATCGGCAAGCGCGGCGCCAACATCCCGACGTCGCGCGCCATGGACCATGTCTGGGGCTACACCATCGTCAACGACGTCACGGCGCGCGACCTGCAGCGCCGGCACCAGCAGTGGCTGCTCGGCAAGTCGCTCGACACCTTCGCTCCCATGGGGCCGTGGCTCGCCTGCACCAACGAGCTCGACGGCGCGCACACCCGCGTGCGCTGCTGGGTCAACGACGAGCTGCGCCAGGACGCGCCGACCGAGGACCTGATCTTCGACATCCCGACGTTGATCGCGACCGTCTCGGCCGGCATCAGGCTGTTTCCCGGCGACATCATCGCCACCGGAACGCCGGCGGGCGTCGGCATCGGTTTCGATCCGCCCAAGTTCCTGCGCCGCGGCGACCGCGTGCGCATCCAAATCGAAGGTATCGGCACGCTCAGCAACCCTGTCCAGTAGGTTCCGCCCATGGCCAATGTGCTGTTCACCAATGTGCGCATTCTCGACGGCTCCGGCAGCCCTCCTTACGCCGGCGAGGTCATGGTGCAGGGCAACCGCATCGCCCGCCTGGCGCGCGGCGCGCGGGCGGTGCCGGCGACCGGCGTCACCGTGGTGGACGGCGCCGGCGCGACGTTGATGCCCGGCATGGTCGAGGCGCACACGCACTTCTCGTGGAACGACCAGCCCGGCCTCGGCGACATCCAGCGCATGCCGACCGAGGAGCACATCCTGTGGTGCGCGCACATCGCCCGGCGCTACCTCGACATGGGCTTCACGTCCTGCATCGGCGCCGCGACCGCCAAGCCGCGGCTCGATGTCGTCATTCGCAACGCCATCAACGAGGGCCTGATCCCGGGTCCGCGCTATCTTGCGGCGAGCCAGGAGATCACGGTGCCGGGCGGGCTGGGCGACGAGACCCTGCCGCACCTGCCGTTCCCCGAATTCAGCTTCGGCGCCATCGTCAACGGTCCGGAGGAGATGCGCCGCACCGTGCGCATGTTCCTGAAATACGGCGTCGATACCATCAAGCTCAACCTGTCGGGCGAGTACATCGCCGGCATCCCGGCCGAGTTTACGCCGATGTCGGACGGCGAGATCGCCATGGCCGTGAAGGAGGCGCACCGGCGCGGTAAGCGCGTCTCCGCCCACGCCCGCTCCGCCGAATCGGTCAAGCAGTGCGTGCGCCACGGCATCGAGATCATCTTCCATGCGAGCTTCGCCGACGAGGAGGCGCTCGACATGCTGGAGGCGGCCAAGGACCGCCATTTCGTGGCGCCCGGCATCGCCTGGCTGATCAACACGTCGTACCACGCGACCGAGTGGGGCATCACGCCGGAGACGGCCAAGGGCATGGGCTATCACCGTGAGCTCGAGGTCGCCTGCGAGACCCTGAAGAAGATGCACCGCCGCGGCATCCGCATCCTGCCCGGCGGCGACTACGGCTTCGCCTGGATCAAGCACGGCACGAACGCCAAGGATCTCGAATACTTCGTCAAGTATCTCGGCTTCACGCCCATGGAGGCGCTGGTCTCGGCGACGCGCCTCGGCGGCGAGATCATGATGCGCGGCCGCGAACTGGGGCAGGTCAAGGAGGGGTACCTCGCCGACCTCGTGCTGGTCGACGGCGATCCGCTGGCCAATATTGCCGTGCTGCAGGATCCCAGGCGGCTGCTGGCGGTCATGAAGGACGGCCGGTTCCACAAGGAGCCCGAGCTGGCGGGGCAGGGCGCGCGGCGCCTGTCGGTGGCCTAGGAGCATCGGATGGCCACGCAGTTCGTCGAGCGTATCGCGATCGAGACCGACGGGTCGGGCGACGACGTGCTGCTGATCCATGGGCTCGGCGGCACCTCCAACGTCTGGGTTCCGCTGATGCCGACCTTGATGCGGCATCGCACCGTGCGTCCCGACCTGCCGGGCTCCGGCCGCTCGGCGCGCGTCGAGGGGCCTTTGTCGATCGATCGCTTCGTGCAGGCCATGCTGCGGGTCTGCGCCGCGCTGAACGTCGAGCGGGCGCATGTCGTCGCCCATTCGATGGGGACCATCGTGGCGTTTCATCTCGCCAGCGTGGCGCCGCAGCTGGTGCGCAGCCTGGCACTGTTCGGCCCCTTGCTCTCGCCGCCCGACGCGGCCCGTCCGGGCTTGCGGGCGCGCGGCGACAAGGCGCGTAGCGAAGGCGAGCCCGGGATGCAGGTCATCGCCGACACCATCGTGCAGTCCGCCACTTCGAGCGACACGCGCGCGCGCCAGCCGGCGGCGGTGGCAATGGTGCGCGAATCGCTGATGCGCCAGTGCCCGGACGGCTATGCCCGCTCCTGCGAGGCGCTGGCGTCGGCGCAGCCAGCCGATCCGGCGCAGATCGGCTGTCCGACCCTGATGGTGACGGGCGACGAGGACGCGATTGCGCCGCCACAGGCGGTACGCCTGATCGGCGATCGCATTGCCGGCGCGCGGGTCGAGATCCTGCCGCGCTGCGGCCACTGGACCACCATCGAGAAACCCGGCGAGTGCAACGACGCGCTGAAACGCTTCTATTCCCGTCGTCTGTGAAGGAGGCAGCCATGGCAAACATGCTCTTCACCAACGTGCGCATCATCGACGGCTCGGGTGCGCCACCCTTTGCCGGCGACGTCCTGGTCCAGGGCAACCGCATCCTGCGCGTCGGCCGCGGCTGCCGTTCGATCCCGACGGTGGGCGCCACCGTGATCGACGGCGCTGGCGCCACGCTGATGCCCGGCATGGTCGAGGCGCACACGCACTTCTCCTGGAACGATGCCGCGACGCTGGACGGAATCCAGCGCATGCCACTCGAGGAGCACGTGCTGTGGTCGGCCGACGTGGCGCGGCGCTATCTCGAGGCGGGCTTCACCTCGTGCGTCGGTGCGGCCTGCGCCAAGCCCCGGCTCGACGTGGTGACGCGCAATGCCATCAACTCCGGCCTCATCCCCGGTCCGCGCTACCTCGCCGCCAGCCAGGAGATCACCGTGGCGGGCGCCCTGGGCGACGAGATGCTGCCGCACCTGCCCTATCCCGAGTTCAGCTTCGGCGTCGTGGTGAGCGGGCCCGAGGAGATGCGCAAGGCCGTGCGCATGTTCCTGAAGTACGGCGTCGACTCCATCAAGCTCAACCTGTCGGGCGACAACTTCGCGGCCAATGCGCCGGCCGAGACGACCTGGATGAGCGACGAGGAGGTCGCCATCGCCGTCGCCGAGACGAGGCAGCGCGGCAAGCGCGTGTCGTGCCACGCCCGGTCCTGCGAATCGATCAAGCAGGCGATGCGGCACGGCATCGAGATCGTCTACCACGCGAGCTTCACCGACGAGGAAGCGCTCGACATGCTGGAGGCGCGCAAGGACAGGATCTTCGTGGCGCCCGGCATCGGCATCCTGTTCGCCATGATGGACCACGCGGCGCCGTGGGGAATCGATCGCAAGAAGGCGATCGAGATGGGCTACGAGATCGAGATCGCCGCCGCCGTCGAATCGCTGAAGAAGATGCACAAGCGCGGCATCCGGGTGCTGCCGGGCGGCGATTACGGCTTCGCCTTCACGCCGCATTGCGACAACGCGCGCGACCTCGAGTACTTCGTGAAGCATCTCGGTATGACGCCGATGGAGGCCATCGTCTCGACCACCAAGCTCGGCGCCGAGATCATGATGCAGGGCAACGAGCTCGGGCAGATCAAGGACGGCTATCTCGCCGACATCCTGCTGGTCGATGGCGATCCACTCAGCAACCTCGCGATCCTGCGCGACCAGAAGAAGATCCTGGCCGTGATGAAGGACGGCACGTTCTACAAGAAGCCCGAGATCGCCGCGGCGCGCTCGCGCTGGGCGGCGTCGGTCGCGTGATGGCGATGATCTCCCCTTCATCCCGAGCGCAACCGCCTGCAGGGCGGCGAAGTCGGGGGACCTTTTTTGTCGATGCATCTACAAAAGAGGTCCCTCCGCTGCGCCTCCCTTCGACTGCGCTCAGGGCAGGCGCTAGGCTCGGCTTCGGGCGGGATGACGGAGGACGACTATGACTTTCCTCCGTCGCTGGTTCTGGGCCTGGCTGTTCGGTCTGCCGCTGCTGGCGCTGGCGATCTGGGGCGTCGTCGACAACGAGCGGCTGTTCTTCGCCACCACGCTGAACGGCCTCACGCTCGCCGCGCTCTATTTCCTGGTGGCCAGCGGTTTCACCCTGGTGTTCGGCCTGCTGCGTAACGTCAACCTGGCGCACGGCTCCCTCTATCTCCTGGGCGCGTATGTCGGCTGGGTCGTGGGCGAGTGGCTCGGCTCGTGGTTCCTCGCCGTCGCCGCCGGTTTCCTGTTCGCGGCCTTCATGGGGCTGCTGCTGCAGGTCGGCGTATTCCGCTTCATGCACGGCCAGGACCTGCGCCAGACGATGGCGACCATCGCGCTGTCGATCATCGCCGCCGACGTGGCGCTCTGGATCTGGGGCGGCGAGATCTACCAGTTCGACCCGCCGCGCTGGATCATCGGCTCGACCGCGCTGCCCATCGTCGGCAAGTTCGCGACCTATCGGCTGGTCCTGCTGGCCATGGCGATCGTGATCGGCCTCGCCCTGTGGTGGTTCCTGGCGCGCACCCGCGTCGGCATGATGATCCGCGCCGGCGTCGACGACCGCGCCATGCTTGCGGCCTCGGGTGTCGACGTGCAGATGGTGTTCGCCGTCACCTTCGCCATCGGCGCGGGCCTGGCGGGCTTCGCCGGCGTGGTCGGCGGCACCGCGCTCTCGATCGCGCCGGGCGAGGACACGCGCTACCTCCTGGCCTCGCTGGTCGTGGTCATCGTCGGCGGCATGGGCAGCGTCGCCGGGGCGGCGCTGGGCGCCGTGCTGGTCGGCCTCGCCGAACAGTTCGGGCTCGCCTACGCACCGACCTACGGCATCGTCTTCACCTTCGTGATCATGGCGCTGGTGCTCGCCTTCCGGCCCCAGGGCATTCTGGGGAGGCGGGCATGAGCGCCGCCCACTGGCGCAAGGCCATGAACTTTTCCGCTTCCGGCCGCAGCTGGTCGGGCGGACGCGCCTCGCCGCGCGGGACGACGGCTCCGGCAGCCGCCGCCGCGCCGGCGGCGACGCTTCTCCAATCCTGGCGCCACGTCGGTTGGCGACATGTCGTCGTGCTGGCCGCCGCGCTGCTCTATCCCTGGATCGTGCCGCCCTTCTTCGCCTATCAGATCGGCGGCCAGGCGCTGACGCTCGGGCTGATCGCGCTGTCGCTCACCTTTCTGGCCGGCTACGGCGGCATGCTCTCGCTGGCACAGATGACCGTGGCCGGCATCGCCGGCTACATCGTCGCCATCCTGGGCACGAGCGGCACCCCCGAGATCAGCCTGGGCTGGCCGTGGTGGCTGGTCGTTGTGCTGGCGATCATGGGCGGCACGCTTGCCGCCACCTTCATCGGTTGGCTGTCGGTTCGCACCGAGGGCATCTACACCATCATGATCACGCTGGCGATCGGGATGGCCTTCTTCTATCTGGCCCAGCAGAACTACGCGATCTTCAACGGCTTCCAGGGTTTCCAGAAGGTCGTGCCGCCGGTCGTGCTCGGCATCGATTGGCGCGCGCCGGTTCCTTACTACTACCTCGCCCTGTTCTGGGCGCTCGCCGGCTACTTCTTCGTCAAGTACCTGATCCGCGCTCCCTTCGGCATCGCGCTTCAGGGCGTGCGCGACAATGCGCGGCGCATGAGCGCGCTGGGCTACAGCCCGGTGGCGCATCGCGTCGCCGCCTATGCCGTGGCGGGTTTCATCGCCTCGATCGGCGGCGTGCTGCTGGTCTGGTACAACGGCCTCATCACGCCGGGATCGGTCGGCACATCGTGGATGATCAACATCCTGATCGTCGCCGTGCTGGGCGGCATGCGCCATCCGGTCGGGCCGTTCATCGGCGCCGTCGTCTTCGTGCTGTTGCAGAACTTCGCCATCGACCTGATCGATCGCGAGCGCTTCAACCTGGTGATCGGCCTGGTCTTCCTGGTGATCGTTCTGTTCTCGCCCGACGGCCTGCTCGGCTGGTGGGACACGCTTCGGGACTGGGCGCGGCGGCGCATGGCCGCCACCGGCGCCAGGGCACGGGGAAATGAGTGGCGTTCGGTAGGCGTTTCACAAGTGCGGCCCGCAGGCCGCCCATAGCAGCGAGGAGGAAATCAATGACCAAGCGGATGACGACGTTAGTCGGGCTGCTGGCGGGGGCGGCGGTCGCGACCGTGCTCTCGGCAGCCGCTCAGGCCCAGGAGACGATCAAGATCGGGCTCCTGGCGACGCTCGAAGGCCCGTTCGCCGCCGGCGGCCAGGACGGCATGCGTGGCGCCGAGCTGGCTCTCAAGGAAAAGAACGGCATGGCGGGCGGCAAGAAGATCGAGATCGTCAAGGCATCGTCCGACGCCAAGCCCGACGTGGCGGTCAACGCCACCCGCAAGCTGGTCGAGCAGGACAAGGTCCAGATCATGGTCGGCCCGCTGTCGGGCTCCGAAGGCATCGCGGTGAAGGACTATTCGAAGTCCCAGCCGGGCGTGACCTTCATCAACGGCTCGTCGGGGGCGCAGGGCACGACCCTGGTCAATCCGTCGCCCAACTTCTTCCGCTTCAACACCGACGGCGCGCAGTGGATGGTGGGTCTCGGCGACTACGCGCTGAACGACAAGAAGTACAAGAAGATGGCGCTGATAGCCGAGGACTACGCCTTCCCGTACTCCCAGGTGCAGGGCTTCATGGCCGGCTACTGCAAGCTCGGCGGCAAGGTCACGCACAAGGCGTGGGTGCCGCTGGGCGGCAAGGACTACTCCTCGGTGATCGCCAAGCTGCCGACCGACGTCGACGCCCTGCTGGTCGTCCTGGGCGGCGCCGACGCGGTGAACTTCCTGACGCAGTACGAGCAGGCCGGCGGCGACAAGCCGATGGTCGGCGGCTCGATCACGGTCGACCAGACCGTGCTGAACTTCAAGGGCAAGCGCCGCGACTCGCTGCTCGGCACGCCGGCCGCCGGCCCGATGGCCGATTCGATCGACACCCCGGCCTGGAAGAAGTTCGTGGCCGACTACAAGGCGAACTTCAAGGACGGCTTTCCGAGCCCGTCGCTGTTCGCCTACGTCTACTACAGCAACATGAAGGCCGCGCTCGACGGGCTCGATGCGGTCAAGGGCGACCTTTCGGGCAACCAGGAGAAGTACCGCGAGGCGCTGAAGAACCTGAAGCTGCAGACGCCGGCCGGCGACATCACGCTCGATGAGAACCGCCAGGCGATCGGCCCGACTTTCATCACCGAAGTCGCCAAGGGCGCCGACGGCACCTTCTACAACAAGGTGGTGAAGACCATCCCCAAGGTCGACCAGCGGCTGAACCTCAGCAAGGAGGAGTTCGACAAGATGGGGCTCGGCTCGCGCGACGTGCCGAGCTGCCCGTAGGCAGACCGCCAGCCATGGCCCTGGTCACACCCGACCTGCCGCATACGCCGCTCGCCACCGGCGACGCCCTCGAGCTCGAGGGCGTCACCCGGACATTCGGCGCGCTGCGCGCCATCGAGGACGTCTCGTTCTCGGTGGCGGCGGGCGAGCGTCGGGCGGTGATCGGGGCCAACGGCGCCGGCAAGACGACCCTGTTCAACGTCGTCACCGGCGATTTTCCGGCGACGGCGGGCCGTGTGCGCTTCTTCGGCGAGGACGTCACCGAGGTGCCGGCCTACGACCGCATCCGCATGGGATTGCGCCGCACCTATCAGTCGTCGCTGCTGTTCCGGAACCTGACCGTCTGGGACAACCTCTTCCTCGCCGTGCGCGGCGTGGCGCGCGGTCGTTTCGACCTCCGGCGGGCCCGGGCGACGCATCCCTCGCGGGCCGCGACCGAGGAATTGCTCGAGCGCGTGCGCCTGCAGTCCGTGTCGCAACGGCTGGTGTCGAGCCTGTCGCACGGCCAGCAGCGTCAGCTCGAGATCGGCATGGCGTTGGCGGGCGCCCCGCGGCTGATTCTGTTCGACGAGCCCGCCGCCGGGCTGTCGCCGGCGGAGCGGCGCGAGCTGGTGACGCTGCTCGGCGCCTTGCCCGAGCACATGGGCTTCATCCTGATCGAGCACGATCTCGACATCGCCCTCCGCGTGGTCGACCAGGTCACCGTCATGCACAACGGCCGCGTCCTGAAGCACGGTACGCCGCGCGAGATCGAGAGCGATGCCGAGGTCGCCGCCATCTACATGGGTGGGGGCCGCCACTGATGAGCTGGTTCTCGCGGCGACGCGTCGAAGGCGGAACGGGATCGGTGCTGCGGGTCGAGCGCCTCAACGTCTACTACGGCCGGGCCCACGCCCTGCAGGACGTCTCGCTGACCCTCGATCGCGGCATCCTCGCCGTCGTCGGCCGCAACGGCATGGGCAAGACCACGCTGTGCAACGCCATCACCGGGCTGGTCGCGGCCTCGGGCAGCGTCAAGCTCGGCGGCGCCGAGCTGGTCGGCCGCGCGCCGCACGTCATCACCGGGCTCGGCATCGGCTACGTCCCCCAGGGCCGCCGCGTCTGGCCCTCGCTGTCGGTCGACGAGCATCTGAGACTCGCCGAGCGCAGCGCCCATCGCGGGGTGTGGACCATCGAGCGCGTCTACGATCTCTTCCCTCGGTTGGCCGAACGCCGCAACAACGGCGGCTTCCAGCTTTCCGGCGGCGAGCAGCAGATGCTGGCGATCGGTCGCGCGCTGCTGTTCAACCCGCGCCTGCTGGTGATGGACGAGCCCACCGAGGGCCTGGCGCCGGTGATCGTCGAGCAGGTCGCCGAAACCCTGAAGTCGCTCGGCGACGATTCGCTCTCCGTCCTGCTGGTCGAGCAGAATCTCGGCGTGGCGATCGACGTTGCCGATACCATCGCCGTGATGGTCAACGGCCGCATCGCCCGCACCATGCCGGCAGCTGAACTGGCGGCCGACCGCGACCTGCAGCAGCGCCTCCTCGGCGTGACGACCGGCGGGGATGCCGAGCCGGGCGAAGAGGTGCCACGCGAAGCGGCCGAGCCCGAGCAGCCCGAAATCCGCGTCTTCACGGTGCGTCGCGCCGCCGACG
>JAEWIV010000027.1 GCA_023386865.1 Pseudomonadota bacterium
GCGTGGTCGGCGTCGCCGGGGCGGGCTGGGCAGGGGCGGTGGGGCCGGGCTGAGTGACGGCACCGGTCGTGGGCCGCGTGTCGACCCGGTCGGCGGGTCTCCCGCCCAGGTAGCCCGCGGTCCCCGCTCCCCGCATCAGAGCCACGACCAGGGCAGCCAGCGTCGACCGATTCATGAGATTCCCCGCAAAAGCGCCCGGACTCTATTCCGGCGAATGTGCAAACACTGTGGAGTCTGAACTCCTCGTTGCGAATCTTCCAGCGTGTGGCGCGCATATCACGGTCTTTGGCGGTGCTGTGGAAAGCCGGCGCTTGAGCGGACCGGGCATGCCGTACTAAGCGCGGGCGATGTCGTTGCATCTGATCAAGCTGGCCGTCGGCGTCGACGACCTCCCGCACATGAAGAAGCTGCAGGCGGCACGGCGCAAGCAGCGGCGGCAGGCCCCGCGCTCGCCGCACTGGGTCTATACCCGCAACACGCCGCGGCGCTCGGAGGAGCTTTTGGCCGGCGGGTCGCTCTACTGGGTGGTGCGTGGCGTCATCCGCTGTCGCCAGGAGCTGGTCGGCTTCGAAGAGGACATCGACCAGGACGATGGCAGGAAATACTGCCGCATCAAGGTCAAGCGCACCCTGATCCCGACGGCGCCGCGCACCTGCAAGGCGTTCCAGGGCTGGCGCTATCTCGAGCCCGAACGCGCGCCGCCCGACCTGTCCAAGGGCGACACCGCCGACATGCCGCCTGAAATGGCAGCCGAACTGAAGCGGCTGGGCCTGCTGTAGGTCATCGCCTAACGGCTGGTCAGCTTGAGCTCGATCCGGCGGTTGCGGGCGGTGTCGATGGCGGACAGCGGCTGGTATTCGCCATAGCCGGCGGCGACCAGGCGGTCGTTGGGGATGCCCTGGCTGTGCAGGAACTTGACGACCGCGATGGCGCGTCCTGCCGACAGTTCCCAGTTCGAAGGATAGACGGCGTTGCGGATCGGCTTGTCGTCGGTGTGGCCGTCGACCTGCAGCACCCAGTTGATGTCCTTGGGAATGCGCGAGGATATTTCGACCAGCCGCCGCGCGACCTCGGCGAGCTGCTTCTCGCCGGCGGGCTGGAGCTGTGCCGAGGCAGAGGGGAACAGGACCTCGGACTGGAAGACGAAGCGGTCGCCCACGACCTGCACGTCGCGTTGGCCGGCCAGCGCCTCGCGCAGCTTGCCGAAGAACTCCGAGCGGTAGCGCGCCAGCTCCTCGACCTTGCTGGCCAGCGCCCGATTGAGCTTCTGCCCGAGGTCGACGATCTGCGCCTGCTGCTCCTTGGACTTGGCCTCGGAAGCGTCGAGGGCGGCATTGAGGCGGCTGAGCTCGTCCTTCAGCCCGGCCATCTCGGCGGTCATCCGCACCACGGCGGCCTTCTGCTCGGCGGCCAGCTTCTGCTCCTCGGTGAGATCGGCGAATAGCTTGCCCTTTTCCTCGTTGGCCGCGGCGAGCGAGGCGGCCAGACGGGTCAGCTCCAGCCGCTGGCGCTCGATCTCCTTCTGCAGGTCGGCCGCCTTGGTCTCCGATTCCCTGGCCGCGCTCTGCATGGCGGCGGCGAGCTTGTCGCGCTCGGCCAGCATCGAGGTCAGTCGATCGGTGAGCTGGTCGCGCTCGATCTTGAGCGCGTCCGACGAGCGGCGTTCGGCGGCGAGGTCGCTGCTCAGCCTGTCGCGTTCGCTGCGCATCTGCGCAATCTGCAGGGTGAGCTGCTCGAGGTCCTTCTGCAGGCTCTGGCCGGCCCGCTTCTCGATCGAGAGCTGGTTGGCAAGGTCGCCGATCTGCCGGCTGAGCTGGTCGATGGCGCTGTCGCGGCTGCTGACCGCGTTGGACAGCGTGAACTGGGCCACGCTGAACAGCGTCAGCAGGAAGATCAGCACCATCAGCAGAGTCGTCAGCGCATCGACATAGCCCGGCCAGGTGTAGTCGGCGGCACCGCCCCGGCGGCGGGAGGAGAGGGCGGCCATCGCCTAGCCGTCACCCGGCGGATGCACGGCGCCGCGCGCGCTCGAGGCGATGGTGCGGGCGAGCAGGCGGAACTCGCCACGCAGCTCGTCGGCGAGCGCGGTGCGGCTGCGCACGTTCTCGTCGACCAGCCGGGCCAGATGGCCCTCGATGGCCCGCTGATGCGCCAACAGCGCCTCGCGCTCCTCGGTCGAGCTGCGCTCGGCCAGGCGTTCGACCATCATCCGCAACTCGTCACCGAAGGCCGCCCGGTGGCGCGCGTTCTCGTCGACCAGCCGGGAGAGGTGGCCTTCGATGGCACGCTGGTGCTGGGCCAGCGCCTCACGGTCGCCCTCGGCCGACCCGCGCTCGGCGAGGCGGTTGATCGACGAGCGCAGCTCGATCGACTGCTCGCCCATGCGGGCGAGAAGCGTCTGCTGGCCGCGCATCGTCTCGGCCAGGGCCGCCAGGCGCTCGACCAGCGTGGCGCTGGCCGCGACGGTCGCCTCGCGGCCCTCCTCGGCGCGGCGCAAGGTCCGGGTGAGATCGTCGAGGCCGTCGGCCGTGCGCTCGAGCAGCGCCTCGACATAGGCCGACACCCCTTGCTCGCCGTCGATGTTCACCCCGCTCGACAGCCGCGTGGCGCTCGCCAGCCATTCCTCGAGCTCGATATGGAAGCGCCCTTGGGCCTGGCTCGCCTGCAGTTCGAGGAAGCCCAGCACCAGCGACCCCGACAGGCCGAACAGCGAGGCGCCGAAGGCGGTGGCCATGCCCTTCAGCGGTCCTTCGATGCTCTCCTTGAGCTTGGCGAACATGGTGATGGCATCGCCGCCGGTGACCTGCAGGCGCGCGATGGCGTCGGCCACGGCGCTGATGGTCTCGAGCAGGCCCCAGAAGGTTCCGAGCAGGCCGAGGAAGATCAGCAGGCCGATCAGGTAGCGGGTGAGGTCGCGGCGCTCGTCGAGGCGCGTGGCGATGCCGTCGAGGACGGCGCGCGTGGCGGTCGGCGACAGGCGAAGCCGGTCCTGGCGCTCGCCGAGCATGGTCGCGAGCGGCGCCAGCAGGTTCAGGGTCTGGGTGTCGAGCGGCGGCGCGCCTTCCTCGCGATGCTGGAAGCGCCGCAGCCACTTGACCTCGGGCCACAGCGAGATGACCTGGCGCATGACGAAGAAGATGCCGATCACCAGCACCGCCACGATCACGCCGTTCAGGATCGGAGTGTTCATGAACACGCGCAGCAGGTCCACATGCAGCACGTAGGCGAGCGCTGCGACTGCCGCCAGGAACAGCAGCATGCGTACGAGATAGGGTAATGGACTGCTCATGCGGTCAGGCGCGTGGGCCGAACGAGGCCAGCCCGCTCACGTGTTGGGCACCAGGATCTCGACGGAGTCGCCATCGCCCGAGAAGCTGCCGACCTCGATGCGCGCCTTGACGCCCCGGTCGATCAGGTAGCTGCGCACGACGAGGGCACGAGCCAAAGCGATCTTGCGGCTGTCTGGGCCGATATCGGCGGCAAGCGCCCGCAGCTCGATATGGCGCAGCTTCTGGTCGGCGATGCGCTTGGCGATCTGGTCGAGCTCGGACTTGGTGGCCGCGGTCAGGACGACCGAGCGGCCGGCAAAGGCGATCGCGCTCAGCGCCCCATTCGGCTGGGTCAGGGCGGGCGGCGGCGTGGCGCGGACCGTTACGACGGGGGCTGAAGGGGCGGCCGGGACGTTCACAAGGCGGCTTTCGATCGGGCCGGGCGGCGGTGGCGCCAGGTTGCGCTCGTACGTCCCCGGCGCGCCGGCTACAGGCACCCGCGCCGGCTGCACGACGATGTCCTGCGCAAAGGCCGGCGCTGCGGCAGAGGCCAGCACGACCAGCGCCAACCCGCGCGCGGCAACCGAGGACGATGCCATAACCAATTGCCTCTCAACGAGATTTTGGCCGAAGGATACCCAATGGCAGAGGCCCGCTCAACCAGCGGGCGGCGTCTTCAGCATATCCTGTGGAGAGTTTGGCCGTTGTATGGCGTGCTCTCGGTGGACCGCGGGCCTCCAGGCCCGCTCATGCTCTTCGTTTCCCTGAGTGTCGGTTCCTGGCAGGCCCATGATCATGAGATCGGCGAAGGTCGACGCTGTGGAAGACCATGAGCGGGCCTGGAGGCCCGCGGTCCCACGAAAGAGCTAACCGCCCAGGATCCCGATCATCGGCTCGTGCAGGCCGAAGTTGCTGGCGAGCACGGACCGGCCGCCGAGCTCGTAGGGCTTGCCCGCGACATCGCTGACGATACCGCCCGCCTCGCGCACCAGTAGCAGGCCCGCGGCGACGTCCCACGGCGCCAGGCCGTACTCGAAGAAGGCGTCGTAGCGACCGGCCGCCAGGAAGGCGAAGTCGAGCGAAGCCGCGCCCCAGCGCCGCACGCCGGCGGTCTGCCGCGTCACGGCCTCGAGCCGGCGGTGATAGTCGGCATGGTCGCCCTTGCCGATGTTGGGGATGCCGGTCGCCACCAGGGCGCGCGCCGGATCCTTGCGGCCCGACACGCGCAGGCGGCGCGAGCGGGCGTTGGGCGTGTCGATGAAGGCGCCGTTGCCCTTCTCGGCCCAGAACAGCTCGTCGGAGATCGGCTGGTAGATCACGCCGGCGATGATCTCGTTCTCGCGCTCCAGGCCGATCGAGATGGCGAAGTGCGGCACGCCGTGCAGGAAGTTGGTCGTGCCGTCGAGCGGATCGACGATCCAGCGGTTGCGGCCGTCGCCCTTGGTCTCGCCGCCTTCCTCGCCGAGGAAGCCGTAGTCGGGCCGTGTGCGGGCAAGCTCGGCGCGGAGGGTGCGCTCGGCCTTGATGTCGGCATGGCTTACGAAGTCGCCCGGGCCCTTTTCGGAGACCTGTAGGTGCTCGACCTCGCCGAAGTCGCGCTTCAGGCTCTTGGCCGCGGCGAAGGCGGCGCGGATCATCACCGTGATGGTGGCCGAGCGCGGGGCGAGCGAGCGCCGCTCGGGCGGGCCCGAACGTTCGCGGCCGGGACTGAGCGGGGCGCGGCCGATGCGGGCGACGGGCTGGTCGGGCGCGCGTGCCATCAGATCAATCCTTGGCGCGTTCCATGTAGCTGCCGTCCTCGGTGTTGATCACCAGGCGGGTGCCGACGGCGATGTGCGGCGGGACCATCACCTTGATGCCGCCTTCGACGACGGCCGGCTTGTAGGACGAGGAGGCGGTCTGACCCTTGACCACGGCATCGGCCTCGGTGACCGCGAGGACGACGCTCTTGGGCAGCTCGACGCCGACCGGGGTGCCCTCGTACAGCGAGACGGTCACTTCCATGCCGTCCTGCAGCCAGCGCGACTGGTCGGGATCGAGAACGTCGGCGCCCACGGTGAGCTGCTCGTAGTTCTCCTTGTCCATGAAGGTGAAGCCGTTGTCGTCCTTGAACAGGTAGGTGCACTCGCGCTCGTCGATATGGACGTGCTCGATGGTCTCGCCGGAGCGGAACCGTTCCTGCAGCTTGTTGCCCTCGCGCAGCGCCTTGGCCTCGATGGCGACAAAGGCGCCGCCCTTGCCGGGGCTGATATGCTGCACCTTGGCGGCCACCCAGAGCTTGCCGTTGTATTCGATGACGTTGCCGGCGCGGATGGAGTTGACGGGCACTTTCATGGGCTTACCGCAGGTCGAATGAATGGAATTCGGCCTCGTCCGCGGAGGCGGTTCGAGGCCGGCGCGGGCTTGTATCAAAGGCCGGCGAAGGCCGCAACCGGCCACTCAGAGGCCCAGTTCGGCCTGTTTCTTCCGGGGCAGGGCGGCCGCGATCACGGCATGCGCCCGCATGATGTACGCCTTCATCTCCCGGTCGGTGAGAATCTTGGGATCGTCGACCGACACCCACTTGGCCCGCGCGAGATAGGGCGCCGGCCGGAAGCCCGGCGAGCGGCTGAGCGCGTCGTAGTGCTCGGGCGCGGATTTGAAGGAGATGCGGCCGACCGAATGCTCCTCTGGCGCGATCAGGCAGAACATCTTGCCGCCGACCTTGAAGACGATGACGCCTTCCCATTGCACGACTCGGGTCGCGGCCGGCAGCTTCCGGCAGAAGGTGTCGATCTGCTTGGGCGTCATGCTGTCACCCTACACGGGGGTCGCGGCGCATGCGATGGTCGGACATGACCGAATGGCGTCCCGACAAGCTGGCCAAACGGCTGCCCAACCTGCAGGCACGCGCGCGCCTGCAGGCGGCGATGCGCCAGTGGTTTGCGGACGAGGGCTTCGTCGAGGTCGAGACGCCGATCCTGCAGGTGGCGCCGGGCGCCGAGGTCCATCTCTCTGGCTTCGCCACCGACTGGGAATTGCCCGACGGCGAGGAGCGCGAGCGCTGGCTGCACAGCTCGCCCGAGTTCGCCATGAAGAAGCTGCTGGCCGGCGGCATCCCGCGGCTGTTCCAGTTCGCCCGGGTGTTCCGCAACGCCGAGGGCTCGGCGCTGCATCATCCCGAGTTCACCATGCTGGAATGGTACCGCGCCGGCGTCGGCTACGAGGCGATCATGCAGGATTGCCATCGGCTGCTGGCGCTCAGTGGCGCCAGCGAGCTGCGCTGGGGCGAGCATCGCTGCGACCCGCGGGCTGAACCTGAGAGGCTGACGGTGGCCGAGGCGTTCCAGCGCCATGCCGGCGTCGACCTGTTCACCACGGTCGGTCATGCCGACAGGCTGGCCCGCGCCGCCGGCATCGCCATGCACGAGGGCGATACCTGGGACGACGTCTTCTTCCGCGTCATGTTCGACCGCATCGAGAGCAAGCTCGGCATGGGCCGGCCGACCATCCTCTGCGAATACCCGATCGGCATGGCCGCCCTTGCGCGAGCCAAGCCGGGCGATCCGCGCGTCGCCGAGCGATTCGAGCTCTATGTCTGCGGCGTCGAGCTGGCCAACGCCTTCGGCGAGCTCACCGATCCCGACATCCAGCGCGCCCGCCTGCAGGCCGACCTGGACGAGAAGGAGCGCCTGTACGGCGTGCGCTGGCCGGTCGACGAGGATTTCCTGGCGGCGCTCGACCACGGCCTGCCGGACTGCGCCGGGATCGCCCTGGGGTTCGACCGCCTGGCCATGCTCGTCACCGGCGCCAATCACATCGAGGAGGTGCTGTGGCTTCCGGTGCGATGAAGGGGCGAGGGGCACGGCTGAAGACCGTCGTCCTGATGGTGGCCTCGACGACGGTCGCGCTGCTGATCGGCATCTGGGTGGCGGCCTATCTCACGGTCTGGCCGCCGAACATGAGCGCCGTGGGAGACGGCACCGCGATCTACGATCCGGAAATCGGCTCGGTCGCCCGTCCCAGCGCCCATACGCGGCATATCTACCCGGCGATCGCCGACCGGGCGGCTTTTGCCTTCGACATCTACACCGACAGTCGCGGCGCCAGGGTCGACGGGCCGGGTCGGCAGAGCGCCGCGCGTTACGACATCATGACGGTGGGCGACTCCTTCACATGGGCGTATGCGTTGGCGAACCAGGACTCCTACGCCGCCAGGCTGGGGCGCGAGCTCGGTGCCAGTGTCATCAACTTCGCGCTGGCGAGCTACGGCACGACCCAGTCGCTGCAGATCCTCGAGCGCAATCTCGATCTCCGGCCGCGGCTGGTGGTCTACGGAATCATCGCCCATCACTTCGAGCGCAACGTCTCGCCCTGCGCGCCGTCCTACTACGAATTCTGCCTCGATGTGTCGCATGTCTCCTGGGACGACTCCGGCCAACCCTACATCGCCCTGCCGTTCAGCAATGGCGTCCGCCGTTTGCAGGTGCATCTGAGTGGCGACTATCGCTCGCCGTTGCGCTGGCTGACGCACGGTGCCGACGTGATCTTCGGCCGCGCGTACTACGCCTGGAGCCGCTCCCGCGAACCGGACGATGCGAAGAAGGCCGAAGCGGTGCGCTTCCTCCTGGAGCGGATGAACCGGGCGACGACAGCCAGCGGCTCGCAGCTGCTCGTGGTGTTCCTGCCGACGAACTATTACGGCCCACCACCCGCGCTGCCCGGCATCATCGACAAGGTCGGCAACGGCATCCGCTACCTCGATCTCACGCCGGCCTTCGAGCGCAATCGACGGGAGGGTGGACCGAACCCTTACATCGTCGGCGATGGCCATCCAGGCGTCGCGGGCCACGCGCTCATGGCGACCGAGATCGCGAAGTACGTGGAGCGAGAAGGGTTGCTCGGTTCCGACGGCGCTAGCGGGACGCCGAAAAGATCGCGTTGAAGGCGCGCACTGCCGCTTCAGGTCCGTCCTCGTAATTCCAGACGCCGCCGGCCACGGCCAGGAAGTCGGCACCCGCGGCGATCACCGGCCGGCAGTTGTCGACCGTGATGCCGCCGATTGCCACGCACGGCACTTCCATCAGGCCGCTCCACCATTCGAGGATATCGAGCTCGGCCGGCGTGGTCACGGCCTTGGTGCCCGACGGGAAGAACGCCCCGAACGCCACGTAGTCGGCGCCGGCTTCCGCCGCTTCCATCGCAAGATGGCGTGAAGCCTTGCAGGTGACGCCGACTTGCCGGTCGCGCCCCACGATGCGGCGCGCCTCGGCGCAGGACATATCCTCCTGGCCGACATGCACGCCATCGCAGTCGAGCTTCACCGCGAGGTCGGGCCGGTCGTTCATGATGAAGGCGACGTCGCGCTGCTGGCAGATGGGCCTCAGCGTGTCGGCGGCGCGGGCGATGGCGTCGTCGGAGACGTCCTTCAGGCGGAGCTGGAAGGCCGCGACGTCGCCGCCGTCGAGCGCCGCCCGCAAATCGTCGGCGAAGATCGTCGGATGCTCGATGCGCTCCGGCGAGATGAGATAGAGCCGGCAATGCGTCGCCGCATCTGGCTGTTCCGCTGGCATTCGTCTTTCCTGTTCCGAGCCGTTGTGTGGGGCGATCGCCAGCGGCAGTCAATGCGCATCGTCGACAGGAACGGGTGTTCCATGACAACGTTGGCCGCCTGTTCGCTCATGGAGTTCGCATGATCCGCCCGTCGCGCCGCCAGGCGCTCAAGCTCGCCGGCCTGCTCGCGGGTCTCGGCGGCGGTTCCGCCGTGTTGCCGGCATCCGCTCAGACAACGGCGTTTCCGTCGCGGCCGATCAGGATCGTCGTGCCGCATGCGCCGGGCGGCAATTCCGACACGTTCGGGCGCATCCTGGCGCAGAAGGTGAGCGACCAGACCGGACAGCAGGCGGTGGTCGAGAACCGTCCGGGCGCGGGCGGAACGGTCGGCAGCGCGCTGGTCAGCAAAGCGGCGCCCGACGGCTACACGGTGGTGGTGGCCGACAACGGCACGCATGCCATCGCGCCGACCCTGTATGGCGCACGCCTCTCCTACGACGTGTTCAAGGATTTCACGCCGATCATGCTGGCGGCCAGGTTTCCGACGGTCATCATGCTGCACCCGTCGGTGCCGGCCACGACGCCTCAGGAGTTCGTCGCGCTGGCCAAGAGTCAGCCGGGCAAGTTCACCTATTCCTCCGCCGGAACGGGCAACGGCTCGCACCTCACCATGGAACTGTTCCGCTCGGCGGCGGGTGGGCTCGACATGGTGCACGTGCCCTACAAGGGCGGGGCGCCGGCGGTGCAGGCGTTGCTGGCGGGCGAAGTGCAACTGACCGCGGTCAGCGTGAACACCGCCCTGCCGCAGATCCAGTCGGGCAAGGTTCGCGCGCTGGGCGTGGCGTCGTCGAAGCGCTCGCCTGCGTTGCCCGACGTGCCGACCTTCAAGGAGAACGGGATCGACTTCGAGGGCGACAGCTGGCTCGCTCTCGTCGGTCCGCCCGGCCTTCCGCCGGACATAGCCGTCAGGCTGAGCCAGATCTTCACCGCGGCATTGCGCGATCCCGACACCGAGGCTCGGCTCGCCAAGATCGGCCTCGAGGTCGTGGCCTCCGCGCCGGACGAGCTCACCAGGGTGCTGCAGCGCGACGTGCCGAAGTGGGGCGACGCCGTGAAGGCTTCCGGCGCCGTTGCCGACTGAGGCTTCGCCGTTCAGCGACCTTGCCGGACCTCGATGCCGAGCCTGGCCATGTGCTCGGCGACGTCCGGCTTGAGCATCTGGGCAGCGACGAGGTCGGCGTCGGCGCCTCGCAGGTCGCCCTTGCGGTATTTGGCGACGCCTCGACCGAACAGGGAATAGGCATCGTCGGGACGCATCCGCAGTTCCGCGTTGTAGTCGACGATCGCCGCCTCGTACTGCCCGAGCTTGAGATGGACGAACGCCCGCGAGGCGAAAGCGCCGGCGCTGTCGGACTTGATGCGTAGAGCTTCGTTGCAGTCGCCCAGCGCCTGTTCGGGCTTCCCCACGACGGCGCGGGCGAAGCAGCGGTTGCCATACGCTATCGCGCTGGACGGATTAAGGCTGATGGCCTCGTCATAGTCGCGTATGGCGCGATCGTATTCGTTGAGCGCGGTATAGGTGGTCGCGCGGCTGTTGAAGGCATCGGCGTCGCGGGGATTGATTGCAAGCGCCCGGTCGTAGTCGGCCAGGGCCCGCGCATAATTGCCTTGATCGTCGTAAGCGTTGCCGCGGTTTTTGAAGGCGGTCGCGAGATCCTGGTCGTCGGCGACCCGCCGGCTGATGACCACCGAGCAGCTCGCGATCACCTGTTCCGGCGTGCCGCCGGCGAAGCATTTCTTGAACAGGGTTTCGTAGTCCTCGGCCGAAATCGCCGCCGGCAGGCATACCCATGCGAGGACGCCGACGGCCGTCACCAAGATCTGCTTCGTGGACATGATCGAATCCACTAACAACCATCCTGGCCGATGGCTGTGACCCAGATCAAAGGGTCGTTCTTCCGGTCCGCGGTCGACCCCATGCGCGGCTCATGCGAGGCCGCGCAGGGAGGCGATCAGCACCGAGGGGCGGTGCGGGTACGGTAGCCGTCGGAGTACTGGCTGCCGCAGACGACCTGCTGCTGGACGACGTCGTCACGATACCCGTTCTGGCCGCGGTTCGTCACGGTCACCGTGGTATAGCGACGGCCGTCGGCCTGGTTGTACCAGCCATGACTGCCCTGCTGATTGGCGTAGTTGTAGGCCGGAGCAGGCTGCGCATAGCCGTAACGCGGTGCCGGCTGGTAGTAGCCGCTGTTGTAGTACGGGTTGCCGTAGCCCGTCGGCGCCGGCTGATAATAGCCGCTCGGGGCACCATAGCCGTCGTCTTGGCAGGCCGCGCCGACCACGCCGATGCCGACGACGAGAATCATTTTCGGAAAGAGCCTCAACATCTCCATTCCTCCAGGCCAGGATGTTTGAACACCTGCACTATTCGATCATTCTGTCTTCTTGAAGACGAAGAACGGTCTGGGGATCGAATAGGTTCCTGTCGGGTGCTGGGGCGCGGATTTCTGCCACCGGTTCGAAGCCTGATGCCGGGCGGCCATGCGCAACGCCGTGCCGCCATCCGGCAGGCATGGGCTTCACGGACGGCATCAGCCGATGGCCAACAGCGTCGATCGGGGGCCCGGACGTCGCTTCCGAGCCCCCACCTGGCGCAGTGGCCTCTACATTCGCTTGAGGGCCACTCGCAAGACCCTCACCCGAACGTGGCAATTCCCCCCAAGGGAGCGCCGGAGGGTGTAGAGATTGCACATGCCGGCAGCCTAGCATGGAGACGGCGGTGCGAGCGGGGAGACGGCGGTGCGAGCGGGCGCTGCTCAATTAAGATGGGCTTCTTCGCGATGCCGAATTTGTCACGTCACTTTTGGGGTCTCCTTGACGTTCGATTTCCATGCACCAAACGTTTGAGACCAGGATTCAACTTCTTCAAGCCGCGGCGAAGGATGGTCAAAGAGCGTTGGCCCGGCAGCGTATTGCGATCGAGGCGCTGCGTAGCGAGGGACACCGGGTTGCTGAAGCAGAGAGGTCATACGCGGCGTACGAAGCCTCCTACAGGGCTCTCTTGGAGAAGCTTGCGGCTCTTAGGCGGGAAGAGGGTTGAGCTTGGGGACGACGCCCGCTCTTTGCTGACCTGGGTCGCGCCTTGCCCACTGAAGGAATTGACTAGGGATGCCGCATCGAACTCCTGCCAATCGCTCAGACGAATACCGCAAGCTGGCGGCTGAATGCCGAGCGGAGGCGGAGCAGATGGCGGACCCTGCATCTCGAAAGGCTATGCTCGATACGGCCGACACCTGGGAGGGGTTGGCCGCCTATGAAGACAGGACCAATCCAGGCCTCGCCGACCAACCTCGCCGCTAGACTAAGTGGCCCGTAAAGGGACACTGAAAGGGGCGCCACTTGGCGCCCCCTGTCCGTGCGTAGCAACGCAGCTACAGATCGGCCGCCTTCTTGATGGCGTCCTTGCCCTTGCCGACGGCCTTCTGCAGGTCGCCTTTGGCTTCCTGCACCTTACCCTCGCCCTTCAGGGCGGGATCGTCAGTTGCCTCACCGACGCCCTGCTTCACCTTGCCGGCGACCTCATTGGCCGTGCCCTTCACCTTGTCACTCGTGCTGCTCACTGGATTCTCCTTTGTTGGAAGCAGACCAAACGAATGCCGGGCCGCATGCGTTGCTCCGGAGAGTTTGATTCGCCGCGCGTGCGAGAACGCCTCGCCCCAGGCACACGGAAGCAGCGCGTCGCAACGTCCTGCTTCACGCTTCGTTGCGGTCCCATATCACTCGGGAGGGTCTGGATGGCAGCGAGGAAGAAGGCGGTAGCCAAGCGGCAACCACGGCGCAGGGCCGCCAAGCGCGAGATCATCGACACCGGCCCCAACAAGCTCTACGTGCGTCGCAATCGTCGCGGGACATCGTTCAAGGAAGTCGAGGATGTCGGCCGGTCGCTGGCGCAGGACCGGCGCCGCAAGGCGAAGACCGTTGCCAAGCGCGGCCAAGGCGATCGCGGTGACCGGCGTCGCTGAGTGGCTAGGGGCCAGCCATGACAGCTTCTAGCGCCCCGCCAACGCCACCGCGTCGTCGTCCAACGCTGGTCCTTGTCGTGGATAATACGCAGCTCATTCCGCCACGGGGGCGTAATAGCTGGGGCGGGCCCGAAACGGTTCTAGCCGTTGGGATGTCACTTGGAGCAGC
>JAEWIV010000085.1 GCA_023386865.1 Pseudomonadota bacterium
TGCCGCCGGCGTTGAAGGCCAGCCAGGAGCTGGTCGTCGCCGGCATCGCCGTCCGGCGGCTGCAGACGGCAGCGGCGCGCGCCGCGCTCGCCCGCGCCCGGCGGTCGGCGCTCGAGGCTGACATCCCGGCGTTGACGGCGGAGGTCGAAAGCGCCTCGCAGGTCCTGGATGCGCCGGCGGCACGGCTGATCAGCCGCGGCGCGCAGCGGCCCTTGCTGCTCGAGGAGGTCGAAGCGCTGCTCGGCTCGAAGGCGCTGGTCATCGACGCCTGCCGCCATGCCGCGCGCGAGCAAGGCGAGATCGTCGCGCTCGGCCGCCGTCCGGTCCTGTTCGCGCTGGCCCGCGCGCTGGGCGAGGCGTGGCCCGCGGACGTGCCGAGAAGCGCGCTGATCACGCGCGCCTTCCGCGCGAGACACGTCGACGAATCGCATCGCGCGCGGTTGCGCGTGGAGATCGGGCGGTTGCGCTCGGCGCTTCGGCCGCTGGCCGCCATCGGCGCCACCAAGCAGGGCTTTGTGCTGCAACCGCGGCGCGCCCGCGAGGTCGTCGTCCTGGCGCGGCCTGTCGAGGACGAGCATGCGAGCGTGCTTGCCTTCCTCGCCGACGGCGAATCCTGGTCGAGCTCTGCCCTGGCGCTCGCGCTCTCGGCCAGCCAGCGGACCGTGCAGCGGGCCCTCGATGCGTTGGCGGCCGCGGGCAGGGTGCAGCCCTTCGGCCGCGGGCGGGCGCGCCGCTGGCTGGCCCACCCGGTGCAGGGTTTCACGACAACCTTGTTACTCCCCGGGCCGCTGCCGAGCGACTAGATCTGTCGCAGGAGAAACAACATGAAGCGATCTGCCGCCGAAATCATCCACGAATACGGACCGTTCCCCGGCGTCGACCAGGTGAACGGCGTCACCTTCGACGGCCACTACGTCTGGTTTGCCGCCGGTGACGCGCTGAAGGCGTTCGATCCCGAGAACGGCGACGTCCGGCGCTCGATCGACGTCGCGTCCCATGCGGGCACCGCCTTCGACGGCCGGCATCTGTTCCAGATCGCCGAGGATCGCATCCACAAGATCGATCCCGAGACCGGGCGTGTGCTGGCCACGATCCCCGCGCCCGGCAACGGCGGCGATTCCGGTTTGGCATGGGCCGAAGGCACGCTCTGGGTCGGCCAGCATCGTGGCCGCAAGATCCATCAGATCGATCCCGAGACGGGCAGGGTCCTGCGCACCATCGAGTCCAACCGCGTCGTCACCGGCGTCACGTGGGTCGACGGCGAGCTCTGGCACGGCACCTGGGAAGGGGAGGAGAGCGATGTCCGGCGGATCGATCCGAAAACGGGTGAGGTCCTCGAGAGCCTCGAGATGCCGGCGGGCACCGCGGTGTCGGGTCTCGAATCGGACGGGGCTGGCCGGTTCTTCTGCGGCGGAGGCGGAAGCGGGAAGGTGAGAGCCATCCGTCGTCCCACCGGACGGCGAACGGGCTAAGCCTGTTTCGCCCCTAGGAACTGGCGATCTTCCGATCGTTCGGCTCGGCGTCCATCCGTCGGCAAGGCACTGGCGAGGCTTGGGGCGCAGTGCTAACCGGGCAGACGACAACGTGTCGGGAGTACCCCAAGATGACCGAAGCCTTCATCTGCGATGCCATTCGCACCCCCGTCGGGCGTTACAACGGCGGCCTCGCCGCCATGCGTGTCGACGATCTCGCCGCCCATCCCATCAAGGCGCTGATGCAGCGCAACGCCAATGTCGACTGGGGCTCGGTCGACGACGTGATCTACGGCTGCGTGAACCAGGCGGGCGAGGACAACCGCAATGTCGCGCGCATGGCGGGCCTGCTGGCCGGGCTGCCGGTCGAGGTGGCGGGCGCCACGGTCAACCGCCTGTGCGGCTCGGGCCTGGAGGCGGCTGGCCATGCAGCGCGCGCCGTGAAGCTCGGCGAGGCCGACATGATGATCGCGGGCGGCGTCGAGGGCATGACGCGTTCGCCCTACGTCATGGGCAAGCCCGAGGGTCCGTTCGACCGCAGCATGAAGCTGGAGGACACGGTGCTAGGCTGGCGCTTCGTCAATCCGCGCATGAAGGCTGCCTACGGCATCGACCCGATGGGCCAGACCGCCGAGAACGTCGCGGGCGAGCACCAGATCAGCCGCACCGACCAGGATGCCTTCGCCTATCGCAGCCAGCGTCGCTGCAAGGCCGCCCAGGATCGCGGCTTCTTCGACAAGGAGATCGTCAAGGTCTGCGTCAAGAAGGGCAAGACCGAGGTCGTCGTCGACAAGGACGAACATCCGCGCGGCGACACCACGATGGAGACCCTGTCCAAGCTGACGGCGGCGTTCCGCGAGGGCGGCTCGGTGACGGCGGGCAACTCGTCGGGCATCAACGACGGCGCCTGCGCCATGATCGTGGCGTCGGAAGCGGCCGCCAAGGCCAACGGCCTCACGCCGCGGGCGCGCATCCTGGCCGCGGTGTCGGCCGGCGTGCCGCCGCGCGTCATGGGCATCGGCCCCGTGCCGGCGACTCAGAAGCTCCTCGCCAAGCTCGGCATGACCATGCGCGACTTCGATGTCGTGGAGCTCAACGAGGCGTTTGCCGCGCAGGCGCTGGCCGTGCTGCGCCAGCTCGGCCTGCCCGACGACGCCGAGAACGTGAACCCCAATGGCGGCGCCATCGCGCTCGGCCATCCGCTCGGCGCCTCGGGCGGCCGGCTGATGATCACGGCGCTGAACCAGCTCGAGGTCACCGGCGGCAAGCGCGCGCTCTGCACCATGTGCATCGGCGTCGGCCAGGGCATCGCGCTCGCGATCGAGCGCGTCTGATGCGGCAGGCGCTTGTCGCCGCCGCCATCGCTTGCCTTCATCATGGCCAAACGGGGAGGCCGTCCAGCCCCGCGGTTTCTGGCAGGCCGCAGATCAGGTTCGCATTCTGCACCGCCTGGCCGGCGGCTCCCTTGCCGAGATTGTCGACCACGCCCATCGCGATCACCAGGTTGCGCTCTGGATCGGCGGCATAACCGACAAACGCGAGGTTCGAGCCGGTAGCCCATTTGGTCTGCGGCGGCCTGTCGGTGACGCGGACGAACGCCCGCCCGGCGTAGAAGCGGCGGGCCGCTTCCAAGCACTGGTCCGTGGTGGCACGGCCGCGGCAGTACATGGTGGCGAGCACGCCGCGGGTCATCGGCACCAAGTGCGGCGTGAAAACCAGCCCGGCCGGGCTGCCGCCGCTCAAGCGCTCGATTGTCTTGGCCATCTCGGGCATGTGGACATGCTTGAGCAGACCGTAAGGCACCAGGTTCTCGTTGCTCTCGGCGTAGCCGAACTTGCTGTCGGCGCCGCCCCGGCCGGCCCCGGAGATGCCGGTCTTGGCATCGATCACGATGTTGCCAGGCTCGATCAGCTTGTCGGCCAGCAGCGGTGCCAGCGCGGTCAGCACCGCCGCGGGGAAGCAGCCGGGGTTGGCAACGCGGCTCCGACCCTCGATCCGGGCTGGCCAGACGTCGGCCAGGCCGTACGCCCAACCGTCGACGTAGCGGTGGTCGCCGCCGATGTCGACGATCTTCACGTCGTCAGGCACGCGCGCCAGCGCCTCGGCCGAGGCGCCCGTGGGCAGCGACGCGAACAGCACGTCGAGCTTCGGCAGGGTCACAGGGTCCCACTTCTCGATCACCAGGTCGGCCAGCCTGGCCGGCACTCCCGGGAAGCGGTCCGCCAAGCGGCTGCCGGCGCTGCCCTCGCCTGCGGCGTAGACAAGCTCGAAGGAAGGGTGGCTCGCGACCAGGCGCATCGCCTCGCCGCCGCCAAATCCGCTGATGCCGACGATGCCGACTCGAATACTCATGGTGCTGTCCTTCTGGGGTTTGGGCAAAAGAAAACCCCCGGAGCCGGGGGCTGCGGAGGTTCAGGAACGCGGGCCGAAGCCGTTCCGGCGGATGGGACCTACGATGAGGTGGTCACCACGCACACGGACGCTGATCGACGCGCAGCCCTACGAGCCGCCGCTTGGGTGCAGCGGCGTCGGCGTCGATCATAACGGTTCAGGTTCCTGAGCATGTCGTTCGACACTGTCGCTACCCACATCGATCGTCAAGGGGAATGTCTGCCGACCATCGATCGCGGAGGTTTCCGGTTCGTGGGTTCGCATCGTGGCGATGCCCGACTACACGGATGATTATCCCGACATGATGGGACCGGCCTACATCGTCTTTGGGCCTACCCGCGGCGAGTTCGCCGTCGGCTGTGTGACCGGCACATGACGCAGTCGAGTTCGACTGGAATGGAGCCAGGTCTAAGCCGTCGCGTTCAGATTGATGCCGGCCTGGCGCATTGCGGTCAGCATGCTTTTCTTGCTGCCCTCGACGTCGATGGCGGCCGTCGCCTCCTGGACGACGGCGACGTCGAAGCCGGCCTGCCGCGCGTCGATCGCCGACCAGGCGACGCAGTAGTCGAGCGCCAGGCCGCAGAAGATCAGCCGCGTGAAGCCGCGCGCCTTCAGGTAACCGTCGAGGCCGGTGCGTGTCATGCGGTCGTTCTCGCGGAACGCCGAGTAGGAATCGATGCCGGCATGGAAGCCCTTGCGCACGATCATCTGCGCCTTGGTGATCTCGAGGTCGGCATGGAATTCGGCGCCCGGCGTGCCCTGTACGCAGTGATCCGGCCACAAGGTTTGCGGACCGTACGGGAACTGCACCGAGGTGAAGGGCTCCGCGTCGCGCCAGGCGCTGGCGAACGAGGCATGGCCCGGCGGATGCCAGTCCTGGGTCAGCACGACGTGGTCGTGGCGGCCGATCAGGCGGTTGACCAGCGGCACGATCGCGCGCGCGCCCGGGACGGCAAGAGCGCCGCCCTCGCAGAAGTCGTTCTGCATGTCGACCACGATCAGCGCCTCGTTCGGCATTACGCACGCTCCGTCACAATGGCGGTATGTCTCCGCGGCCGTGTTCCGCCTCGAAGGCGGCGATCCAGCGATCGAGCAAGCCGCTTTCGATGGCGCCCCTGAGGCCGCGCATGATGTCCTGGTAATATTGCAGATTGTGCCATGTCAAAAGCATTGGCGCGAGGATCTCCTCGGCGCGGATCAGGTGATGCAGATAGGCGCGGCTGTGATGGCGGCAGGCGGGACAGGCGCATTGCTCGTCGATCGGCCGAGGATCGTCGCGATGGCGGGCATTGCGCAGGTTGAGCTCGCCGCGGCGCGTGAAAGCCTGCGCCGTGCGGCCGGCGCGCGTGGGCATGACGCAGTCGAACATGTCGACGCCGCGCCGCACCGCGCCCACGATGTCCTGCGGCCGCCCGACGCCCATCAGGTAGCGTGGCCGGTGCGAGGGCAGGGCGGCAATGGTCACATCAAGGACACCGAACATCGCCTCCTGCCCTTCACCGACGGCGAGCCCGCCGACGGCGTAGCCGTCGAAGCCGATGGCGGTCAAAGCCTCGACGCTTTCCAGCCGCAGCTTCGGGAAGGTGCTGCCCTGGACGATGCCGAACAGGCCGTAGCCCGGTCGCGCCGCGAAGGCGCGCTTGCCGCGCTCCGCCCATTTCATCGACAGCCGCATCGAGAATGCCGCGGCGTCCTCGGCCACCGGCCAGCTCGTGCATTCGTCGAACGACATGGTGATGTCGGCATCGAGCAGCTTCTGGATCTCGATCGAGCGTTCGGGCGTGAGGCGGTGCGGCGAGCCGTCGATCGGCGAGCGGAAGGTGACGCCGTCGTCGTCGAGCTTGCGGAGATCCTTGAGCGACATGACCTGGAAACCGCCCGAATCGGTCAGGATCGGGCCGGGCCAGTTCATGAATTTGTGCAGCCCGCCCAGTGCCGCCACGCGCTCCGCGCCGGGACGCAGCATCAGGTGAAAGGTGTTGCCGAGCACGATCTCCGCGCCGGTCTCGGCGACCGATTGCGGCAGCATCGCCTTCACGGTGCCCGCGGTGCCGACCGGCATGAAGGCCGGCGTCTCGACCGTGCCGTGCGCCGTGCCGATGCGACCGCGCCGCGCGGCACCGTCCGCGCCGAGCAGTTCGAAGGAAAGACTCATCGCCGCAACAGACAACAATCGCCGTAGGAATAGAAGCGGTATCGCTCGCGTACGGCGTGCGCATAAGCCGCCTTCATGCGCTCCAGTCCGGCGAAGGCCGCCACCAGCATGAACAGCGTCGAGCGCGGCAGGTGGAAGTTTGTGAGCAGCAGGTCGACGGCGCGGAAGCGAAAGCCCGGCACGATGAAGATGTCGGTTTCGCCGGTCCAGGCGGGCACGGCGCCGTCGTGGTCGCGCGCCACGGTTTCCAGCAGACGCATCGCGGTCGTGCCGATCGACACGATGCGGCCGCCGCTGCCACGCGCGTCGGCGATGGCCTGTGCCGTGGCCTCCGGCACCTCGCCCCATTCGGCATGCATGGCGTGGGCATCAGTGTCGTCGACGCGTACCGGCTGGAAGGTGCCGGCGCCGACATGCAGGGTGACGCTCGCCGTGACGATGCCGGCGTCGGCAAGCGTCGCCATCAGGTCAGGGGTGAAGTGCAGGCCCGCCGTCGGCGCCGCAACCGAGCCGTCGAAGCGGGCGAACATGGTCTGGTAGTCGGCGCGGTCCTGCGCATCGGCCACGCCGCCGCGGATGTAGGGCGGCAGGGGCACCGTGCCGCTGTGCTCGAGGGCGGCGAGAAAGCGCGGGCCTGTCGTGTCGAAGACGAGCACGAGAGAGCCATCGTCGTTCTTGGTCTCGACTGTGGCGCCGAAATCCGTGAAGGCAATACGATCGCCCAGGCGCAGCCGCTTGGTCGGGCGGGCAAAGGCGAGCCACCGGCCTGCGCCCAGGTCGCGGATCAGCAGCGCCTCGACCGCGACGTCCTGGCGGCCGGCGGCGCCGCCGCGCACGCCCCTCAGCCGCGCCGGAATCACCCTGGTGTCGTTGAAGACAAGCAGATCGCCACGGCGCAGGAGCGAAGGAAGATCGCGCACGGTGCGGTCGTGCAGGCCGTCCGGCGCGACGTCGAGCAGGCGCGCGGCGTCGCGCGGCTGGATCGGCCGCTGGGCGATGAGTTCGTCCGGGAGGTCGAAGTCGAAGAGATCGACGCGCATCTGAGGCGGGTTCAATATGACGCGATGGGGGATTTCTCAACTCGCCGCCAATGACCTCAGAGGGCCTGTCGTGTGCCGGTGAAGGCCCCACGCTTCACTTCGGGTAACAGCGGCGGCTGTAAGTCGTCCTGCGTTATCAGGCCGTCCCCACATCCATGACGTCGGCGTCCGAATCGTCGGCCGGCGGCTGGGCATGAGGATCGACCAGGGCGACGAAGCGGTGCACGCCGTCGACGACGAGGCGCTTCACCCGCGCGCGCGTTTCCAGGCAATGCAGGTGCGCCAGCGTCTCACCGAAGGCGAAGACCACCTGGTTGTTGTCGAGATGGCGCGGGAACAGCACCGGCACCATGTCCCAGCCGGTGGCGCCCTCGGCGCCGCGATGAGCGATGGCGGCCGTCATGTCGTTGAGGCGCGCGTCGTGATGGGCCACCAGCTGATCGAGCCTGGTGTGCAGGCCGACGAACGGGAAGCCATGGCTCGGCAGGATCAGCGCATTGGCGGGCAGCCGGCGGAAACGCGAGAAGCCGTCGAGGAACCAGGTGAGCGAATCGGCCTCGGGCTCGTTGGGCCACACGCCGACATTGGTGCTGATCTTGGGCAGCACCTGGTCGCCCGCGATCAGCACGTTGAGCTCGGGGCACCACAGCGAGGCATGCTCGGGGGCATGCCCGCGGCCGACGATGACGTCCCAGCGATGGCCGCCAAGCGTGATGGGATGGGCATGGATCAGGCGCTGGAAGGTCGGCGGCAGCGGCCCCACGCCCTTGGCGTAGCCGCCTTTGTGGCGATGGAACAGCGGGATCTTGTCGGCCGGCACGCCGTTGCGCGCCAGATGGGCGGCACGCAGATCCTCGTTCTCGATGAAGTCGTTGCGGGCAGCGATGGCGCTCATGTACTCGCCGAGCGTCATCCAGAGCTGGGCGCCCCAACGGCTGCACAGCCAGCCAGCCAGGCCGACATGATCGGGATGCAGGTGGGTGGCGATGACCCGCTTCACCGGCTTGCCTGAAAGCTTGTCGGCGAAGATCTTCTCCCACAACGCGCGCGTCTCGGGCGTGTTGATGCCGGTATCGACGATGGTCCAGCCGTCCTCCTCCTCGACCAGCCACAGGTTGATGTGGTTGAGCTGGAAGGGCAGCGGCATGCGCAGCCAGTAGATGCCGGGGGCGACGTTCTTGATGGTGCCGGGCTCCGGCACGTCGCCGCAGGGGAAGCGAAGCTGCGCCAGCAGGCGCTGCGAGAGGTCTGGTGAATCGGGCATGGATCGACCCTAGCCCCTGACCGCGCGGCCTGTCACCGGTGCGAACCGACGACCCGCCAAGCGATATCCCGCCGGCAGAAGCCCTCCGGCCAGTCTATGAGGTCGACTGCACGGTACGCGCGGTTGCGCGCCTCCTCGACCGTCGGCGCCATCGCCGTGACGTTCAGCACGCGCCCGCCATTGGCCAGCACGCGCTTGCCGTCGGGGCCGAACGTCGTGCCGGCATGGAAAATCTGCACGCCCTCCACCTTGCTGGCGGCGTCGAGGCCACGGATCTCGGTGCCCTTCTGGTAGGCATCGGGGTAGCCGTTGGCGGCCATGACCACGGTCAGCGCGCTGTCGTTGGACCAGCGCAGGTCGAAATGTTTCAGCCCGCCATCGGCACAGGCGATCAGCGCCGGCACGAGATCGGACTTCAGCCGCATCATCAGCACCTGGCATTCGGGATCGCCGAAGCGGCAGTTGTACTCGAAGATCTTCGGGCCCTGCGCCGTGATCATCAGGCCGGCATAGAACACGCCCTTGAACGGCATGCCGTCGGCGGCCATGGCGCGCGCGGTCGGCAGGATGATTTCGTCCATGACGCGCTTCTGCATGGTGGCGTCGAAGATCGGCGCCGGCGAATAGGCGCCCATGCCGCCGGTGTTGGGGCCTTTGTCGTTGTCGAAGGCGCGCTTGTGGTCCTGGGCACCGATCAGGGGCAGGACGTGCTCGCCGTCGCTCAGTGCAAAGAAGCTCATCTCTTCGCCGACCAGGAATTCCTCGATCACCACCGAGGCGCCGGCCGCGCCGAAGCGGTTGCCCGACAGCATGTCGCGCGCCGCCTCGATCGCCTGCTCGACCGTCTCCGCCACGACGACGCCTTTACCGGCGGCGAGGCCATCGGCTTTCACGACGATCGGCGCGCCCTGAGCCTTGATGTAGGCCACGGCCTTGTCGGCGTCGGCGAAGCGCTCATAGGCGCCGGTCGGGATGTTGTGGCGCTTGCACAGCTCCTTGGTGAAGCCTTTCGAGCTCTCGAGCTGTGCCGCTTTCTGCGAGGGGCCGAACACCTTGATGCCGGCCTCGGCCAGCCGGTCCGCCAAGCCCATCGCGAGGGGCACCTCAGGCCCCACCACCACAAAGTCGATCTTTTCCCGCTGGGCCAGTGCCACCTGGCCGGCGATATCCTCGGCTGCGACGTCAATGCATTCGGCCACCTGGGCGATGCCGGCGTTGCCGGGGGCGCAGTAGAGTTTTGTGCACAGCGGAGAGGCCGAGATCGCCCAGCAGAGCGAATGTTCGCGGCCGCCGCCGCCTACGACCAGAATCCGCATTCCCCTAATCCCTTGAAATCAGGACCTATTTTGCTCATATGAGCTTGGCCACGACATGGACAAGAACCATGGATGTTCTGGAGTGCAAAGCGAAGTTTTTCCACGTCTTGGACGAGGTCGCGTCCAAGCGAAGGGGCGTCGTCGTCACACGCAATGGCAAACCTGTCGCTGAAATCGTGCCCTTCGAGGGAAAGGCCGAATCGATAGCAATGGGGAAAAGGCCCAAGTCGATCGTTGGCGCACTCAAGGGCTCAGTAACGATCCTTGGCGATCTCGACGAGCCTACTGGCGGAAACTGGGAAGCCCTCAAGGAATGATCCGTATCCACGGTCTCCGGGTGTAACGTCGGCTCATGGAATCGACGGCGCCCGACCAGGTCACCAGCAACGTCCCGGAATTCACCGTTTCCGAGCTCTCCTTCGCGCTGAAGCGCGAGATCGAGACGGCGTTTCCGCGCGTGCGCGTGCGCGGCGAGATCAGCCAGCCGTCGTTCCCGCGTTCGGGCCATTGCTATTTCCGGCTGAAGGACGAGAACGCCGTGATCGACGGGGTGTGCTGGAAGGGCACGATTCCGCGGCTCGGCATCCGCATCGAGGAAGGGCTGGAGGTCATCGCCACCGGCCGGCTCACGACCTATGCCGGCTCCTCGCGCTACCAGATCATCGTCGACCGTCTGGAGCTCGCGGGCGAGGGCGCGTTGCTGAAGCTCCTGGAGGATCGCCGCAAGAAGCTCGCGGCCGAAGGCCTGTTCGACGCCGCGCGCAAGCGCACGCTGCCCTTCCTGCCCGAGGTGATCGGTGTGGTGACCTCGCCGTCAGGCGCGGTGATCCGCGACATCCTGCATCGCATCTCCGACCGCTTCCCGCGCCGTGTGCTGGTCTGGCCGGTGGCGGTGCAGGGCGACAAGGCGGCAGGCGAGGTGGCGAGGGCGATCGAGGGGTTCAATCGATTGCCCGAGCAGGGCCCGGTGCCTCGGCCCGACGTGCTGATCGTGGCGCGCGGCGGCGGCAGCCTGGAAGACCTGTGGGCCTTCAACGAGGAGATCGTGGTGCGCGCCGCGGCCGGCTCGACCATCCCGCTGATCTCTGCCGTCGGGCACGAGACCGACACGACCTTGATCGACTTCGCTTCGGATCGGCGCGCACCGACGCCGACGGCAGCGGCCGAGATGGCCGTGCCGGTGCGGGCCGACCTCGTGACCCAGACGCTCGACTTCGGGAAGCGCACCATGGCCTGCATGAACCGCGCGCTGCGCGAGGCTACGCTCGCCGTGACCGGCCTGGCGCGCGGCCTCGGTGATCCGCTGCGGCTGATCGAGGAGCGCCAGCAGCGGCTCGATGTCAGCGGCGAGCGCCTGGCATTGGCGACGCGCGGCCTGGTGGATCGCCGAGCTCATGCGCTGGCCGCGGCGCGGCTGGTCAGCCCGGTGGCGGTGCTGGTCGCCAAGCAACAGGCGCTCAGCGCCGAGGCGCGGGTTCTCGAGGGCGCGATGAGGCGCTATGTCGGCGATACGCGCCAGAAGATGGAGCGCGGCGCCGATCGCATCGAGCAATACGCGGACAGGCTGCGTCGCTGTGCGACGGAAGCGCTGGAGCGCGGCCATCGCCAGGTCGAGCAGCTTGGCAAGCTGCTGGAGAGCTATTCCTTCCGTTCCGTGCTGCAGCGCGGTTTTGCCCTGGTGCGCGACCAGGATGACCATCCGGTCCTTAGCGCCGCCGCTACACGCGGCGGCGACACGCTCAGCATCGAGTTTGCGGACGGCAGGATCGGCGCCAAGGTGACCGATGGTGCGGGCACCGCGCCACGTCCGGCGCCGACGCCGCGCCGCCGCGATGGCGGTAGCGGCAATCAGGGTTCGTTGTTGTAGGAGAAGGAACGCACATGACCAGCGAGCCGCTGTCGGCCGAGACCATCAAGAACTTCATGTATGCCAGCACGGCCACCGTCTCGATGCAGATGCTGAAGCGCGGCTTTCGCAACACGTCGATCAGCGGCGTGCGGCCGGTCAATCCCAAGGCGACGCGGCTGGTCGGGCCGGCCTACACGCTGCGCTACATTCCCGGTCGCGAGGACCTCGACAAGCCGCCGACAGCCAACGATCCGCCCTCGGCCCAGCGCAAGGCGATCGAGGAGACGCCGGCCGGTTGCGTGCTGGTGATCGGCACCGAGGGCAACACGCGCTCGGGCACGATCGGCGACATCCTGGCGCTGCGACTGAAGGTGCGCGGCGTCGCAGGCGTGCTGAGCGACGGCGCCATGCGCGACACGCCGGTGATCTCCAGGATCGACGATTTTCCGGTGTACTGCGCGGCCGCTGCCGCACCGCCCAGCATGAACCATCTCCATCCCGTCGAGGTACAGGCGCCTGTCGGCATCCGCGGCGTGCCGGTCTATCCAGGCGACGTCATCGTGGCCGACGAGGACGGCGCGATCTGCGTGCCGCGTCATCTCGCCGACGAGGTCGCACGCGATTCCTTCGAGCAGGAGCGGCTGGAGAAGTTCGTCGCCATCCGCGTCGCTAAGGGTATCCCGATCACCGGCACCTACCCGCCCAACGACGAGACCAAGAAGCTCTATCAAGCCTGGATCAAGGCCGGAGAGCCGCCGAACGGCTGAGGCGCGGGGCACGCGCCGGACCATCTCGTTCCGTTCTAGGACAAGCTCCCGTACGGCTTGGTGATCAGCTCGAGCAGATGGCCGTTGGGATCGTCGAAATAGACGCCACGGCCGCCCCAGTGACGGTTGATCTCGCCGCGCTCGTTCTTGTGCGGGTCGGCGTAGTAGGTGATGCCGGCCTTCCTGATGCGCGCGAACGAGGCGTCGAATTCCTCGTCGCTCACCAGGAAGGCGTAGTGCTGGGTGCGCACGTCCTTGGAATCGACGAAGTCGAGAGTGACGCCGTTGCTGGTCTGCACGGGCCGGAACGGCCCCCATTGCGCCTCGGGCTTCACGCCCAGGATGTCGGCGAGGAACTGCGCCGACGCGTCCTTGTCCTTGGCCGGAATGATGATGTGGTTAAGGGCAGCCATGTCGCGCTCCTTTGCTGCTCTTCAAGATGGGCGTGCAAAGCGGGACGTCAACCTCAGGAGGCGGCCGCGTCGGGTATTGCCCGGCGCCTCAGCGGTTGCCATACCGCGCGCGGAATCGGCTGCAGGGTGGCGAGGAACTGCGCAGCGCAGCTTTGCCAGGTGAAGGTCTCGGCATGGCGCCGGCAATCGGCGGGATCACGTGCAATGGCCGCGATGCAGGCGATGCGCAGGTCCTCGTCGAGCGCCCCGACCTTCGGATCGGTAACCACGTCGAGCGGCCCCGGCACGGGATAGCCTGCGACGGGCACGCCCGAAGCCAGCGCCTCGACCATGACCAGGCCGAACGTGTCGGTACGGCTGGGGAAGACGAAGCAATCGGCCTCGGCATAGCGCAAGGACAGCTCCTCGGTATCGACCGAGCCGAAGAAACGCACGCCCTTGAAGCGACGCTTGAGCTCCTTGAGCTGCGGACCGCCGCCCACGACCCACTTGGTGCCCGGCAGGTCGAGCTCGAGGAACGCCTTGATGTTCTTTTCGATGGCGACGCGTCCGGCATAGAGCCAGATCGGCCGGGCATCGCCGGCCCGGCTGCGCGGGCGCGGACGAAAAGCGGCAATGTCGACGCCGCGCGACCACGGCACCAGCTTGCTGAAGCCACGCGCGGCAAGTTCGTCGCGGATCGACTGCGCCACCACCAGGACCGCGGCCGACGGGGCATGGAAGCGACGCACGAAGGCATAGCTCCAGGAGATCGGCAGGCGAATTCGGGCGTGGACATACTCGGGAAAGCGCGTGTGGTAGGCGGTCGTGAAGGGGATGCCGCGGGCCAGGCAGAAGCTGCGCGCCGCCCAGCCCAGCGGTCCTTCGGTCACGAGATGGATGGCGTCGGGGGCATAGAGCTTCAGCATGTGCGCCAGCCGTGCGCCGGGGAACAGCGACAGGCGGATCTCTGGATAGGTCGGGCAGGGCAGGGTGCGGAAGCGGTCCGGTCCGAACACCTCGACGTCGTGGCCGTCGGCGCGCAGCAGCTGGGCCACGGTCTCGATGGTGCGCACGACGCCGTTGATCTGCGGTCGCCAGGCGTCGGAAACGATGGCGATGCGCAATTCCGGCTACTCCGCCGCCAGGCGGGCGGGGCTGAGCCGCGGCAGCAGGCTGTCGCGGCGCGCGACCTCCTCGGCCCAGCGCACGATGCGCAGCCGGCCTTCGAAGTCCTCGACCAGGGCGGTGCAGCTTTCGACCCAGTCGCCGTCGTTGCAGTAGAGGATGCCGTCGATGCTGCGGATCTCGGCATGATGGATGTGGCCGCACACCACGCCGTCGACGCCGCGGCGGCGCGCTTCGTTCGCCACCGCGTGCTCGTAGTTGTCGATGAACTGCACGGCGTTCTTGACCTTGTGCTTGAGGTACGCCGACAGCGACCAGTAGGGCAGGCCGAGCTTGCGACGCGCCCAATTGAAGGTCGTGTTGCTGCGCAGGGCGGCGCTGTACGCCCAATCCCCCAGGATGGCGAGCCAGCGCGCGTAGCGCACGATGCCGTCGAACTGGTCGCCGTGGATGACCAGGAGCTTGCGGCCGTCGGGCTGGACGTGGATGGCTTCCGCCTCGACCTTCACCTCGCCGAAGGTGAGCTGGCAGTACTGGCGCGCCGCCTCGTCATGGTTGCCGGGAATGTAGACGACGTTGGTGCCCTTGCGCGCCTTGCGCATGATCTTCTGCACCACGTCGTTGTGCGCCTGCGGCCAGTACCACCAGCGCTTCAGCCGCCAGCCGTCGACGATGTCGCCGACCAGGTACAGCGTCTCGCTCTCGTTCCTCCTGAGGAAGTCGAGCAGCAAGGCGGCCTGGCAACCGCGCGTGCCGAGATGGACGTCGGACAGGAAGATCGCGCGATGTCGGGCAGGCTGGTTACGCTCGATCACGGTCATGTGGATAAGACTCGATCGGCACAAAATCTGACGGGCACGATTGCGCGTGACACAGGGGATTGTGTATGTCGGCGATTGCGTGGCTGTGAATCGATTATGACGGTTCGATGAAGCTCGATGCTCCCGGCGCCCTGTTGTTGATCGTCAATCCGACCGCCGGCCGACGTCGGCGTGGATTGGCCGAAGCCGTCGCCGCCCGCGTGCGCGCCGCAGGATGGACGGTCGACGTCGTGCAGACGCAGGCGGCGGGCGATGCACGCCGCCTGGCAGAGACCTGCGATGCCCGCCGCTACCCCGTGATCGCCGTCGCCGGTGGCGACGGAACGATCAACGAGGTGATCAACGGTCTCGCGGGCCGCAGCGACGAGACACCGGCCGTCGGCATCGTGCCGCTCGGCACGGCCAACGTATTGGCGCACGAGCTGGGGCTCGGCTTTTCCGCCGCGGCCGTCGCCCGTACCGTGACCGCCGGCCGGGCGCTGTCGGTGCAGCCGGGTGAGGCGGTCAACGGCACGGAAACGCGATGCTTCTCGCTGATGGCGGGCGCCGGTTTCGACGCCAAGGTCGTGGCCGGGGTGAGTGCGCCGCTGAAGCGCCGGCTGGGCAGGGCCGCCTATGTCTGGCGATCGTTGATCGAGGCGCAACGCTACCGGCCGGTGCGGTACCAGGTCGAGATCGACGGTGTCTGCCACGAAGCCTCGTCGGTGATCGTGACGCGCAGCCGCCACTATGCCGGCCCCTATGTCGTGGCGCCCGGGGCGGCGCTCGGCAAGCCGCTCCTGCATGCCTGCCTGTTCGAGCGCTGGGGCCGTTCGCACGCGTTTCGCTACGGCCTCGCACTGCTGCTCGGCCGATTGCCGCGAATCGCCGGCTATCGGGTCGTGGCGGGCCGCACGGTGCGCGTCTCAGTGCTGAGCGATGCCGGCGAGCGGCGCGAGCAGCCCGTCCAGATCGACGGCGACAATGCGCTGACCTTGCCGGTGTCGATCGGACTCAGCGGCGGCTCGGTGCGCCTGCTGCAATCGGCTTGATCCGGAGGACCGCCAGGTCCGCCCTTGTCATCCCGAGCGCAGCGAAGGGTCTCATGCCGATTGCAAATGAGCGGACCTGGAGGTCCGCGCTCCGTCAACGCGCCTGCTGCAGGCGGCGCACGAACTCCGGCGTGGGATGGCCGTCGGCCGGCATGCCGAGCTGCTTCTGGTAGAGCCGAACCGCCGAGCGCGTCTTGGGGCCCAGAAGCCCGTCGACCTCGTCGGTGTAGAGCGTGAGTCGCGCCAGCCGGTTCTGCATGTCGATGACGGTGTCGCGCGACAGCGGCTCGTCGTCGGCCGGCGGCGCCTGCATGACCGGCGGGCCGCCCGCGATCTGCTGCGCCAGGATGGCGACCGACAGCGCATAGAGCGTCGAGCGGTTCCAGTTCATCACCGCCTTGAAATTGGGGTAGAGGATGAAGACGGGACCGCGATGGCCCGCCGGCAGGATGATCGACGACGGCTCGTCGGAGGCGGGCAGGGCCGCGTTGCCGGCGCGCTTGACGCCCATCCGTGCCCAGTCGCGCACCGGCTTCTCGATCGTGGTGTCGGCCTGGTCGAGCGGGAAGTTCTTCGGCAGGAAGACCTCCTCGGCAGGCGGCAGCGGCGGCTTCCAGCCGATGCCGCGCAGGAAGTTGGCTGCCGAGGCGAAGGCGTCGGGCAGGCTGTTCCAGAGATCGACGCGGCCATCGCCGGTGCGGTCGACACCCCATTTCATGAAGGTCGAGGGCATGAACTGCATGTTGCCCATGGCGCCGGCCCACGAGCCGCGCATCTGCTCGCGCGTCATGTGGTTCATGGAAAGGATGCGCAGCGCCTGCACCGTCTCGTTGCCGAAGAAATCGCGGCGCTTGGTCATGCAGGCCAAGGTCGCCACCGAGCGCACGACCTGGAAGTCGCCCATGAAGCCGCCGTAGTTCGTCTCGATGCCCCAGAACGCCATGATGTACTGCGGCGGCACGCCATACTCGGCCTGCAGCTGGTCGAGCAGCGCGCGATGCTGCGCCATGCGCTGCTGGCCCTTGACGATGCGGTCGTTCGACACCGTGCTGCCGACATACTTGGAATAGGTCAGCGAGAATTCGGGTTGCCTGGAATCGAGGTCGACCACCTTCTGGTCGGGCGTCAGGTTGCGGAAGGCGCCGTCGGCGATGGCGGCCGACACGCCCTGGCGCATCGCCTCCGACTTGATGGTCTGAAGGCAGTCCCGGAAGTCGCCGCCCTGGGCGTGGGCCGGCGCCAGCGCCGGGCCGGAGAAGAAGGCCGTCGTTGCGGCGAGGATCGCTGTCGTGAGGAGGGGTTTCATGCCCTCCACAATATCACGCCCCCGCGACGGTCATCCCCTCGATTCGCACCGTCGGTGCATTGGTCGAGCTCTTGAACTGCAGGTCGTTGGCCGGAGTCATCTTGAGGAACATGTCCTTCAAGTTGCCGGCAACGGTGATGCCGCTTACCGGCCAGGCGAGCTTGCCGTTCTCGATCCAGAATCCCGAGGCGCCCCGGCTGTAGTCGCCGGTCACGCCGTTGACGCCGAAGCCGATCAGGTCGGTGATGTAGAGGCCGCTCTCGATGTCGGCCAGAAGCTCGTCGAACGAGAGCTTGCCCTTCTCAAGATAGAAGTTCGAGGTGGTGGGCGAGGGCGGGCCCGACGTTCCGCGCGCGGCATGGCCTGTCGGCTTGAGGTTGAGCTGGCGGGCGGCGGCAAGGTCGAGCAGCCAGGTCGTGAGCCGGCCGTCGTCGATCACGGCGTAGCGCTTGGTCGGCAGCCCCTCGGCGTCGAACGGCCGGCTGCCCAGGCCGCGCTTGCGATGCGGGTTGTCGAGGATGCGGATGCCGTCGGCGAAGATCTTTTCGCCCATCTTGTCCTTCAGGAACGAGGTGCCGCGCGCCACGGCGCGGCCGTTGATGGCGCCCGCCAGATGGCCGATCAGCCCGCCCGAGACGCGCCGGTCGTAGACCACCGGCACGCGCGCGCTCTTGGCCTTGCGCGGATTGAGCCGGCGGACGGCGAACTTGCCGGCGTTGCGGCCGACCGTGGCCGGCTTCATCAGGTCTTCGAGGTGCACGGCGCTCGACCATTCATAGTCGCGCTCCATGGCGGTGCCCTCGCCGCCCAGCACCGCGCAGGAGAGCGAATAGCCGCTGCGCCGATAGCCGCCGGAAAAGCCGTTGCTGGCCGCCAGCATCACCGAGGTCCGCCCCCAGCTCGCCTCGGCGCCCTCGGAGTTGGTGACGCCCTTGACGGCGCGCGCCGCATCCTCCGCTTCCGCCGCCATGGCGAGCAGCGCGCGGGCCGAGGGCCGGCTCCTGTCGTTCAGGTCGAGATCGGGCCAGCTTTGCGCCAGCAACTCTTCCGGTGCGATGCCGCACACCGGGTCCTCCGGCACGGCGCGCGCCATGTCGACGGCGCGGCCGGCCAGCGCGCGCAGCGCGGCCGGCGCGAAGTCGGTCGACGAGACGAAGGCCTGGCGCTGCCCTACGAACACGCGCAATCCGAGGTCGCGGCCTTCGCTGCTCTCGAGCTTCTCGCGCTTGCCCATGCGCTGGGCGACGGAGATGGACTCGCCGTTGACGTAGAGCGCGTCGGCGGAATCCGCGCCGGCGGCCTTCGCCCATTTCAAGAGGTCGGCGAGCAGGTCGGCGTCCGGCGCGGTCGCCGGGCTCTTCTTGCGGGGGGCGGTCTTTTTCGCTTGGGCCATGACCGCCCTTCTACGCGCTAAACAGCCACGTCGTCGAGACCGACCGACCTCACCTAGCGTAGGCGATGCCCGCCTTGGTTTCCGCGATCGCAGAGTCGACGAATCCGATCGCGCGCTCGCGATGGCCGCCCTTGTTGGCCTGGCTCTTGACCAGGCTGGCGCGCGCCGCCTGCAACGAACCCAGTGCTTCCTGCATGTTGGGCTGGGCGGCCGTCGCGATGCAGGCACCGGCGATCACCCCGATGGCGATGCCGGCGAGCAGGACTGCGGTCGGCGACTTGAAGAGCGGGCGAAGCATGGGAACGGTCCTCGGGAGTTGGGCGTGGAAAGGCTGGGTCAGTTGCCGGCGTAGCTGATGCCGGCCTCGGTTTCGGAGATCGCGGCATTGACGAAGTTGATGGCGCGCTCGCGATGGCCGCCTTTGTTGGGCCGGGACTGGATCAGCTCGGCCTTCGCCGTCTGGAGCGAGCTCAGCGCCGCCTGCATGTTGGGCTGATTGGCCCCCGCAGTGCAGGCCACGGCCAGGCCGCCGATGATCGCGCCGGCGAGCAGATAAACGGCGGGAGCGAGACGATGCATGCAAACCTCCAGACAAGCGAAGAGCGGACGGGAAGTTCCCGTCCGCTCTTATCGTAGAGCCGACCGTGTTGGCGCGGTATCGCTATTTGGCGGCGACCGATCGATTCGCTGCCGACGTCACGGCCTTCAACGACGCGGTGACGATGTTGGAGTCCATGCCGACGCCCCACAGCACGCGGCCGTCGGTCGTTTCGGCTTCGATGAAGCTCACGGCCTGGGCGTCCGAGCCGGCGCCGGTGGCGTGCTGGTGATAGTCGCGAACCCTGATGCCGACGCCGCAGTTCTTGCCCAGCGCATCGACGTAGCCCGCGATGGGACCGTTGCCGCGGCCGCTGATCTTGCGTTCCTGTCCGTTGAACTTCACCTGGGCATCGAGAAGACGCACGTCGGGATGGCCGGGCTCGGGCACCGTGGTGTGGCTCACGAAGTCGACCGGGGTGCGGTTCTCGAGGTACTCCTTGCGGAAGGTGTCCCAGATCAGCGCCGGCTGGATCTCCTTGCCCGTCTCGTCGGCGATCTGCTGGATCACCTTGGAGAACTCGACCTGGAGGAGGCGCGGCATGTCGATGCCGTAGTCGGTCTTCAGGATGTAGGCGATGCCGCCTTTGCCCGATTGGCTGTTGATGCGGATGATCGCCTCGTAGCTGCGGCCGAGATCGGCCGGGGCGATCGGCAGATAGGGCACTTCCCAGACCTTGCTGTTCTGGGTCTGCAGCGCCTTGAACCCCTTGTTGATCGCGTCCTGGTGCGAGCCCGAGAAGGCGGTGAACACCAGGTCGCCGCCGTAGGGATGGCGCGGATGGACGGGCAGCTGGTTGCAGTACTCGACGGTCTGGCGGATCTCGTTGATGTTCGAGTAGTCGATCTCGGGATCGACGCCCTGGGTGAACATGTTGAGGCCCAAGGTCACCAGGTCGACGTTGCCGGTGCGCTCGCCGTTTCCGAACAGGCAGCCCTCGATGCGGTCGGCGCCCGCCATGTAGCCGAGCTCGGCCGCCGCCACGCCGGTGCCGCGGTCGTTGTGCGGATGCAGGCTCAGGATCATCGCGTCGCGGTACTTGAAGTTGCGATGGCACCATTCGATCTGGTCGGCATAGACATTGGCCGAGGCCATCTCGACCGTCGCCGGCAGATTGATGATGATCTTCTTCTGCGGCGTCGGCTGGTAGACGTCACAGACCGCCGCGCAGATGTCGCGCGCGAACTCGAGCTCGGTGCCGGTGAAGCTCTCGGGCGAGTATTCGTAGACCCATTCGGTGCCGGGGTCGGCGTCGGCGAGCTGCTTGACGAGCTTGGCGCCCGACACGGCGATGTCGATGATGCCGCTATAGTCCATGCCGAACACGACGCGGCGCTGCAGGGTCGAGGTCGAGTTGTAGAGATGGACGATGACGCGCTTGGCGCCGCGGCAGGCCTCGAAGGTGCGCTCGATCAGCTCGGGTCGGCTCTGCGTCAGCACCTGGATGGTGACGTCGTCGGGGATCATCTTGTGCTCGATCAGCTCGCGCACGAAGTCGAAGTCGGTCTCCGACGCCGCCGGGAAGCCGACCTCGATCTCCTTGAACCCCATCTGGCAGAGCAGCTTGAACATGCGCGTCTTGCGATCGGAATCCATCGGCTCGATCAGCGCCTGGTTGCCGTCCCTGAGGTCGACCGCGCACCAGATCGGCGCCTTGGTGATGACCTTGGACGGCCATTGTCGGTTGGGCAGCTCGATGGGCTTGAAGGGAACGTACTTCTCGCCCGCGGTCGGCATCATGGGTTTCTGGGGTGACATCGATTGACTCCTCGCGCCGCGCACGGCCAAACGGCTCATCTGGCGAACACTGCTAAATGCAAACGGAGAGGGTGGCGGCGACTGGTTTGGTTGAACGAGACGAACGACGAGCGATCCGCAGGGCCCGCAAGGGCGGCGGATCAGCCAATAAGTCGAAGCGTCGTCAGTCGCAGCATGGGCGCCACAATAGGGCGCAATTGGCAGGAGTCAACGGGGTCGAACGACCCCTTTCGAACCCCGAAGGCATGCTCCTCTCCCCTGCCGGGAAGAGGAGCATGAGCTATAGGGGGCCGCTTGTGCCCGGCCTCAGCGCGGGAAGCTGAAGTTGAAATTCACGCTCGGGTCCTGATAGCCGCCGCCGCCATAGCCATAGGCCGGCGCCATGGGTGCCACGTACACCGGCCGGGCCGGCGCGACGTAGACCGGGCGTTCGACGATCACGCGCGACGGCGGACCGTAGCCGCGCGAGTGCTTCCAGTGGTGCTTGTGCTCCCAGCGATCCCACTTGTCCCATCGATCATGGGCGTTGGCACCGGTGGCGACGAGCAAGCTGGACCCGGCGATCGCGGCGGCCAGAATGGTCTTCATCGCAACTCCACGCATCACAGCCTCCTGTTTGGCCGGGGTGACGCTGGTGCGTCTCCCGATGCAAAGAGGTACGTGGGGATGGACGAAGACATCCATTCTGCAGGGCGTGACCGATCTGTGGCCGGCCCCAGGTCTGTGTGCTAGTCGAATGATACCATTGGAAGAAAGAGGAAAAGTAAATGGCGGGTCCGTTGGCCGGCGTTCGGATTCTCGATTGCACGACGGTCGTGCTGGGGCCATGGGCGGCGCAGCAGCTGGGCGATCTGGGCGCCGACGTGGTGAAAATCGAGCCGCCCGAAGGCGACACCACGCGCCAGCTCGGGCCGGCGCGCAATGCCGGCATGGCGGCCTTCTATCTGGGCTGCAATCGCTCCAAGCGCTCGATCGTCCTCGACCTCAAGCAGGAAGCCGGCCGCAACGCGCTGTTCAAGCTCGCCGAGACCGCCGACGTGCTGATGCACAACTATCGGCCCGAGCCCGCCAAGCGTCTGGGCGTCGAATACGAGGCCTTCGAAAAGATCAATCCGCGACTGGTCTATCTCGCGACCTATGGCTATCGCGCCGCGGGTCCGATGGGCCCCAAGGCGGCGTACGACGACATCATCCAGGCGGGCTCGGGACTGGCCGCCCTGCAGACCGTCGTGGCGGGGCAGCCGCGCTTCCTGCCGACCATCGTTGCCGACAAGACCAGCTCCAACGGCGTGGTCTCGGCCTTGCTCGCCGCCCTGTTCGCGCGCGAGCGCACGGGCAAGGGCCAGGCGGTCGAGGTGCCGATGTACGAAACGCTGGTTTCGTTCGTGATGGTCGAGCACCTCTACGGCGAAACCTTCCGGCCGGCGCTCGAGACGGCGGGCTACAAGCGCGTGCTGAACAAGGAGCGGCGGCCCTATCCCTCGAAGGACGGCTATTTCGCCCTGCTGCCCTATACCGACGGGCACTGGAAGGAATTCTGCGGCCTGATCGGCCGGGCCGAGCTTGCGAGCGATCCGCGCTTCACCACGCTCGCCAACCGCCTGAAGAACGTCGAGCACTACTACGCGACGTTGGCCGAGATCTGCGCCACCCGCACCAACGCCGAATGGGTCGAACTGCTCAAGACCTCGAACGTGCCGCACGGGCCGGTCAACACGCTCGACGACCTGTTCGTCGATCCGCAGCTGCTGGCGACCGGCTTCTGGAAGGAGGTCGAGCATCCGACCGAGGGCAGGTTGCGCATGCCCGACATCCCGCCGCGCTTCAGCAAGACCAAGCCCGAGGTGACGCGGCTGCAGCCACGGCTCGGCGAGCACAGCGTCGAGATCCTGCGCGAGGCCGGCTTCACCGCCGCCGAGATCGACGCGATGTTGAAATCGGGGGCCACCAAGACGGCCTAGAAATCCGGGGGCAAAGATGGTCGTTCGTCCAACGCGTCGCGATGTGTTGCGTTACGGTTCGGCCGCTGCACTGGCCGCTCTTCCGGCGCCTGCCATTGCCCAGGCCTGGCCGAACAAGCCGATCAAGATCATCGTCACCTATCCGGCCGGCGGGCTTACCGACGTCTTTGCCCGCGCCTATGGCGAGTACGTCAGCCAGAAGGTCGGCCAGCCGGTCGTGGTCGAGAACAAGACGGGGGCAGCGGGCGCGATAGGCGCCGAGATGGTGAAGGCCTCGGCCCCCGACGGCTACACGCTGATGTTCACCAACTCGACGACGATGGTCCAGAACAAGGTGCTGTTCCGCAAGCTGCCGTACGATCCCGACAAGGACTTCGCGCTGGTCGCCTGGTTCAACACCGGCCACCTGCCGACCATCATCAACAAGGACGTGCCGGCCAGGACGATTCCGGAGTTCGCCGTCTGGGCGCGCGACCGCAAGGTATCGCTCGCCACCTACGGCACCGGCTCCTACGCCCATGTCGTGGCCGAGACCCTCAACCGTCATTACGGCCTCAAGATGGAAGCGGTGCACTATCGCGGCGAGGCGTTGATGTGGCAGGACGTGGCGTCCGGCGCCGTCCAGGGCGCGAGCGGCAGCTACGCCTCGGCGAGCGCGGTGCTGCAGTCGGGCGCCGGCCGGCCGATCGCGGTGCCGACGATGGAGCGCATGAGGAAGCTGCCCGACGTGCCGACCTTCTACGAACAGGGCCTGACCGAGAAGGCCTTCCAGGTGCGCGGCTGGGTCGGCTGCTGCGCGCCGGCCGGCACGCCGGACGAGATCGTGCAGAAACTCTCCGACCTGATGGTCGAAGGCGGCAAGACCGAACGAATCCAGAAGATCATCGACACGTTCGGCATCGACGAGGCGGCGCGCGACCGCGCGTTCTTCAGGAAGATCCTCGACGAGGAAGGCCCGGTCGTCCTCGAGGTGGTGAAGAGCCTGAACATCGAGCCGCAATAGCCGCCATCGAACCGCCTTCGAGCCGCCTTTACCTGCACCGGATTCGCAGCCATGCTGAAGGCTGGCGCGAACAAGACGGCCAAGACCACAAGACGGCCAAGACCGTCGTCGACCAACAAAGCCGCGCCGCAGGGAGGACGTTCATGATCGTGCGTGCGTCGCGTCGCGAGTTGCTTCGCTATGGTTCCGCCGCCGCCGCCGCGGCGGCTCTTCCGGCCCCGGCCATCGCCCAGGCCTGGCCCTCGAAGCCGATCAAGATCATCTGCGGCTATCCCGCCGGCGGTCTCACCGACACCTTCGCGCGCGCCTACGGCGAGGCGATCGCGCAGAAGACCGGCCAGCCGGTGCATGTCGAGAACAAGGCGGGCGCCAGCGGCGCCATTGCCGCCGAGCAGGTCAAGAGCGCGGCGCCCGACGGCCACACGCTGATGTGGACGATCTCGACCACGATGATCATGAACAAGGTGCTGTTCAAGAAGCTGCCGTACGATCCGGACAAGGACTTCGTGCCGATCTCGTGGATGGATGCCGGCCACCTGCCGACCATCGTCAACAAGAACGTGCCGGCCAAGAACATCAAGGAGTTCGCCGACTACGCCCGCAACAACAAGGTGAGCCTCGGGACCTACGGCGCCGGCTCCTACAGCCATTGCGCCGTCGAAGCGCTGAACCGGTCGCTCGGGCTCAAGATGGAAGCCGTGCACTATCGCGGCGAGGCGCCGATGTGGATCGACGTCGGCTCCGGCGCAGTGCAGGGCGGCAGCGGCAGCTACGCCGCCGCCGCGGCGGTCCTGCAGAGCGGCAACGGCCGGGCGATCGCCGTCCCGACCAGCACGCGCATGCGCAAGCTGCCCGATGTCGCCACCTTCATCGAGCAGGGCATCAACGACAAGGCGTTCCAGGTGCAGGGCTTCATCTGCCTGGTCGGGCCCGCCGCGATGCCCAAGGACATCGTGGTCAAGCTCTCCGACATGATGGTCGAGGCCGGCAAGAGCGAGCGCATCCAGAAGATCCTCGACACGTTCGGCATCGACACCGGCGCCCAAGGCCATGTCTTCTTCGAGAAGATCCTGGCCGAGCAGGGGCCGGTCTGGATCGAATTGGTCAAGGGGCTCAATCTCGAGCCGCAATAGGCGTCTCGCGCCATTTAGTTGCTCGTAGAATATCCCGAGTGGAATACTATTAGGAATAGTACGCCACTCGGCCATGAAATGGCGCTGCCCCGGGCAACGCGATGCCGCTGCGCGCGTTGTCGTTCAGATATTTGCTTTCGGTGGTTTGCGCGGGTTGAAATTCCGCATAAAACAACTGCAGGTGGCAGAGGCGGGCAACCGTCCCAGGCAGGCAAAAGGACCCCTCGTTCATGGCCCTCGACGTCTATGTCGGGTCGCTCACGCGCTACTATGCGGGTGAGTGGGAGAATGTTTCGGAGAGAACGGCTCGCGAGCGCGGCACGCAGTCCGGCCTCGGCCGGCGTGGCGCTTCCGGCGATCCCGAGCCGGATATCCAGGAAGTCCTCCAGGATATCCTTTCCTGGCGCGTCGATCTCACGCGGTCGCTGGGCGACCGTATCGCCCATCCGCTCGAATGGAGCGAAGATCTCGAGGCCCCCTACTACACGGGTCGCCCGGGATGGGACGGCTTCGGCTCGCTGGTCCTGTGGGCGGCCTATGCCGAGCACCCGGCGATGCGCCGGCCGGCCAGCCTGCCGGAGGAATGGGACGACGATCCCGTTCTGCTGCGCAGCAACGTCGCGGGCTTTCGCTCGCGCTACTCCCACCTCGTGCGCAACGTGGAGCTGTGGCTGCCCCACGCTTTCGAGTTCACCTTCGAGGGCGAGGACGTCGATGGCCGGCGCGTGGTGGTGGGTTCGACGGCGACGCTGCGGCGCCAGCTCGAGGAGCTCAACACCGTGACCTGGAAGGCCGACCCCGACATCGTCGCCACCTGGGGGCGCGATGCGGTGCCCGACGATGCCCCGCTCGAGCAGAACGCGCGCTACGCCTACGCCGTGCTGCTCGACCTCGCCGAGCGGTCGGTCGAGCTGCAACTGCCGATGAAGCTCGATTACTGAAGCGCAATGAAAAACCCCTCCCGCGGGGGACGGCGGGAGGGGGCAGGGATCGATTGCTCAGACGGCGGGAGAGGCGGCCGGCGGTTCGGCGGCGGGCGGCCGATTGCGCCGCTCAGCCATGAACTGGTCGAACTCGGCGCGATCCTTGGCGGCGCGCAGCCGGTCGAGGAAGTCGCGGAACTCGCGCTGCTCCTCGTCGAGCTTGCGCAGCGTCTCCTCGCGGTATTCGTCGAAGGCGACGTTGCCGCTGCTCTGGCCGCCCCAGCGATGGCGGCGCTTCCAGGCGCGCCATTCCTCGCGTGCCTCGCGGCGGGCTTCGCGGCCCTCGGGGCCCGACCAATGGCCATAGCGGCGAGAGCAAAACATGCGTCCACTCCATTTCAGGTAGATGAGAAGGGCGAGGCCGACCGGCCAGAAGAGGATGAAGCTCACGACCAGAAGGGCGATCCAGGCGGGCTTCGGGATGTCGTCCAGTCTTTCCATCAGGCTGCCCGTCATGGCGGGGGCTCCCTCGTTCGACGTTAACGGATGTAAATGTTAACGACATTTACATTGGGCATGCCGCTCGGCGGAGTCAAGGGCCGGTCAGACTTTTTGGGGAAAACCCAATCCCTGCAGGTAAATGAGCATTTGCGATTCCAGCAGCTCCTCGGCCGTCATCGGCAGGGTGCGGCGGCCGGCGTCGCCGCGGCCGAACAGCGAGGCGATGCCGTGCGCCATCGCCCAGACATGCAGGCTCATCATCAGGGCGGGCGGCCGCTTGCCGGGCGGCAGCAGGGCCACAAGAGAATCGGCGGCCGTGCGCAGCACGCCGAACGCGCGATCGCCCGCCGCACGCAGCTCGGCGTTCAGGTCGGGCGGCAGGCCGGCCTCGAACATCGCGGCGTAGTAGGCGGGCTCGGCGCGGGCGAAGGCGAGATAGGCCTTGCCGACGTTGTTGAAGGCGGTGAGGGGGTCGGGCTTGCCGCCGGCCCAGCCCGTCGACAGCATCGCCTCGAAGCGCTGGAAGCCTTCACGCGCGACATCGGCGAGCAGCGCATCGCGATCGCGGAAATGGCGATAGGGGGCGGCGGCACTGACGCCGGCGGAGCGCGCGGCGTCGGCGATGGTGAAGCCCGCCGGGCCCTTCTCGGCAAACAGCTCGCGCGCGGCCTGGATCAGCGCCTCGCGCAGATTGCCGTGGTGGTAGCCGCGCTCCTCGCGATCGCGCTTTTTCCAGCTCATGTTAAGGCAGTTTACATCGCCCGCGGTCCGTCCGACAACGGAAGGACCGGGCTCGCAGAGGAGAGACGACGTGCAATTGTGGATGACCACCGTGGCTTCGGCGCGCGGCGCCGCCCCCCCCCCGCCGGAAAACGAGGCCGCCCGCGGGGG
>JAEWIV010000107.1 GCA_023386865.1 Pseudomonadota bacterium
CCGGGCAGGGCGGCGAAGCCGCGCTCGCCCTTGCTGGCGTCGCCGGCCGGCAGGTTGAACAGCGCCTGCGTCAGCTTGTGCTTCTTGAGCTCGGCCGCGATGTCGGCGGCCGGCGCCTCGTAGGGGAACAGGATCTCCACCGCCTTGAAGCCGTGCGCGGCCGCGGCGCCGAAGCGCTGCAGGAACGGCACCTCCTGGTAGATCCACGAAAGATTGGCGGCGAGCTTGGGCATTTGATCATCCCTGATGTCCCTCCCCACTGCATGGAGAGGAAGGTGACTGTCGCAATCACGACGGAAACGCCGCTTCGACGTCGCGCACCTGTGCATCCGAAAGCAGGCGAACCTTGAAGCCCTGCAGAAGCAGATGGAGCTTGGCAGTCTCCTCCAGCTCCTCGATCGAGGCCGAGGCGGCCGACAGCGAGGTGCCGGCGACGACCGGACCGTGATTGGCCAAGAGCACGGCGCGATGGCCTTTGGCGTAATCGCGGATGGCGTCGGCCAGCTTGGGATCGCCCGGCTTGAAATAGGGCACAAGCGGCAGCTTGCCGACGCGCATCACGAAGTAGGGCGTGATCGGCGGCAGCGTGGTTTCCGTATTGTGATGGCACGACGGGTCGAGGCAGGAGATCGCCACGGCGTGCGTGCAGTGCAGGTGGACGATGGCGCCGTCCTTGGGCCGAACGTCGTAGACCGAACGGTGCAGCAGCGCTTCCTTGGTCGGCGGATCGCCGGCGACATGCTTGCCGTCGAGATCGAGCTTGGAGAGCTGACCGGGCTCGAGCTCGCCCAGCGAGGAATTGGTCGGCGTCATCAGCCAACCGTCGCCGATGCGCGCGCTGATGTTGCCCGACGTGCCGGGGCAGAGGCCGCGCGAAGCGAGCTTGGCGCCCAACGCGCAGATCGCGTCGCGCATCTTGGACTCGTTACTGCTCATAGCCGCTGGAATGCCTTGGTGAAGAAGTCCGGCGCGCCGAAATTGCCCGACTTGAGGGCAAGCAGCAGCGGCTTGGCGCCAACCGACGCGGTCCATGGCACGCCGGGATCGATCTCCGGCCCGATGCGTAGCGCCGTCACATCGAGGGCGCCGACCACAGCGCCCGATGTTTCCCCGCCCGCCACGACCAGTCGGCCGACGCCGGCCGCGACCAGGGCCTTGGCAAGCCTGGCCATGGTCTTCTCGATCGCCTGGCTCGACTTCTCGATGCCGTACTTGGCCTGCAGCGCCTTCACCGCATCGGGCTGGTCGCTCGCCGAGAGCAGGATCGGACCGTTGCCGAGCTTGTCCTTGGCCCAGGCGAGAGCCGCATCGCCGACCGGCTCGCCGCGGCAGATGGCGTCGGTGTCGAGATGCAGGTGCGGACCCTTGAAGGCCGCGATCTGTCCCAGCGTCGCCGCCGAGCACGAGCCCGCCAGCACGGCGGAGGCGCCGGCGATCTTGGGCAAAGTGTCGGCATTGGCCTTGTGGGCCAGCAATCCACGGCGGCGATAGGCGGCGGGCAGGCCGAGCGCCACACCTGAGCCGCCGGTCACCAGCAGGTCGTCGCCGACTGCTTCGCCGATGATGCCGAGGTCTGTGTCGGCCACCGCGTCGACCACGACGTGGCGCACGCCGTCGGCTGCAAGCTTGTCGAGCGCCGCGCGCAGCGTCGCGGAACCCGCCTGCACCTGCTTCAGCGCCACCAGTCCGACCTTGTGCCTGGTCTGGCGCGCGAGCACCCGCACCAGGCTGGAATCCGTCATCGGATTCAGCGGATGATGCCGCATGTGGGAATCCGACAGCAGGATGTCGCCCACGAACAGATGGCCGAAAAAGATGGTGCGGCCGTTCTCCGGGAAGGCCGGACAGTAGATCGCCTGCTTGGCGTCCAGTGCATCGAGCAGCGCGTCGCCGACCGGACCGATGTTGCCCGCATCGGTCGAATCGAAAGTCGAGCAGTACTTGAAGAAGAACCGCTTGCAGCCCGCCGCCTGCAGGGCGTCGAGCGCCTTCAGCGACAGGGCGATCGCCTCCTTGGCCGGGATCGAGCGCGTCTTCAGCGCCACGACGACGGCGTCGACGTCGGCTGGAATACCACCCTTCGACGGCACGCCGATCGTCTGGATGGTCGGCATGCCGCCTTTTACCAGCATGCCGGCGATGTCGGTGGCGCCGGTGAAATCGTCGGCGATGACTCCGAGAATGGCCATGACCCGACCCTAGGCCACCACCGTCGTCTTCATCCAGAACTTTCGCCGCCGGCCGCGCCGGCGCGCCTCGTCCTCGCCGTCATAGACGTGCAGGGGCGGGGCGGGATCGAAAGTGTCGCGGATGTCGAGCGAATTGACGTTGACGATGCCGAGCCCATCGCCGTTCTGGCCGGCCCCGTCGGGCATGACCGCGCCGACATAGCTGCCGCACCTGGTGCACAGCAGATAGTCGGTGATGCCGAGTCCGAAGCGATAGCGGCTGAGACTGCCGGGTTCGGCGCGGAACTCGACCGAGCCCGCAGGGTCTCCGCAGGTGCGCGCGCCGTGGCGCCGGCAGAAGCTGCAGGCGCAGCGTCCGACGCGCAGGGCGGCCGGTGCCTTGTCCGAGGTGAAGGCGATGGTGATGGCACCGCAATGGCAGGATCCAGGATAGACCGTCATGGCGCGATCAAGGTTGCCCTGAAGTCGTTGACGTTGGTCTTGGTCGGGCCGGTGACAAGGCTGTCGCCCAGCATTTCGAAAAAACCGTGCCCGTCATTGTCGTCGAGCATCGCCGCGGGGTCACGGCCCTTGGCCCGGGCGCGAGCGAGTGAATCGGGGGTGAAGATGCCGCCCGCGATATCCTCGGCGCCGTCGACGCCGTCGGTGTCGGCGGCAAGGCCCCAGATGCCCGGCGTGCCGTCGGCGGCGATCGCCTCGCTCAACAGGTATTCGACGTTGCGCCCGCCGCGTCCCTTGCCGCGCACGGTCACCGTGGTCTCGCC
>JAEWIV010000388.1 GCA_023386865.1 Pseudomonadota bacterium
ATCCCAGCTCGTCGCCGGCGCGTCCGCGTCCGCGCGGAGCGGCGGCGCATAGTGCACCCCGTCCTCGCCCACCATGCGCTGCGGATCGTTGTAGTCGACCTTGTAGGGGTCCCTGTCGCCCTCGCGCGGCTTGCACACGGCACGGCCTTTCACGACCCGCCAAACCGCGCAATCCTGCTTGGAGACCATCGAAAGCAGGTGGTCCGTCGAGGTCTTTTCGCTGGCCACCAGCATCCCGCCGTCGGCCGCATAGCCGGCCCCCGAGACCGCCAACGGCACACCGCACGCCCCGGTCATCAGGCCAACGCCCAAGACCAGCGACAGCGTAATGAATGGGAGCCGAGGGAAGCTCATATATTACTTTATTAAAATTAAATAAGTGCTTGATAATAATATTTCTTATCGCATCCGTCAACTCCCGATTAAAGCTTGGTCGCAGGCCGCTGACGGCATCCGAGCGTCAGCAATCTCGCTGGGATAGAAGAGCAGGTCAGTCCTTCTTCGGCGGCAAGCGCAGCGCGAGGTACAGCTCGCGCAGCTTTTCCATCGGCAGCTCCGTCGGTGCATCCATCATGAGGTCGACGGCCTGCTGGTTCATCGGGAAGGTGATGACCTCACGGATGTTGGGCTCGTCGGCCAGCAGCATGACGATGCGATCGACGCCCGGCGCCGCGCCGCCATGCGGCGGGGCGCCGTAACGGAAGGCGTTCAGCATGCCGCCGAAGCGCTGCTCGACCTGCTCCCGGCTATAGCCCGCGATGCCGAACGCCTTGTACATGATGTCCGGCTTGTGGTTACGGATCGCGCCCGAGCACAGCTCGATGCCGTTGCAGACGATGTCGTACTGCCACGCCTTGATGGTGAGCGGATCCTGCGTCTCGAGCGCCTCCAGCCCGCCCTGGGGCATCGAGAACGGGTTGTGGCTGAAATCGATCTTCTTGGCCGTCTCGTCATACTCGAACATCGGGAAGTCGACGATCCAGCAGAACGCAAAGGTATCTTCGGCGATCACCCCCAGCTCCTGGCCGACCTTGGTGCGCGCCTGGCCCGCGAACTTCCACGCGGCCTCGAGCTTGTCGGCGACGAAGAACACCGCGTCGCCGTCCTCGGCGCCGGTCAGGGTCTTCAACTTGGCCAGGCGGTCGCCGGTCACGAACTTGGCGATCGGGCCCTTGCCCGCCCCGCCCTCCAGCACGATGTAGCCCAGGCCCGGCTTGCCCTCGCCCTGCGCCCAGGAGTTCAGCTTGTCGAAGAAGCTTCTCGGTTGGCCCGCCGCCCTGGGTGCGCGCAGCGCCCGCACGACGCCGCCCGAAGCCACGATGCCCGCGAACACCTTGAAGTCGGAGCCGGCGAAGACCTCGCCCGCGTCGACGATCCGGAGCGGGTTGCGCAGGTCGGGCTTGTCGGTGCCGTAGGTCAGCAGCGCGTCGGCATAGGGAATGCGCGGGAACGGCCACTTGGTGACCTTGCGCGGGGTCGACGTTTCGCGGCCGAAGGCGGCGAACTCCTCGAACACGCCGCCCAGCACCGGCTCGATGGCGGCGAACACGTCGTCCTGGGTGACGAAGCTCATCTCGAAGTCGAGCTGGTAGAACTCGCCCGGAGCGCGGTCGGCCCGCGCGTCCTCGTCGCGGAAGCAGGGCGCTATCTGGAAATAGCGGTCGAAGCCGGACACCATCAGGAGCTGCTTGAACATCTGCGGCGCCTGCGGCAGCGCGTAGAACTTGCCGGGATGCAGGCGGCTCGGCACGACGTAGGAGCGGGCACCCTCGGGGCTGTCGGCGGTCAGGATGGGCGTCTGGAACTCCATGAAGCCCTGCTCGATCATGCGGCGGCGCAAGGACGCGATCACCTGGCTGCGCAGCATGATGTTCTTGTGCAGCTTGTCCTTGCGCAGGTCGAGGAAGCGGTACCTCAGGCGAAGCTCCTCGGGCGTGCTGTCGTGCTCGGCGAAAACCGGGATCGGCAGGGTCTCGGCCATCGACTGCACGACCATCTCGGCAGCGTCGAGCTCGACGCCGCCGGTCGCGAGCTTGGGATTCACGGTGGCAGGCTCGCGCGCCACGACCTTGCCGCTCACCGTGATCACGCTCTCGGTGCGCACGGCCTCGGCCGTCTTGAACACCGGGCTCGAGACGTCCACCACCACCTGGGTGATGCCATAGTGGTCGCGCAGGTCGATGAACAGCAGGTTGCCGTGGTCGCGCTTGCGCTGCACCCAACCTGAAAGACGGGCCTGCTGGCCGACATGCTCCGGCCGCAACTGGCCGCACGTATGGGTTCGGTAGACGGAGGACATCACGATTTCCGGGGTTTTACGGGCCGGCAAAAGGCACGGAATGTGCCGGTAAGTCAAGCAAATGGCCCCCGGAACAGGCCTGGCGGCTGCGTCACCTTTGCCCCCCGCCGCCCCGCCCGCTATATGTCGCCTCAATGAAGCTCATCACCACGACCGACGAATTGGCGGCCTTCTGCAAGTCCCTGGCCGACACCGAATTCATCGCCGTCGACACCGAGTTCATGCGTGAGCGGACCTATTGGCCCAAGCTCTGCCTGGCGCAGGTGGCGGGGCCTGACGACGCGGCTGCGATCGACGCCCTGGCCGACGGAATCGACCTCGCCCCGCTCGACGAGCTGATGGCCAATCCGAAGGTGCTCAAGGTCTTTCACGCCGCCCGGCAGGACCTGGAAATCTTCTACCTGCGCATGAACAAGGTGCCGCAACCCCTGTTCGACACCCAGGTGGCGGCGATGGTATGCGGCCACGGCGAGGCCGCCTCCTACGAGTCGCTGGCCACCAAGCTCGCCAAGGCCAAGATCGACAAGTCCAGCCGCTTCACCGACTGGAGCCGTCGGCCGCTCAGCGAACGCCAGATCGCCTATGCCCTGAGCGACGTGACGCACCTGCGCATGGTCTACGAGAAGCTGAAACGCCAGCTCGACAAGACCGGCCGCTTCTCCTGGATCGCCGAGGAGATGGCGGTGCTGAACGAGCCGGGCACCTACCGCGTCGACCCCGAGCAGGCGTGGCGCCGACTGAAGCCGCGCGGCGCCTCGCCACGGCTGCTCGGCACGCTGCGCGAGATCGCAGCCTGG
>JAEWIV010000176.1 GCA_023386865.1 Pseudomonadota bacterium
GTCCCGGATCGGTCGGTGATCCGGGACCGCCGAACTTGAGCAAGCCCTTTTGCAGGCCGGTGACGGCACTACCCGTCGAGCCGCGCTTCAGGGTGGGCGTGTCGGGATCCGCGGGCAGGCGCTGCCAGGTGCTGTCACCCACCACGCCGTCGGCGGCAAGACCCTCGCCTTGCTGGAACTCGACGACGGCATTCCTGGTCAGGGTCCCGAACACGCCGTCGATCTGGTCGAAGCCGAGCGTCTTCATCATGACGAAAATGGTCTGAACGCGCTGAACGTCTCGTCCGCGCGCGCCGACCGCAAGCTGTGGGCCACGGTTCATTGCTTCCCTCCGGGGAGCACGCCGCGGCCATCATAGCCTCAGCCCGGCGCCGCGAGTGTGAGTCTCCGCACTCTGGCGCGATTTCGTGCGCGTTGTTTTGCGGCAGCAGGTCAATCAACGGCTCAGCATTACCCGCGCCCTGGTGCGTCGCTTCTCGCCGCGGCTTCCGCCGTTTCGCCGATTTCGGCGACCTCCTTCGTGATCGGTATGTAGAGAAATCTGAACAAGCCATATCTTTGGTCGTTGATACGGGCGTAGTCCTTCCAATTCAGGACATAGCTTCCGCGGAGAAGGATCGGCGCTTCGCGGCCCCGGACGTTGCCCGGACTCGCATACTGGGACCAGCGCAGTTCTCCCTTCACAACCTGCGCCTCACGGAGAGCGAACGCCGCACCGTCTGTCGCTTCGCTCTTTGGGCCGAGCCAGATTGCGGGATCATTGGTGATCACCAGTACAGCGGCCGACGCTCTTTCGTTCGATTGCACAAATCGTTCCATGCGCAATACATCCTTGAGAATGTCATAGCGACGGTAGTCTGCCGCGCTGTGATTCTTGAGGGCATAGATCTCACCAGAGTGGTGAGTCTCGAAGAGCGCACAGGGATACTTGAGTTCGACGGCGAGCGTTTTCCGCTCGCCCCGGATTACGACGTCGATGGCCTTGTTCTCCGGGCGTGCCAGAGGATATTCGAGCCGAACGGCAAGGTGCGGGTTAAGCTGTTGGACAGACCACGCGAATGCATGCTGCAAGTCCGCTTCCGAATGGAAGATCGGACGCCGGGTGGCCAGCTCCGCCAACAGGCGCGGAATATCGAGTTCCACGGACTACTCCTCGCTTAACGCAATTAGACCGCCGGCCGGCTGCGGATCTCATCCGCCACCTTGCGCTTGAGGAACTGCCCGTGCTTGAGGTCACCGTGGAAGGCGCCGTCTTCCACCACGACGTTGCCGCGCAGGATCGTCGTGGTCGGCCACGCCGTCACGACATGTCCCTCCCACGGCGTATAGTCGGTCTCGTGCAGGTCGGCGGCGGTGATCGTCTTCGAGAGGCCGGTCTGCAGCAGCACGATGTCGGCGTCGGAGCCCACCGCCAGCGCACCCTTGCGCGGGTAAAGTCCCATGATGCGCGCGGCGTTGCTCGAGATCATGTCGACGAAATGCGCCGCCGAGTAACCGCGCCTGGTGACCATGTTGGTGTACATCAGCCCGACGCGCGGCTCGACGCCCGAGTTGCCGCCCGTGGTGTCGTCGATGCGGCTGCCCTGCAGCTTGACCCGCAGCGGGCAGCACAGCTCGTCGGTGGCGATGACCTGGATGGCGCCGCGGTTGGTCGCCTCCCACAGCCGCTTCTGATCCTCGGGATACTTCAGCGACGGGTAGGTGTGGAACATCTGCCCGCCCGGCCGCTTGTAGTCCTCGGCGTTGTAGAGCAGGTACTGATGCAAGGTCTCGCCGTACATCGGAAAACCGCGCGCGCGTGACGCTTCCAGTGCGGCAACGCCGGTCGCCGCGGAAACATGCACCATGTAGAGCGCCGCGCCCTCGACATTCTCGGCCAGTCGGATCACGCGGTTGAAGGAGAGCTCCTCCGACAGCGCGTTGTGGACCTCGGCCATGTGCTCGAAGCTGACGCGGTTCTCGCGCATCAGCTTGTCGTACATGAACATGACGATGTCGTTGTCCTCGGCGTGGATGCAGGCGATGCCGCCCGCCCCGGCGACGACCTTCAGCGCCTCCCAGATATGGCCGTGCGGCACCATGCGGCCGATGTTTCCCGGCCGGATGTTGGTCGTGAAGATCTTTATGCTGGCATGGCCGTCCTGCATCGCATCGGCGAGCTGGCCGAAATGCGGCACCGGCACCTCGCCCATCAGGGTGAGGTGGAAGCCGTAGTCGCAGTAGCAGGCGTCCCTCCATTGCGCCTGGGTCGCCTCAATCGACTGCTGGATCGTGCGGTCGTGCACGCATTGCACGAAGTCGATCAGGGTCGTGGTGCCGCCGTGCAGGGCGGCCTTGCTGACCTGCGACGGTGGGTCGGTCAGCACGTCGGGGCGTCCCGGCGCGCGCACCGGCATCAGGCAATGGATGTGCGGATCGATGCCGCCGGGAATGACCAGCCGGTCCTTGGCCGACACGGTGCGCGCCGCCTGCGGCAGCGAGCCCGGCCCGCCGACCAGGACGATGCGCCCGTCCTTGATGCCGATATCGGCGGCCTGGGTTCCGGTCGGCAGCACGCAGGTGCCGCCGGTGATGGCGAGATCGAGCATCATGTCACTCCTGCCGAAGGGGCGAGACACGCCGGTTGGCCGTCGACGAAGCGGCGCAGGATCTCGTCCGGCTCGAGATCGCGTACGATGAAGACGAGCCGGCTGATCCGGTCGGCGTCCGGCCACCGCTCGAGCCAGCGCGGCGGGTAGAGCGTGTGCTGGACGGCGTGGATCGCCGCCGGTCCGCCCGGCCGGTCGGCGAACTCGACCAGCCCTTTGACGCGCAGCAGCTTCTCGCCGCGATCGCGCGCCAGGCCGCCCAGTGCCATGGCGAAGCCGAGGCGGCTCATCGGCTGCTGCAGACGCACCGCAAGGGCTCGGATGCCATGGGCATGCACCGCTGTCGCATGCAGTCGCGGCCGCGGCAGCGCCCTCGGCACACCGCCGAACAGCAGGTCGCTCGCCTCGCCATCGCGGGCATCGACGATCGGCGCCGTAGGGTTCAACGACGCCAGCCGCTGAAGCAGGCTGTCCGGGACGCGGACCATGTCCGTCTTGGTCAGCAGCAAAAGGTCGGCAACGGCGGCCTGGGCGACGGCCTCGGGAAAGCGGTCGAGCGTGTCCTCACCAAGGACGGCGTCGATCGTCGTGGCGACGCGGTCGAGGCGCAGCGAGGCCTCGAGAAAGGAATCGGCGGAGAGCGTATAGAGCGTGGGTCCCGGATCGGCGAGCCCGCTGGTCTCGAGCGCGATACGCCGGAACGGCGCCCGGCCGGAAACCTGGCGCGATCGCAGCAGCCGATAGAAGGCATCGGCCAGTCCCTGTCGCACTGCGCAGCAGGTGCAGCCGTTGGGCAGCTCGACGACGTCGTCGGCCGCCGCTTCCAGCAGCTGATGGTCGAGGGCGACCGCGCCGAACTCGCTGATGAGCACGGCGGTGTCGCTCAGGTCCGGGACGTTGAGGACACGCGAGAGAAGCGTGGTCTTGCCGCTGCCGAGGAAGCCCGTCAGCACCGACAGCGGGATCGGCTCCGACGGGACCTCCGTGAGGTTGGCAAGACCGGGCATCACCGGATCAACGCCGCGCCCTTGTCGAGCACCGGCAGGACCTTGTCGCGGCCCTCGGCCGGAACACCGAAGACAACGCGGTCGACGCCGGCATCCTCGGCGCGCTTCAGCCCGTCGGCGCTCATGCCGACGCCGAACAGCGTGATCGGCACGTCGGTTTCCTTGCGCCCGGCGAGCTTCACCATCTCGCGGAACTCCGGCAGCATGGCGAGCGTGTCGCCGCCGCGGCCGCCGATCGGCATCCAGCCGTCGCCGTAGGCGACGGCGCGACGTGCGCCGTGCGGCAGGCCGCCGCCGACGATGATCGGCGGGTGCGGCTTCTGAACCGGCTTGGGCCATTGCATCATCTCGTCGAACTTCACGAAATCGCCGGAATATTTCGGCTTGGAGCGCGCCCAGATCTCCTTCATCGCCTCGATGCGCTCGCGCATCAGCTTGAAACGGGTGGCGAAGGCCGTGCCATGATCCTCCATCTCCTCGGCGTTCCAGCCGCCGCCGACGCCGAACAGCAGCCGGCCGTTGCTGAGGCGGTCGGCCGTGGCGACCTCCTTGGCGGTGTGGATGGGATCGCGCTGCACGACCAGGCAGACGCCGGTGCCGAGCTTGATGGTCTTGGTGACGACCGCCGCGGCGGCGATGGCCAGGAAGGGATCGTAGGTATCGTAGTACCATTTCGGCAGCTCCGGGCCCCCAGGCCACGGCGACTTGCGGCTGGTCGGGATATGGCTGTGCTCGGGGAACCAGACGGATTCGTAGCCGCGCTTTTCGGCCTCGACGGCGAGCTCATGCGGCGGGATTGCATAGTCCGTGGCAAACATCGTGACACCGATACGCATGGCTGTTCCTCTCGCTGTCGTTTGCCGAAGCGTAGCCGATTTCAGGCGCCGGCCGTAACTACCCGCTCCCGACGCGGACCGCCGCCGCGAGCTTTTTCGGCGCCAGCAGGCAGTAGCTCGCGGTCACGAGCTTGGCGATGTCGCGCCAGTCGTCGCGTTCCGCGAGAAACCGGCCGACGATGTCGGGTCGCCAGCGCGGGCGAAAGTAAGGCGGCCGCGAGAACGTCTCAGGATCGACCCGGGGTCCCAGCGACTGAAAGGTCAGAACGCACACGGGGCCGTCGGTGGCTGCCGCGCGGGCATAGACCGGCGGCCATCCATCGGCGATCATGAGCACGTGCGCGAACGTCTCCCGGCGGACGCACCAGCGGCTGCCGACCCAGGCCCGCTCCTCGCGCGTTTCCGGCAACGCGAGGCAGGCCTTGCGCAGGCGGGTCAAAATGGGGGCGGGAACCTCGGGACGGCGACGGCTCATCGAGCAAGTTCGTCGCGCTCCTGGATCAGGCGCCGCAGCCGTTCTTCCTGCTCGGCAATTCGTTGCGACATCAGCTCCTCGCTGGCCGCACCCGCCGATGACGCCGCCTGCTCGACCAGCTCGCGCAGGTTGGCGCGCACGATGGCGATCCGATTGTCGAGTTCCGTGACGGGCGCCGGCGGCGCGACGATGGCGCTACGGGGTGCGGCGGCCTTCTTGGCGGCCGGTCGCTTCTTGCGGTTCGGAACCGCCTTCTTCGCTGCCACCTTCGCCTTCCGGGTCTTCGCGGCCTTCTTGGCCGCGGCACGGCCCTTGCGCGGCTTCGCCGCCTTCTTGGCGACGGACTTCCTGGAGGCAGACTTCTTCTTCCTTGCGGCCATGAGCATCTCCCAGCGGTTGCGAAACTCTATCGCGCTTGGCGGTTCCGACAAAGCCCGGGCCAGCGGCCCGCTGTTGGCAAGCCGCCGCCAGTCGTCCATCAAGGGATGATGGACTTCGAGCTCGACGGTCGGACCTGCCTCGTCACCGGCGCCAGCGCCGGGATCGGCGCCGGCATCGCGTGCCTCATGGCCGAGCAGGGTGTGCGCGTCGCCGCCACCGCACGCCGCCTCGACAGGATCATGCGGCATCGCAACGTCACGCCGCTCGCCGCCGACGTCACGTCGGCCGGCGATCTCGCCCGCCTCGCCCGCGACGCCACCCAGGCGCTCGGGCAGGTCGATATCCTGGTCAACTGCGCCGGCGGCTCACGCCCGACGACGGTCGATGCCGGCGAGGACGTCTGGGAGGAGGCGTTTGCGCTCAACTTCACCTCGGCGCGGCGGCTCGCCACGGCACTGCTGCCCGGCATGCGCTGGCGCCGCTGGGGCCGCATCATCAACATCAGCGGCACCATGGAACCGCGCGGCATCAACGCGGCGGTGGCGGCCAAGGCCGCGCTGCACCTGTGGGCCAAGGGCCTTGCCTGCGAGGTCGCGGCCGAGGGCGTCACCGTCAACACCATCCAGCCGGGCCGTATCAACAGCGAGCAGATCCTCGAGAAGCTGCATCCGACCGAGGAATCCCGCCGGGCCTTCATCGCCAAGAACATCCCGATGGGCCATTTCGGTGAACCCGAGGACGTCGCCCATCTCGTGGCATTCCTCGCATCGCCCCGCGCGCGCTACATCACCGGCACGGTGATCCCGGTCGACGGCGGGATGCGCAACTTCGCGCACTGAGCATGGCGGCGGCATTGCAGCACCAGATGCGCCTCGGCGTCTTCGTGCAGACGCCCGGCCATCACGTCGGCGGCTGGCGACATCCCGACGCCGTCGTGGATGGCTGGCCCAACCTCGGCCTGATGCAGCACATCGCCGCGACCGCCGAGCGCGGCAAGTTCGACATGTTCTTCCTGGGCGACGGCTTCGCCACGGGCTATGGCGAGCACCCCTCGACCATCGGCAAGTTCGAGCCGCTGACGCTGCTTTCGGCGCTGGCGATGAGCACCAGCAGGCTGGGGCTCGCCGCCACGGGCTCGACCACCTACGCCGAGCCCTACCAGATCGCCCGCTCCTTCGCCTCGCTCGACCATCTGTCGGGCGGCCGCGCCGCCTGGAACGTCGTCACCACCGCCTATGCCAAGTCCGCCGCCGTGTTCGGCCGCCAGCATCCGCCGCATGCCGAGCGCTACGCCATGGCCGAGGAGTTCGTCGAGGCCTGCCGCATGCTGTGGGACAGCTGGGCCGACGACGCTTTCGTCGCCGACAAGAAGGCCGGCATCTTCGTGCGGCCCGGCAGCCTGCGCGTGCCGTCGTTCCATGGAAAATACTTCACGGTCGAAGGCGGCCTGAACGTGCCGCGCTCGCCGCAGGGCCATCCGGTGCTGATCCAGGCCGGCTCCTCGGGCCCGGGCCAAGCGCTGGCGTCGCGCATCGCCGACGTGGTGTTCACGGCACAGAACGATCTCGCCGAAGCGCAGGCCTTCTATCGCGATGTGAAGGCGCAGGTTGCCGGGTTCGGCCGCCGCGCCGACGAGGTCCTGGTGATGCCCGGCGTGTTCCCCGTGATCGGCCGCACGGCCGCCGAGGCACAGGGGATCTTTGCCGAGCTCAACCGCAACATCGACACGGCGCAGGCCTTCACCGTGCTGTCGGAACGGCTGGGTTCGGACATGTCGGTCCATCCGCTCGACGAGCCGGTGCCCGAGCTGCCCGAGACCGAGCATCTCAAGAGCCGCGCCGCCCTGCTGCTCGAGATGGCGCGGCGCGAGAAGCTGACCTTGCGACAGCTCTACTATCGCGTTGCGGCGGCGCGCGGCCATCTGCTGCTGATCGGCACCGGCGCCGACATCGCGGACGTGCTGGCGTCCTGGTTCGGAGCCGGCGCCGCCGACGGCTTCAACGTCATGCCGCCGTTCTTTCCCGGGCAGTTCGACGCGTTCGTCGCCGAGGTCGTGCCGCGCCTGCAGGAGCGCGGCCTGTTTCGCGCCGACTACACCGGTACGACCTTGCGCGACCATCTCGGGCTGAGACGGCCGCAGCGGTGCCCCTAGGACGGCATTGACATCCGCTGATATGCGAATAATTATCAATAGCATATTATCAAGGAGCGGCCGATGAGTTTGCACGCAAAGCTAGGCGATTCCGCCTCCGGCCAGACCGCGCGGGAGGGCGCCGTCAACTTTCCGGTGGCCGAAAGCACGGCGCTTCTGGCCGGACATCGCGAACTGCGCATCCGACACGGGGTAGACACCTACCGGCTGCGGCTCACCGCTTCGGGCAAGCTGATCCTTACCAAGTGAGGCGGCGGCAAGAGTCCGGCCTCTGAATCACGGCATTGGCGGCCGCGCTCAAAGGTCCACAAAGGGCCATCTTCCGCCCTTGCGTCCGGCGGCCGGACTCCTGATATAACCGCCTCGAGGGGCCGGTGTGGGCGGAGCAGTCGCCAACCCGGTCAGATCCGGAAGGAAGCAGCCGTAACGAATTCGCTTCGGGTCATGCTGGTCCCTCACCTGTCGCTTGGCGCGCGCCGCCGCCGGCACAGGCGGCCGGGCGCGACGCCCGCCGGGCCTCATGGGGCCACGGCGCCTTTCGGGTAGGACGCTCGCCATGCCGGAAGCCAAGGAACAGCTTCCCTATCGGGTCCTCGCCCGCAAATACCGTCCTGTCGATTTCACCACGCTGGTCGGCCAGGAGGCGATGGTGCGCACCCTGCGCAACGCCATCGCCACGGGCCGCATCGCCCACGCCTTCATGCTCACGGGCGTGCGCGGCGTCGGCAAGACCACGACCGCCCGCATCATCGCCCGCGCGCTGAACTGCGTCGGCAAGGACGGCAAGGGCGATGCCACCGTCGACCCCTGCGGCGTCTGCGACAACTGCAAGGCCATCACCGAGGACCGCCACGTCGACGTGATCGAGATGGACGCGGCCTCGCGCACCGGCATCGACGACGTGCGCGAGCTGATCGAGGGCGTGCGCTATCGCCCGGTGTCGGCGCGCTACAAGGTCTACATCATCGACGAAGTGCACATGCTGTCGGAGAAGGCGTTCAACGCCTTGCTCAAGACGCTGGAAGAGCCGCCGCCGCATGTGAAGTTCCTGTTCGCCACCACCGAGATCCGCAAGGTGCCGGTGACGGTGCTGAGCCGCTGCCAGCGCTTCGACCTGAAGCGCGTGCCGCAGCAGGTGCTGATCGATCACTTCAGCAAGATCGCCGCCACCGAGAAGGTCGAGATCTCGCCCGAGGCGCTGACCCTGCTCGCGCGCGCCGCCGACGGCTCGGTGCGCGATGGCCTCAGCATGCTCGACCAGGCCATTGCCCATGGCGGCGGCGTGGTCGATGCCAACCAGGTGCGCGACATGCTGGGCTTGGCCGACCGCAGCCGCGTGCTCGAGCTTTTCGAGAAGACCATGCGCGGCGACGCCCCGGCAGTCGTGGCGGCGCTGGCCGAGATGCACGATGCGGGCGCCGATCCGGTCGTTATCCTGCAAGATCTGCTCGAACTGACGCATTGGGTGACCCGCCTCAAAGTGGCGCCCGATGCGGCAGCCGCCTCGGCCGACAGCGAGCGCGCCCACGGGATGGCCATGGCGGGCAAGCTCACGATGGCCTCGCTGACACGCGCCTGGACGCTCTTGATGAAGGGCCTGCAGGAGACGCTGTCGGCGCCCTCGCCGCTGCGTGCCGCCGAAATGGCCTTGATCCGGCTGTGCTACGCCGCCGATCTGCCCTCGCCCTCCGACGCCATCAAGGCGCTGCACAACGGCGCGGCGCCCGGTCCCGTCACAAGCG